>DDOS01000038.1:4504-24182 GCA_002341805.1 Aquificaceae bacterium UBA2488 | reverse complement strand
AAGTTGAGCACCTATGTTTTCAAACTGATCTTTTAGCTCTATTTCTTTCGCCACTGTCACACCATCTTTGGTTACCAATGGCACGCCCCATTTTTTCTCAATAACTACTTCTCTACCTTTCGGGCCTAATGTAACTTTTACGGCATTTGCCAACTTATCTACACCTGCTTTTAACTTTGCTCTTGCTTCTTCGCCATAGATTACTAACTTTGCTGCCATACATTAACCTCCTTTTAGATTATTCAATAATTGCTAAAACTTCGTCTTCAGACATCACCAAATATTTTTCGCCGTCTAATTCTACTTCGCTACCGGCGTATTTGTTGAAGAGGACTTTATCCCCTGCTTTTACCACAGGTTTTTGCACCTGCCCATTTGAAAGGACTTTACCATCACCTACTGCTATAATCTCACCTACTTGAGGCTTTTCTTTAGCGGTGTCTGGTATGATAATACCAGAGGCGGTCCTCTGCTCTTTTTCTTCCATGCGCTTTACCACAATCTTATCATAAATGGGCTTTAGCTTCATGCTACATACCTCCTTGATTAGGTTTTTCATAAAAAATTATATTAACTTTTTATCAATTTGTCAAGTGTTTTGTTATATGATTTGATAATAATAAACTCATATTTAATAAGCATACAATTGTTAATATGTTTTTAAGTATTTATAAAATCTAAAATATTATAAAATATTCTTATGAAAGTGTTTATTCATGGATGGGGTTTTGATTATTCTATATTTCAAGAAGATGGTATAAAACTATCTTTGCCGGGTCATGGCAATAATCTGAAAACTCTATTAGAAGCTTCTTCAGAATACACAAAAATGCTAAGCTTTTACAACAATATAGAAATAACAGGTTGGTCTATGGGTGCTTCCTTAGGAATTATATTAACAAGATATCTTAATAATATTAAAAGCCTAAAACTCATAGGTTTTAGCCCATATTTTAAAGAAGCTCATCCAAACAACACGTTTCTGGCTTTTATTAGAAGAATGAAAAAAGATTTCACCTCAGGAGTGGATGAATTTAGAAAAAACGCCTATCCAAAACCTTTCATAGGCCCATATCCAGAAAAAGATATAGCTATAAATATATTGTATGAGTATCATGAGCTTGATTTAAGAGATTATATCAAAAGCCTAAAAACCAAGATTACAATTTTTCAAGGCAAAAACGACAGTATAACACCCTTAGAAGAAGCTTACAAAACAAAGCATCTAAACAGCCTTGTGGACATAGTAGAATACGATGGCGGGCATTTTCCTACAGTTCTTGATATTATTTTAGATTAATGTCTTTTATTTTCTTCTAAGTATTTTTCAATATTTATAATTGTAGATTCTAAAATAAATACATATTGAAGAGCTAATCTTATATTTTGTTTAATTGATTCTATATCGTTTGGATATTCATTGGTTGATTTGTTTCTTAGTTCCCTTATGTCTGTCCATGTATCAGCATCCTCTATTATCCTCAACTTTTCTAATTTATCCAATACATTCCAAAAGTCCATATATTCATAATATTAACCTATTTCATCTAAAAATCTTCTAAAGAGCTTTTGGCTAAGATAATCTTGCAATTTTATAAATCTGAAGATAAACGAATCTATGGTTTTTATATGTTCAAAATCTTCAAAATCAGCATCCTCTAAAATATGTTTGTTCGTTATTTCCTCTGAAGCTTTTTTAGCTTGTCTAATACGGTTTTTGCTGAGTTTATATTTTCTTCTAACACATTCATATTAAAACACCTCTCGCCTTGGCCTCTTGATATATGGGTTTTTCATCTTTAGAAGGTCTTTGATTATAAGGTCTATATCTCTATAGATGCCTCTTTTTCTTAAAAGCCTTAAAAACTTTAGCTCATCTTCANNATTATCGCTCTCTATAAATATATCTATATATCTATATCTCCACCTCTTTTGTTTTGGTCAATTCTACTTCCAAAAATATATATTTTTACACCCCATCCAAATACTTTTATGGCAGATTGTTTTATGATTTTTAGATACTCTTCTTTCAATCTAATCATAGCTATAAAAATATTTTATAATAAAATTATGAGAAAGAATGATAGAAAACTAAATGAGCTAAGGCCAATTAAAATCCAAAGGGACTTCAATGTGCACGCGGAAGGTTCTTGCTTAGTGGAGTTTGGCAATACCAAGGTAATATGCACAGCTTCTGTGGCAGAAAATGTGCCACCATTTCTAAAGGGTAAAAATCAAGGGTGGATCACTGCAGAGTATAGTATGCTACCAAGAGCCACTTCCACCAGAAATATGAGAGAATCTGTAACTGGCAAAATAGGTGGGCGTACCCATGAGATCCAAAGGATGATAGGAAGAGCCGCAAGGGCTATCATAGACCTTGAAAAAATAGGTGAGAGAACTATTTGGATAGACTGTGATGTAATTCAAGCAGATGGTGGAACAAGAACTGCTTCCATAGTAGGCGCTTTCATAGCCATGACAGATGCCTTGATAAAGCTTCATGAAGAAAAGAAAATAGAATTAGTACCTATAAAAGATACTGTAGGATCGATTTCTGTGGGTATAGTGGATGGACAAGTTATGCTTGATTTAGATTTTGACGAGGATTCAAAAGCTTCTGTAGATATGACCGTGGTAGCTACTGGCAGTGGCGAGCTTGTAGAAGTACACTCTTTAGGAGAAGAAGCCACTTACACTAAAAAAGAGTTTAACACAATGCTTGATTTGGCTTTAGAAGCTCTAAAAGATATATCAGCCCTTCAGATCGCTTTTTATGAAAAGATAAGCTCAATATATCATTGGAAGAAGAAAAATATAAAAGAGGCAAGGCTATGAAAACTTGCGTCTACTATGATGATATCTTCCTTCTTCATGATGAGCCTTCTCACCCAGAAAACGCTAATAGACTAAAAACGGCCTTAAAATACATAGAAAAATCTGACCTATACTCAAAAATATCATTTGAAAAGCCACAAAAAGCCAATACGGAAGACATTTTAAAAATCCATGATATATATTATATTCAAGAAATTTATGAATTTTGTAAAAAAGGCGGTGGATATTTAGACCCAGATACCTACGCTTTCGAGCATACTTATGAAGCTTCTATGTTTGCAGCAGGAGCTATGGTAAGTGCTTTGGAAGATATTAAAAGCTCAAAATACGAATCTGCTTTTTGTTTGGTAAGACCACCAGGTCATCATGCAGAGTATGCAAAAGCTNNATGGGTTTTTGTATATTTAACAATATAGCCATAGGAGCAAGAAAAGCCCAATCTCTCGGATTTAAAAAAGTTTATATAGCAGATTTTGATGTCCATCATCCAAACGGTACTCAGCATGCTTTTTATGAAGATGATACAGTGTTTTTGTTTTCCACTCATTGCTATCCATACTATCCAGGTACCGGAGCCAAAGAAGAGATAGGCTTTGGTAAAGGGCTTGGATACACTTTGAATGTTCCATTAAGAGCAAGCACCGATGATAAAACCTATATAGAAGTTTATGAAAACAATTTCATCGATAGTTTTAAAGCTTTTAAACCAGATATACTCCTCGTTAGTGCTGGATATGATTTACACAAAGATGATCCGCTTGGGCCTATGAATGTAACTTCAGAAGGCATTAAAAATATTACAAATATAATAACAAAAGCCGCCAAAGAACTAAATATATCTTTGATTTTCACATTAGAGGGTGGATATAACTATGATGCAACAGCCAAAGGGATATTGGATTCCATAGAGAATATGGTAAATGCATAGGAGTGTATTATTAAAAGAGGCGCTAGATTTTTTATCAAACCCATGTCCTAAGGTGCATATAGACGCCACACTTGGACTTGGAGGTCATGCAAAAGCCCTTTTAGATAAATGTAAGAATACCATCTTAATAGGCATAGATAAGGACGGCGAAGCTTTAGAACTTGCCAAAGAAAACCTAAGAGGCTATAACGTTATATTCTATCAAGGCTCTTTTAAGAATTTTGATCTTATACTAAAAGCCCAAAACTTAACATATTTTGATTCTATACTTTTTGATTTCGGTGTGTCTTCTTTTCAACTCTCTTCAGATAGAGGGTTCTCCTTTCAAAAGGAAGATATTCTTGATATGAGGATGGATTTAAATAATCCAAAAACCGCTTATTTGGTAGTGAATACCTATAAAGAGAAAGATTTAGCAGATATATTATATAAATATGGCGAAGAAAGACTTGCTAAAAAAATAGCAAAAACTATAATAGATTATAGAAGAAAAAAACCCANNTGAAACCACCAAAGAGTTAGCTGATATAGTATCATTATGCTATCCAAAAACCTATCACAAAATACATCCAGCCACAAGGACTTTTCAGGCTATAAGAATAGAAGTAAACGCTGAGTTAAAGGATATAGAAGACACATTATCAAAGATACTTGATTATACCAAAGAAGGTTCTAAAATGGCTTTTATATCTTTTCATTCCTTAGAGGATAGACTGGTAAAAAATTTTATTAAATCTCATAAAGATATATTAAAAACTTGTTCCAAAAAACCGATAACCCCATCTTATGAGGAGTTATCAGAAAACAAACGATCACGAAGTTCTAAGCTCAGATGCGCAGAAGTATGTTATAATGAAAAAGAGGATGAAACTACTTATTGTTAGTTTTTTGCTTTTAATATTAAATATAGTTTATTCAAGTTATGTTAAATACGAACATTATAAGCAGGCTAAAATGCTATTAGAGATCAAGAATCTAAAAGCTAAAAACTTAGAGCTGGAGGCATCTATAACCAGCATGTTAAACTATTATGCGGCTAAGGATTATGCCAAAAACTCTGGTTATCAATCTATATCTTGGGAAAATATATCCTTCTTAAACCAAAATGCGCCAAAGCATCAGTGAAAAATCCAATAAAAAATTACATCTATTGATTTTTATAATATTTTTGCTATATTTCATAGTGCTTGCAAGAGCTTTTTATATACAAGTATATGCAGGGGAAAATTATGTAAAAAAAGTTTTATCGGAATTTCCAAAAGGTAGAATCATAGAAATTACCTCCTATAGAGGCTCTATTTTAGATAAAAATGGTCAACCTCTTGCCATAAGCGTACCCACAATATCTATATACGCTTTTCCAAAACTCATCAAAAACAAAGAAGATTTTGCTTCAAGACTAGCAAAGATATTAAATGAATCTTTGCCTCAGATAGAATCTATTCTAAATCAAAATAAAAGGTTTATATGGATAGCAAGGCATGTGGACGCTTCTTACAAAGGACTTATAGAGCAAGCCATTTTAGACACTAAAAATTCTCAGTTTGTGGGTATCCAGAACGATTTTAAGAGGTTTTATCCAAATCAAAATATGGCTTCTAACCTCATAGGTTTTGTAGGGTGGGATGGCAAAGGTCTTGATGGCTTAGAATACGGATTAAACAAGTATTTAGGAGGCAAACCCATTGATGTTATGAGCATATACGCTCCAAAAGAAGGGCGGATGGTGTTAAAGCCTCTATCTATTCAAGATGTAGGTACTCAAAACGATGTATATCTTACCATAGATGTGGGAGTGCAGTCCATAGTTGAAGATATTAAAAGCCATATAGTAAAAGATTTTAATCCAAGAAGAGTGGCCATAGTGGTAGAAGATGTAAGAAACGGAAACATTCTTGGCATGGCAACTTATCCAGATTTTAACCCAAATAACTATCAAAATTATCCTCAAAGAGATTGGAGAAACTCAGCTGTAACAGATGTATTTGAGCTAGGGTCTGTTATGAAACCATTTTTCTTAGGCTATGCTATGGCAAAAGGATACATTCATAGAGGAGAAACTTGTAATGCTAATGGTGGTAAGGCAAACTTCTACGGTCATACAGTAACGGACGTAGAGCACAATGGAGTCCTTACCATGTCTCAGATTTTGATAGTTTCAAGCAACGTATGTGCTATGAAAGAAGCTTCTCATCTTACTAAAGAGGATGCGGAAAATGTAGTAAATTTATTCCACCTCGTAAAACCCTACAACATAATACCAGGTGAGCAAGCTGGAATACTGCCAAACTTCTATTATCCTATAAACCGTATGTTTGCTACCATAGGTCAAGGCATAGCTGTTAATGTATTAAACTTAGCAAATGGATATGCCGCATTAGCCACAGACAATCTTGTGAAACCTCATATAATCAGGAAGATAGTAAACCCTCTTGGACAGATTGTATATCATGAGAATGTTGACATAATACATAAAAATATATTTCCACCAAATGTGGTAGATTGGCTTCATTACGCTTTAGAGCAAGTGGTAGAACAAGGCACTGGTGTAGCTGCAAAATCTAAGCATTTTACCATAGCTGGGAAAACAGGAACATCCCAAATATTTAATTTTAAAGCAGGTAGATACTCCTGGACGAAGGTAGTGGCAGTTTTCGCAGGGTTTTTCCCTGTGTCTAATCCAAGGTTTGCCGCTGTCATTGTAGCTTACGATCCACATCCTAAGAACGGGGCTTTGGCCTGGGGCGGAAGTGTATCTGCTCCTTACTTTAAAGAGCTTGTGGATAAAATAAGTTTTTATTACGCTTTAAAACCAGATAAAATCACTCAAGAGGCTACTCAAAAATGAACTTTATAAAAGTAATATTTGAAAACACCGTTTGCTACGATGATTATATGGAAAGACTTCAAAAAAACCTGTTTGATTATGGATATATTATATCGGAAAACACCGATAAAAAAATAATTATAAATCAAGAAAACTACAATCCTCTAAATTGGCAATTTTACCTTGATAGAAAACCAAAACCCTATGTTTTGAGGCTTTTAACATTAGAAAAAAAATTAGACATCAAAGATTGCCATATAAAACAAAATCCCTTTGGACTTGATATTTTTACAGATAATGAAGAAATATTTTTATCTTTAAAAGCCAAATACAAGGATTTTATATATGCAACTGATTACAAGTCGTTAGAAGAAGTTGTTATAGAGAGTTTGAAACTTCAATCCAAAACCCTTGTGTGTGCGGAAAGCTGTACCGCGGGTATGATAAGCTCAAGCCTTATAAATGTACCTGGGAGTTCACCAGTTTTTTTGGGAGGGTTTGTGGTATACTCCAACGATTTTAAAACCAAGTTTTTAAATGTGGATGCTTCTTTGATTCAAAAATACGGAGCCGTATCAGAAGAAGTGGTTAGAGCTATGGCCCTTGGATGTTTAGAATATACAGACGCAGACATTGCATTAGCAGTAAGTGGCATAGCAGGACCTGGTGGTAGCGAATTTAAACCTCAAGGATTCACCTATATGGCCATCGCCACAGATAAAGAAGTACTTGTATATAACCACATCTTTAATGCAGACAGAAACACCAACAGACGCATGAGTAGTGCTTTTTTGCTTTTTAGGCTTTTAAAAGATGTTTTGAAGATCACCTTCTAAGTTTTGGTAACAAGCCTTTGTGATATAGACTTCCACCTCTTCTCCTAATATATCTTCATCAGATTTTACACTACACCACACGTTGGTACTGGTTCTTCCAAGATATGAATCATCTTTTTTGTCCTCTATCAATACTTTTTGTATGGTATTTTCATAATCTTTCATAAGTTTTGAAGTAATAGCTTTTTGTAAGTTTAAAAGTCTTTGCATGCGGTCTGTCTTCTCTTCGTCTGATATATTGTCTTCCATATCGTAAGCAAGCGTATTTGGTCTTTTGGAATATTTGAAAGAAAATACTTGTTCAAACTCCACTGTTTTTACTATATCCAATGTATCTTTAAAATCTTCTTCAGTTTCTGTGGGAAAACCTATTATGATGTCGGCGGATAAGGATATACCTGGTATTTTGGCTTTTAATCTATTTATCCTATTAAGATAATAATCTTTTGTATAGTTTCTTTTCATAAGAGTTAGGATTCTATCAGAACCGGCTTGGAAAGGAAGATGTAAATGTTTTGCCATGTTAGGGAGATTTGCCATGGTGTCTATTATGTCATCAGTTAAGTCCATAGGATGTCCTGTAGTAAATCTTATCCTTTTTNNATCTTCTAAAAGCCTATAAAACGGGTATTCTATATCTTTGCCATAAGCCGTTACATTTTGACCTATCAAATGTATCTCTTTTGTACCATTGTCCACCAAAGATTTTACCTCGTCTAATATCTTCTGTGGACTCCTACTCCTTTCCTTACCTCTGGTAAATGGCACTACACAATAAGTACATTCCTTATCACATCCTCTCATTATAGTTACATAAGCAGAGTATGGATTATCTCTTATAGTAGGATATTCATCTAATATGTTTTCAAGCTCATCTTCTTGCTCAAGAAGCTCTATAGTCCTATTTCCAATAGCCACTTCCTTTAATAGATATGGAAGTCTATGAATATTTTTTGTACCAAATATCATATCTATAAAAGGCATTTTTACGGCCATCTCATTACCAGTTCTCTGAGCCATACATCCGCATACAGCTATTTTCACGTTTGGATTATATTGTTTTAATTTTTTGATTTCACCAAGATGAGACCATACTTTTTGATCTGGCTTCTCTCTTATAGTACAAGTATTTATAATAACAATATCAGCTTCATTCTCTGAATTAGCTGGTTCATATCCTTCAGTATTAAGGATACCTTTTATCTTTTCAGAGTCATTTATGTTCATCTGACAACCAAAAGTCTTCACAAAATATTTCATAGTCTATTAATTATAATACATATATTGAAATCTAAAAATGAAATATATCAATGAGATCCACACCTATCTATAGCCACTTCACCACTATACCCTACTCTTAAAAGATTTATATTGCCTTTTGTGATTTTTATTTTAACTGGTATTCTTTGGGCTACTTTCGTAAATTCACCTGCTGTTATATCTCTTGGTATTAGAGCAAATTTAGCGGCAGATGCCCTTAGAATCTCAGAAACTACACCTTCATAGTGTTTGTTCGGCAATGCATCTATGTGTATATGTACCAAACAACCTTTTCTTACACCATGAAGCTTTGTTTCATCTATAATATCAAGAACATACACCGAGCTTGGATCATATGCCGCATATATAGGTTGTCCTGGTTTTACAATATCCCCCACACTCACAAATTTTTTGACAATATATCCAGAGATTGGGCTTAATAATGTAGTTTCTGATATCATATCCCCCAAGTTTTTCAGCTTAGCTTGCAATGACTTTATTTGATTTTTAGTAGCTTCTATTTTTTGAGTTAATTCTTGCACTTCCTTCTGATTATTTTTAGCTATGGATATTGTAATATTTTGGGCTTTTGATAAAGAACTCATAGCGTTAGCCTGATTAAGAAGTGCATTTTTCTCGTTTAATAAGTTGTTTAGTTCTGTGGCTTTTTCTTCAAAAGCGTGTCTTGGTATAACACCGTCTTTATATAGCTTATGAAATCTAATATAATCCTTGTTTACAAGGGCTATCTTTGCATCAAGAGCCTTAACTTTATTTATTATAGATTGCATATCCTGAGAAGCTTGAAGAGTTTTATAGTAGTTTGCTTGGGCTTCCAAACCGGTACCCACCAAGATTCTTTGTCTTTGGATTTTATAAAGAGCTACTTCATTCTGAAGCTCTTCAATTTGATATTTCAAAGATTTGTACTGAAGTTTATAGTCCGTATCATCTATTTTAGCAAGTGGTTCATTCTTTACCACTTTATCTCCTTCTTTCTTGAAAAGCTCTATAACTCTACCAGAATCTCTTCTATAAGCTATATCTGTAAAGGTATTTGCCTCTACAAAAACCGCATCGGATACTGCATGGGTTATTCGGTAGTATATCCATTTAAAAGCTACCACCGAAAATATGACTATAAGAGCTACTAAAATGCCAATACCTATCTTTTTATTTTTGTTCATAAGCTACCACCTCTATAAGTTTATAAACGGATAATACATAGTAGTATTTGCTTTTTACTACATCTGTCCTTGCTTGAGTTAGATAATCCTCCGCATCCATCACATCCGTATTTGTACCAAGCCCTACTTTGTATTTCTCTGAAGCTATTTTATAGTGCTCTTTCGCATCTCTTAACTCAGAATGCGCTAAAGCTATATCCTTTTCAGAAGTTATAAGCTGCTCATAGGCCGAGGTCACTTGAAGTTTGATTTTGTTCTCTAAGTTCTTATACTCCACATTGCTTTTCTTAAAAGCCAAAAAAGCTTGATGGATTTTATGAAATCTTTGAAGCCCACTAAACATTTTCCAAGATAAACCAGCGCTCAGCAGATCCTGATAATATGGAATACCAGGTATTTCGTCAGAATACCCATATCTTGCTTGAACATAAGCAGTGGGTAAATATGCGGATCTGGCAAGAGCTTCGTAATCTTTAGCTTTTTGAATCATAGATTTTCCATATTTTAATATCACTCTATTTTTAAGAGCTATATTGATAAGATCCTTTAAACTATAGTTAGAAAGAGGGTTTGATATTATGCCAGTACCTTGCACATTGTTTACATTTTTACCTATTAGATTTGATAGTTGTTGTAATGCTATCTTATAATCTCCTTGATCTTTTGCAAGTTTTTCCTTTGCTTGATTTAGTTTTACTTTTGTCTGTAATATATCTTTTAAAGCCACTAAACCTTGTTTATACATCTGTTTTGTATTATAAAGATGTCTCTTGAAATCCTTTATTTCTTTTTTATCCACTTTTATTATATGTTTTAAGACTAACGCATTTATGTAAGTATCATATATATCTATTTTAACATCAGTTTTTATGCCAGTGAGTAGATATTTTTGAGCTTTTAATTCATCTTTTGAAATCTTATAATTGTAAAAAATAGGCATACTAAAAATAGGTTGTTCTAAGTTAAAAAACCACTGACTAAAATGGCCTTTTTGGAATATAAAACTTGTTTTATCTTCGGGGATTGCTAATACATTGCCAACGTTTGTATTGGCATTTAAATCCATATTTGGTAAAAATTTACCAAAAGCTTCCTTCTTCTTTTCTTCTGATATTTTTGTATTTAGCTTTTGGGATAAAACATCTGTATTGTATTGCAATCCAAGCTTAAGGGCTTCATTTAAAGATATAGCACAAGATAAGGATGAGAATACCGCCAAACCAAGTACTAACTTTTTAATCATAGTATACCCAAATCTTTTAAAGCACTTTCCCAGATCGGTGTTGGGTCGTTATTGGTGAAAATATACATCTCTAAAAGATGCTTAGAAAGACCAAGTATTATATGAGCCTTGTATTCATCTTTTATACCTATTAGCTCAAGCATCCTTTTGGCTCTTTCTAAGAAGAGCATACGACCCTCCTTGTAGAATTGTTTAAATCCATCATCAGAGCACATACCTTCAAAAAGAAGCACCCCAAAAAGCTTACTCTTTTTAAGGATTAGAGAAAATCCCTCTTTAAAAAATTTTATTTTGGCTTTTTGAATATTGCCTTTTTTTGCTAACTCTATAGCTTCCTCAGCATTATTGCTAAGTTCTCTTCTGGACATCATTAAAAGATACATAAAAAAGTCTTCTTTGGATTTAAAATATACATAAAATGTACCATGGGCAACATTAGCCCTGTCTGTTATATCAGAAATCTTTGTATTAGAAAAGCCTTTTTCATAAAATAACGATATACCAGATTCTATAAGAGCTTGCCTTGTTTCTAACGCTTTTTTCTTACGTTTTTTCAGGTTTTTGCCTTCCTGCTGCTCTTCATTAGTTACTGACTTATCAATCATGCTAATATTATATCAAACCTTCCATAAATTTGTCAATGGTAGATTTATCATATTTTGACATATATCTTGCCACATACTTTCCGATGATATCTGTTTCTATATTGATATAATCACCAATTTTTTTAAATTTCAAGTTTGTATTTTCCCATGTATGAGGTATTATGTTTATCCTTATAAAATCTTCANNCACATAGTTTATAGTAAGACTTATACCATCTATTGCTATAGAACCTTTTGGTGCCACCATCGTCATATAAGAAGAGGGTATATATATATCCAATTCTCTATGTTGACCAAGTTGTTTTATGCTTTTAATATTTGATACAAAATCCACATGTCCTAATACCATGTGCCCATCTAATCTTGATAAACCCGCTACCATAGACCTTTCTAAATTAACACCATCTCCTTGTTTTAGATATTTAAGATTTGTTTTTGACAAAGTCTCTTCTGATACATCAAAGCATATGATATTACCCTTTATATTTACTACCGTAAGGCAAGTGCCGTTTATGGCTATACTATCCCCAAGTCTTGGATTTAAAGAAGATTTTATACATATTCTCGTATTATCTGCGTTTTTTTTATAAGATGTTATAACCCCTACTTCTTCTATGAGTCCTGTAAACATTAGATAATCTCAGAGGGTTTTCCATAATAAAAGCCCTGAACCAAATGAGGTTTTGCGCTTTTAACAAATTCTAAATCTTCTTTTGTTTCTACACCTTCTACGAGTATGCTATAACCCATGCTTTTGAGTCCATCTGATATCCATTTAAGCATATCCTTACCTTCTTTTAAGAAAAATCTATCAATCTTTACTATATCCGGTTTTATCACGCTTAATTTTTGGAAGGAAGAGCTTTCCGCACCAAAATCATCTAAGGCTATACCAAAGCCTAAGCTTTTTAACTCTCTTGATAAATATCCGATATTTTCTAAGGATTCTCTCTCTTTTCTTTCGGATATTTCAAAAATTATACTCTGAGAATTCACTATATCCTCCAACAAATGCTTCATCCTTCGCTTATCTTTTTTGAAGATGTTAATTATCCTTAAAGGCATGTTTATAAATAGCTTTGGCTTATTTCCTTCTATATTCTTTATCTTGTTTATAGCTTTATCTATAACATACTCCTCAAATGCATATATAATATTGGAAGAATAAACTAAATCTATGAACGAATAAGCGGGTATTATTTCTCCAGTTTCTGATTTTAACCTCATTAAAATTTCATATCCATATATTTTGTTTGTTTCAAATTCCACTATTTTTTGGAATACTGGAAAAAGTCTATCATCTTCCATGGCTTTTAGTAAATCAGTTACGCTTATATATAGCTTTTTCTTCTTTATTATATTGCACAATACAACTTTACGCTCTTTATCGCTTTTATTGCTATTGATACAAGTTTCTATATTAGAAACAATTTCTTCAAAATCATCCCCATGCTCCGGATAATTGCCTACACCCACCACATAAGATATATCCTCAAAAAATGATTGTTTTATCTTTTCATCAAAGGATTTTCTTATACGTTCTTCTACTTTTAAGGCTCCTGCAGCATCTGTATTTGGCAATATCACTAAAAAACTACCACCTTCATATTTTCCAGCTATATCACTTTTTCTTAAAGAATAATCTATGCTATCAGCCAACGCAATAAGTATATCATTGCCTTTATTATATCCATATCGTTTGTTTATAGTCCTTAGATTGGCTATGTCAAATATTAGTACAGATATAGGCTTATTTTCTCTTCTGGAATATGCCACTAATTTTTTACCAACTTCCTCTAAGCAAGCCACAGAACTTATAAATGTTTTTTTATAAAGCTCCAAAAAACTTAAAGGTGTTCTCTGTTTATTCATATATAAGATCTCACTCCATAGGTAATATCGTGATATATACTAAGAAGGGCCTTTGCTCCTTCACCTGCAGCCGTTATTATTTGTTTTGCATATATGTTTGTACAATCCCCTGCAGCATAAGTTTTTAGCATAGATGCTCTATTATTTTGGTCTATTATAATCTCACCCCATTGAGTTAATTTTATACCAGAGTTTATAAATAATTCAGTATTTGGTTTTGTACCAATTTCTACAAAAACACCATTTGCCTCAATCTGATACGTTTTTTGGCTTTTCATATCTTCCACTAAAATTCCTACTACATTTTTATTGGAATTTAATAAAATCTCCGAAACTTTATGACTTGTTAGCACCTTCACTTTTTCATTTGAAAGCACTTTTGATTGCAGTACTTCATCCGCTTTTATTTTATCGGTGTATTCTAAAACTGTAATATCGATGGCGTACTTTATCAGTTGCTCCGCTGCTTCAAGACCAGAATTTCCACCACCCACCACTACCACTTTCTGATTCTTGTAAAAAGGGGCATCGCAGGTATAACAATAAGATACACCCCTTCCAATACCATCTTCTTCACCTTTAACTCCTAATTTTTTATGATCCGCACCCGTACATATTAGTAAGTTGTTAGCATATATACTTTGTCCATTTGATAAACTAAGGGCGAATTTGTTATCCAACACTCTAAAATCTATTGCCTCTGCGTATATTGGTTCTACTTCTAAATAGTTTAGTTGTTCTATAAGCTTTTGAGCAAATGTTATACCATCTATATTTCTAAAACCCACATAATTTTCTATATCCCCTGAAGTAAGTATCTGTCCTCCTATGTCCCTTGAAACAAGTACAAAATCCATTCTCTTACGAGCTGCATATATAGATGCTGCCACACCCGCTGGTCCACCACCTAATATGATAAGTTCTTTTTCCATCATCTATCATCTCTCTTCATATAAGATATCAAATTTGCCAAAAGTGTAGCTAAATAAGTCATATCCTTTAATCTTTTAATAACAAGCAATATACTGGTTGCTATAGCAATCCAAAAAGCTGTTATGACAATCATACAAAAAGCTATAATACCGAGAAATATCGTATTCATCGCATATACCTCAAGATATTCATCACATTTTCCAAAGCTTTTCTCCTATGAGATATCTCATTTTTATACTCTATATTTGCCAAAGTAACATCGTATCCTTTGGGTATAAATATAGGATCGTATCCAAAACCTAAGGTTCCTGATGGTTCATTGGCTATCCTACCTTCTAAATGCCCTTCCCCAAATAAGCCTTTATTATCAAAAAATATTACCACAGCACTTACAAATCTGGCTTCTTTATTGTTTTCTTTTTCTAAAAGCCTTAAAACCTTGAGATTATTTAACTCATCCTTTGATAGTGTGCTTAACTCTTCTTTAGTGAGATATTCTTTTCCAAAATCAAGCTGATAAAATCTTGAAGAGTAAACACCTGGTCTGTTATCAAGGGATTTTATCTCAAGGCCAGAATCATCCGCTAAAGTAGGTATTTTATAAGCTTCGTAATAAGCTTTAGCTTTTATATAAGCATTTGACAAAAAGGTATTCCCATATTCTTCTACATCGAGTTCATTGGTTGGTGTTATAATACTAATGCTTAAAGCTTTTAGAATAATATATATCTCTTCTATTTTTTTCTTATTGGAACTACATACCATTATCTTGTCAAATAACATGATCAGTAGGATAGTATCCTCTTGGCAAAAGCAAAATGTGCATTGAAATATGGATTATTCACAATGCTTTCCACCACCACTCTATGATATACAGAAGATGCGTCTATCATCTTACCATGTCCTATATATATACCCACATGGGATATACCTGGCTTATAAGTATCTCTAAAGAATAGCAAATCTCCTGGCCTTAGCTTATGCAATACCAATTTACCCAATCTTGATTGCTCTGATGCTGTTCTTGGTAATCTCACACCGAGCTGCTGAAACACTCTCATCACGAATCCAGAACAATCCATCCCCGAATAACTTGTACCTCCAAATACATAAGGTACTCCAATATATTTGGCAGCTACTTCATCTAACTTGTACAAATAAAGTTTATAGCTATCCATATTATAACTAGAACTATAATCATAAGAGGCTGGCACTGCTCTTAACGAAGATACATTATTTCTAATCACCTGCCTTATAGAATCTTGTGGACCATAATTGTAGTTTCTTATTATACTTTTTATTGGATCACCATAACTCATATTAAAAGCCAAAATACCAAATATCAAAACTCCTAAAATTTTCTTCATATACACCTCCTTTCATCAAATCTTCATATAAGTTTATCACATTAATTTCATTTTGGGTATGTCAAATGTATCGGTATTTAGTTTTAAGCTTTTAATAAAGGAAGAGGCTTTAAACTTTCATCAAAAAATTTCTTGAAATAACATGTGAAATCTTTTACTTGAATTAAACTCACAATATATATATCATTAGAGTATGAGGAAAGTTTTTAAAATAAGCGGAATGACTTGTGTTAATTGTCAAAGGACGGTAAACATAGGTCTTAAAAAAACAAAAGGCATAGAAGAGGTTGATGTATCTTTGATATTAGAAAGAGCTATTGTAAGCTTTGATGAAAATATAATATCTTCTGATGATATCATAAACAAAATAAAAGAACTTGGATACGATGCCGCTCTTGTGGAAGAATCTGGATTTTTAAATTTATATTTTGATAGAGTAGATTGCGCTTCTGATAGTTGCAACATCCTAAAAAAAGAAGACCTTGAATCCCTAAAGGGTGTTAAAAAAACTATTGTGGATAATCTAAAACAAACTATCTATATAGAATACGATAAAGACGTTATATCCCAAGAGGATATCATGGCTTTTATAAGATCCCTAGGATATGAAGTGTCTATATTAGAAGAGGATAAAACCAAACAAACTCTTGCAAAAATTATATTTGGAATAACATCTGGTCTTATAATAATGGGTTTAAGCTATACTGATATTCCTTTTAAAAGCTACATACAGATGATATTAGCATTAACAGTGCAGGTTTTTGTGGCAAGAGATTTCTACATGGGTGCTATATCTGGGTTAAAAGCAAAAACTGGAAATATGGATCTCCTCGTGGCTATTGGAAGTTTTGTATCTATCTTATATAGCATAGTGGTAGTTTTTGGGCTTTTAAAGGGGAAAATGTACTTTGAAACACCCACTTTTTTGGTATCCTTTGTTTTAATAGGAAAACTTATAGAGTATAGACTGAAGAAAAAAGCAAGTGCCTATCTTAAAAATATTACATCCTTAAACCTAAGGACTGCAAGGGTTCTAAAAGATGGTAAAGAGATGACTGTGGACTCNNTGAAACACCCACTTTTTTGGTATCTTTTGTGCTTATTGGAAAACTCATAGAATATAGATTAAGAAAGAAAGCCAGTGCATATATAAAGAGCCTTAGCTTGTTAGATCTAAGAAAAGCCAAGATTTTAAAAGGCGAAAAAGAAGAAATAGTAGATTCTTATTCTTTAAAAGTAGGAGATATAATTATATTAAAGCCTGGAGATAGAGTCCCTGTGGATATAAAAATTGAAGAGGGTAAAGGATATGTAGATACATCTTTTATAAATGGCGAGTTTGAACCTACATTAGCGGAAACAGATGATGTTATTATATCAGGGTCTATAATAAAGGAGGGATATATCAAAGGGAAAGTCATAAATCAAGCAGAAAAATCCTTTATAAATGAACTTATAAGAGCGTCAAATATAAGTCTTGAGAAAAAACCCAATATACAGCAGATAGCTGATAGAGTATCTTCTTATTTTGTCCAAGGGGTTATAAGCTTATCTATTATAGTTTTCATAATATGGGAGGCTATTGGTGTTCCCACTTATGAAGCCTTAAATTTTGCAGTGTCTTCTTTAGTGATATCATGTCCTTGTGCTGTAGGGATAGCAGTCCCAATATCTATTATGATAGGAGTTTCAAAGGCTTTTAAAAATGGTATAATCATAAAAAATGCTAAAGCGTTAGAAATTCTAAAAAATGCTGATACTTTTGTGATAGATAAAACAGGTACGTTAACAAGAGGAGAGTTTAGTGTGATAAACAAAGATATAAAAGATGACATCGCTTGTTCTATAGTAAAGTCCGCAGAAAAATCCTCAAACCATCCTATAGCCAAAGCCCTTTATGAGCATTGTAAAGAAGCTAAGGATATCGTTCTTAACTGCCAAGAGATATCTGGCTTTGGTATAAAATGTGATGATTATATAATTACAGATGCCTCTTTTTGGGGGGTTAATTCAGGTCTAAAGTCTGTAGGGGTTGGTACAAAAGACTATCTTATGGGGATTTTTTACTTGGAGGATATATTTNNCTGCTTTTGATTTTATTAAAAGTCTAAAACAAAAACAAAAAGACATAATATTATGCTCAGGTGATATAAAAGAACATGTGGAAAACATGGCCAGAACTCTTGACATAAAAAAATCTTATGCCAATATGAGTCCTATAGACAAAACAAATTTGATAAAAGAATTGCAATCTCAAAAGCACATTGTATGCATGATAGGGGATGGCATAAACGACGCAAAAGCTATAGCAAATGCCGATATAGGTATTGCAGTTTCTAATTCTCTAGATGCTGCTAAAGTAAATACTGACATAGTGATATCAAATGGAGGTTTAGAAAAAGTAATATATATCATCAACTTAGCCGATGATGTTATGAAAAACATAAAGCAAAATCTTTTTTGGGCTTTTATATACAATATTATTATGATACCTTTTGCATCTGGGGTCTTCTCAAAATTTGGACTTTACATAACTCCAGAGTTTGCAGGACTTGCAATGGGATTTTCTTCCGTGAGTGTAGTTTTAAATGCGTTGAGATTAAACGCCTAAAAACTTCTAATCAAGGGGTTTATATAAAATTTGCAAGTAATATATAATAAGCGAAAGAGTTAAGTATTTAAAAACTCTTGGATATAAAGAGGATTCACTGTCCTTATACCAAGCTTATCAGCCCAGTATTGAATACCTTCATCCGCAGATAAAAGTGTGGCATTTAGCTCCATCGCAAGTATTATAGTATCCATGTCTTCTTTGCTATCTAATGTACCTTGTCTTAGCGCTTCTTTATATTTTTCTCTTAATCTTGATATAGATTTATCTGGAGGAAGATCTTTGTTTTTTACAATCTCCTCAGCTATCCGAAGACCTTTGTTTATTCTTATTCTCATATCTTCTATAAACTCAAAAAATATATAAGCGCTCATATTTATATTACATCTGTTTGGGGATTTTATTATAACTATGGATTCAAACTTGCTTTTCAATGGCTCTAACTCAAGAACCTTGCACAGTTCCACGTAAACAGTCTTTGGCATAAATATGGTTTTTGAGCTTTTATGAGCTAATGATAAAAAAGACTCTATTGCATCAATAGGTTGCCCTAAGGATAAATTTTTATATACATAAGGATTAGTAAATATACTTGTGTCTATAACAACATTTTGCATTTAAGTGGGATTCCCCTCTTAAAAGAGGGGAATATTATATTACTGAGCTTTTTTGGCTGGAGCTGGAGCTGGTGTGCTTGAACCAGCTGATGAGCCAGCTGCGTTTGAGCTGCTTGAGCTTGAGCCTGATGCAGAGCTGTTTGATCCAGATGCATTAGAGCTTGAGCTATTTGAACCTGCTGCTGGTGCTTGTGAACCACCATTAGACGAGCTTGAACCAGCTTCTGGGGTTGCTGGAGTTGGAGCTGGTGGAGCTGCATTTTGGGTAGCTGCTGGTTGGTTTTCGCTACCAGAACTTTCGCTAGCAGACTGTTGCTTTGAGCAAGCAACAAGTGCCAATCCCGCAAAGGCTATTGCTAAGAGCTTCTTCATCTTACTCCTCCTATAAAAAAGATATTTATATTATAATCCAATTTTATAAAAATTTCAATTTTTTTTGAAGTCAATAAAATCCTAATACAATAAATTATATTTCAATGCATTTACCGATTTTACATAGTACTTTGGCTTTTTCGCAAGGCTACATAAATCATAAACATGCAAAGACTTTCGGA
>DDOS01000038.1:0-4417 GCA_002341805.1 Aquificaceae bacterium UBA2488 | reverse complement strand
GTCTGCCATTCCGCCACATCCCCAAATGATTCTAATAATATATCATAAATCTTTCAATAAATCAAGCTTCATAAGTTATAATATCCTAATGGTAGATTTTATCAATGCCTTAGGAGAAGCTTTTTATATATTTTTAACAGCTTTTATACATATATTTAAAGATAGGCCCAAAACAAGACACTTTATAGATAGGCTTGTATATATAGGTGCTGATACCGTGCCTGTGGTTGTTATAACCTCCTTATTTACAGGTGGTGTCTTAGCTTTGCAAACTTACTCTACCCTTCATAAATTTAATTCTGAATATCTTATAGGACCGCTGGTGGCTTTATCCATGGGTAGAGAACTTGGCCCTGTATTGACATCTTTAATGGTGGTGGCAAGGGTAGGCTCCGCTATGACTGCTTCTATTGGCACTATGAAAGTTACCGAGCAGATAGACGCCTTAGAAACATTAGCCATAAACCCCTACGCCTATATTGGCTCTCCCATACTTTTGGCAGGCATGATAGATGTACCACTACTTACAATATTATCAGATATATCTGGCATCGTCGGAGGATATCTGGTAAGTACGTTGATATTTCACATAAACGGCCACATATATTGGGATAAAACCAAAGAGATAGTGGACTTTTACGATATATATGGAGGTCTTTATAAGTCAGTGGTATATGGAATGATAATCGCTACAATCAGTGTGTATTTTGGTTTTAATACAAAAGGAGGCAATCAAGGGGTTGGCAGAGCGACCACTGCTTCAGTAGTAACCTCTTCTATGCTTGTCTTAATACTTGATTACTTTTTAACTGCTATTATATTTACATGAGAGTTTTTGAGCTTTTGATATTAATATCAATGTCGGTGTTGGCTTTTGGTAGTACTCCTGCGACCACTCCTACTATATGGCATGGGCTTTATATTTATTACTATAAAGACGCAAAGTTATTGTCAAAACAATCCCACAAACCCATATTGCTTTATTTTTATGGCAACAACTGTACTTATTGTGATTTATTTGATCAATATGTATTGGAAAATCAAGAAGTGGTCAATTATTTAAATAAAAACTTTATATTTGCCTCTGTAAATGTAGATGAATCTGGAGGACATAGGTTTGTAGAGAAGTTTGGGCTTTTTGGAACACCAGCTTTTAGCATGATATATCCAAACGGCAAACATGTAGTTTATCAAGGATATAAAACAAAAGAGCAATTTTTATATATATTAAATAAGTTAAAGAAATGAGAATAGCTGTTGGAATGAGTGGCGNNGAAAATCTCAAGGGTATGATGTTATAGGTATTACCCTTAGATTTCATAAAGAAGAATGTGCAGAAAACTCAAGAGTTTGCTGCTCTCCAAAGGATATGCAGGATGCAAGCCTTGTATGTAACCATCTTAAAATACCACATCTTACACTTGACTGGGAAAACATCTTTAAAGAAAGAGTTATAGATTATTTTATTAAAAGCCATGAAATAGGCCTCACACCAAACCCCTGTGCTATTTGTAATAAAGAGGTAAAAACTGCGTTTTTGAGCTTTTATCTAAAACAAGTGGCAGATATAGACTCCTTAGCCACAGGGCATTATATTATAAAAGAGCAAAACCATATAAAAAGAGCAAAACACAAAGACCAATCTTATTTTATGGCTTTAATACCAAAATATAGCATAAAAAATCTAATGTTTCCTATAGGTTACATGACAAAAGATGAAACAAGAAAGATAGCGAAAGAGGCAAAACTTCCAGTGGCTGATAAAATAGAATCTCAGGATGTATGCTTCTTAAAGGGTATGAATTTAGAGGATTATTTAGATAATTATTTGATTCTAGAAGAGGGCAATATAATACATATAAAAACTAAAAAAATATTGGGCACTCATAAAGGGCTTTACAAATATACCATAGGTCAAAGAAGGGGTTTAAACATATCCTATCATGTACCATTGTATGTAATAGAAAAAGACATAAAAAACAATATTTTATATGTGGGGGAAAAAGAGCTTTTGGAGAAAACTCAAATAGTCTTAAAAGATTACAACATGCTTGAAGATTTTGAAAAAAATAATATGTATGTTCAGATTAGATACAATGCCCCACCCGCTAAAATACAAAAGATAGAACAAAATAAAGATAATATTCTTATCACCTTAGAAGAACCAGTTTATCAATTAGCACCAGGTCAGATAGGAGCAATATACTATAACGATATACTAATAGGCGGAGGTATTATAGTTTGAAAAAATTATTCATAGTTTTTGGGTTTTTAATAAGCTCTTGCTCTTATATCGTAGTATTACATGACCCACTATCCGCCAAAGAACATGTAGAACTTGGATATAGCTATGAGTCTCAAAAAGATTATAAAGACGCTATATATCAATATAAAATGGCTATAAGAAAAAACAATCATTATGCACTGGCATATTACAACCTTGGAAACATATATTTTACACAACATCATTACAAAAAAGCTATAGAATGTTATAAAAAATCTTATGCATTAGACCCAAAAAACACCGATGCTTTAAACAACATCGCTTATACTTACTATAAACTTGGCAAATACGATAAGGCTAAATTTTTCATACTAAAAGCCCTAAAACAAAAACCAAAAAATACCCTTTATCTTAATACATTAGACTCTATAGAGAAAAAATATTCAAACCATTGAGCATAAGATATTAAGCCATAAAATTCTTACAAAACTAATTCCTTACCATAGTGGCAGACCTATTAGATTAGCATATTTTTAGTAAGCTATCTCTATATAAAAATAAAATTTATAAAATACATAGATACTGATATATACAAACAAACATATTGACTTGTTTACTCTGATAAATTATATTAGTTAATATTAACTGATTAAGTTGATACTTACTTGGAGGTATTTATGGAACTGACAAGACGTGGGTTTTTGAAGGGCACTGCGGTAGTTGGTACGGCGCTTTTTGCAGCCAAAAAAGTTTTTACCCCAGAGCAAGCGAAAGCCATACAGAGTAAAAACGTAAAGTACATTTACAGGCCAAATATCTGTAATTTCTGTGCTAATGCTTGCGGTATAAAAACCAGAGTAGCAGAGGTTTCTGGTAAACCCCGAAGACTTATGAAGATAGAAGGTAACATTCACCATCCTTACAACAGAGGCGTAGCATGTGCAAGAGGTCAAAGTGGAATATCATATGTATATGACCAAGATCGTATTAAAAAGCCTCTTATAAGAATAGAGGGCTCAAAAAGAGGCGAATGGAAGTTTAAAGAAGCCACATGGCAAGAGGCTTTTAACTACATGATGCAAAAAATTAAAGATATAAAGCCTTATGAATTGGCTTTGATGGGTGGATGGCAAGGATGTGCTTTTTATGGTACTTATTTATTGCCATTTGTGGTAGGAGCACGGATACCAACTTTGTATGGCTCACCTATTCAACATTGTGTGGGTTCTGAGCACCTTGGACTTCATACGGTTTTTGGCAATTACAATACCCACGATGAAATAGTGTGTGATTACGATAAAGCAAGATATATATTGACTGTAAGAAGCAACGGTTCATTGGCAGGTATATCCACAGGTAGAGCCCATAGGTTTGGAGCGGGTATAAAAAACGGAGTTAAGACAGTAGTGCTTGACCCAAGAGCTTCTGAGCTTGCAGCAAAAGCGGATGAGTGGATTCCAGTAAGGCCAGGTACAGACAACGCATTTGCCTTAGCCATGCTTCATGTAGTACTAAACAAAAAAATAGATGAAAAACATCTTTATGATAAAGAAACCCTTAGATATTTTACCAACGCACCATTTTTAGCTTACAAAGATGAAAAAGGTAATCTTCAACTTTTGGCAGACACGGATGAAGACGGAGCTGTAGAATCATGGTATATTTACGACGAGGCTTCAAACTCTGTTCAAAAAGTATTTGGCTTTTATAATACAAATAAAAGTTCCAAAGATGGCAAAAGCCTAAANNCTTTTACAATACAAATAAAATTTCTAAAGACAACAAACCTCTAAAACCAGCCTTATTTACAAATAATCTAAATGTTAATGGTAAAAGCGTAAAAACTGTTTTTGAATATCTAATAGAATATACAAACTCCTACACCCTAGAATGGGCTTCAAAGATATGTGATGTCCCAGCAAATACCATAGAAAGAGTGGCTACAGAGTTTGCTACAATGAAACCCGCAATCATAGAACCAGGGATATACGATTCCAGATATGAAAATACCATACAACTTAGGAAAACATTAGCCATTATCCAAGCCATCACAAGCGGATACGACAAAGCAGGTACTTGGGTAACAGGTGGCTCTTATAAGATGCTCATACATGATTTTTTTGAATTTACTAAGAAAAACGGCAATAAAATCACAATACCAGTAAAAGGTTATCCAGTTATTGATATACCTGG
>DDOS01000066.1 GCA_002341805.1 Aquificaceae bacterium UBA2488 | reverse complement strand
CTCAATTTCACCGTATTTTTTCTCCATATAAAAATTATAATATAAAAGGTACTAAAAGCTATAACAAAATTAAAAAATTTTGATAAATACATCATATTATCTCATTTATATTCTATGGTAAGCATTATTAGCTTGATTTTTATAAAAAATTTGATATATTAGATATTATGGAACAACTTGAAGAAAGAGTGAGCTCTTTGGAAGAAGCGCTAAAAGTAGTCATAGAACTCCAGCGCCGAAACGAGATTCTTGTAGAGCTTGGTGTTTGATGATAGTATTGTTAATTTACTCACCAAGAACAAAGTCTATGCCATGGCTTACAGAGAATGGGAATACATGGATATTTTAAATTTTAATGAGATAAGAGCATGATTTATGTTAAAATACATGCATAGTGAAAAAAGTATTTGAAAAGAAATATATTAGAAGATATATTATATCCCTTTTATCATTGCTAAAGCTATCCATTCAAAATCCCTATTATCTAAGAAAGTTCTATAAAACGCTAAAAAGAGATGGTTTAAAACCTACTCTTGATAGGCTAAGAAGGTATATAGTTTATGAGTACGAATATAAACCTATTGTTTTTGATATTAAAAGCTATGAAACCTTAGAATTTCCTAAAAATCAAAATCTTTTAGTCTCTATCATTATACCAGTGCACAATAAATTTGATTTTACTTACAAGTGTTTATAGTCCATATATAAACATACAGATTTATCTAAGATCGAAATTATAATAGGAGATGATGCTTCTTCAGATGGGGACCCTAAAGAAAACCATATAAAAGGTATCAAGGTTGTTAGAAATAATCCTGCCCTTGGGTTTTTGAAAAACTGCAACAAATGTGTTAAGTTTGCAAGTGGAAAATATATACTTCTTCTTAACAACGATACGCAAGTACAGCCTAATTGGTTAGATTATCTTTTAGATACTATTAAAAGCGATGAAACTATTGGACTTGTAGGTTCTAAACTTGTGTATCCAGACGGCAAGCTCCAAGAAGCTGGTGGTATTATCTGGAAAGATGGTACAGGATGGAATTTTGGCAAAGAAGATGACCCAGAAAAACCTGAATACAATTATGTAAAAGAAACCGATTATATATCTGGGGCTTGTATTTTGATAAGAAAAGACACATGGGATAAAATAGGAGGGTTTGATGAGAGGTTTACACCTGCTTATTATGAAGATACAGATTTGGCTTTTAATATAAGAAAATACGGATATAAAGTGATGTATCAACCAAAATCTATAGTGGTGCATTTTGAAGGCATATCTCATGGAAAAGACTTGAACGCTAGTTTTAAGAGATTTCAAGAGATAAATAGACCAAAATTTGTAGAAAAATGGAGAAACCTTTTAGAAAAAGATCATTTTGAAAATGGAGAAAAAGTTTTCTTAGCAAGAGATAGAACAAGATATAAAGAGCATATACTCATCATAGACCATTATGTTCCTTTTTTTGATAAAGACGCAGGTTCAAAGGCCATGTTTTTAATACTAAAAGCCCTAAAAGAGTTAAATACGCATATTAGTTTTATAGGGGATGATTTCAACATCCATGAGCCTTACACGCCCACACTACAGCAAATGGGTATAGAGGTGGTATATGGGGAGTGGTATATGAAAGATTGGAAAAACTTTTTCTTTTCTTATTTAAAGTATTTTGATTTTATAATATTAAGTAGAAACTGGTATTTAGTTAATAAGGAGATAGGAAATTAATGCAACGAAAAAACTTCACAAATATTCCTCCACAGCCTTTAATGTATCTTAGCTATCTTTGGATCTGACTCTACATTTAATTTAATTTATTTTATACCAATCAGCTCTTGAGCTAAATACCTAGAAACTGGGTAGCAAAAAGATATATAAATACTATATTAAAATACAAAAACAAAAATGCAAAAATTATATATTATCCTCACGATTTAAGCTTTTTAAGACTTCAAAGAGAATATGATATTACAAAGGATAAGGCTTTTTTAAAAGAGGCCATATCATCAAAAAAATTAGAATACGATATTATAAAAAAAAATCAGATATATTATAAAAAAAAATCAGATATAGTGGTGGTTTTAAGCTTTTATGAAGAAGATTATCTTAAAAAAGAGTTTAAAGACAAGGCAATATATACAAACATACCTTTTGTTTATGATAAAGAGTTTCCTATTTCAAAAAATGATCATGAGGACAGAAAAGATATCATGTTTGTGGATGGGTTTTTACATAGACCAAACTATGATGGTATAAAATGGTTTTTGGATAACATGTGGAATGAGGTTAAAAACCATCTAAAAAAATGTAAATCTATACATAGTAGGTTCTAATATGCCAGAAGATATTAAAAATTATACTCTTTTGGATAAAAGCATAAAAACCTTGGTTATGTAAAAGAAGATGAGCTTCAAAACCTTTATAACCACATAAGGCTTGTGATAGCACCTTTAAGATACGGAGCTGGTTTGAAGGGCAAGGTAATAGAATCCATCGCCCAAGGAGTTCCCATTATCACCACAGACATAGGAAAAGAAGGTATAACCAGTAAAAGCATCATGCTAATTGCAAACACTGAAAAAGATTTCATAAAATCCACCATAGATTTATACACTAATAAAAGTTTATGGGAAAATATAAGACAAAACCAAATAAAATATGCAAACGAAAACCTATCTTACAAAATGTTTAAAAGCTTTTGGGAGAATATACTTGAAGCCAATAACTCATGATTGGCCTTAAAGCTGGCATAATCCTTTTATATTAACTGCACTATCAAGCATAAAAAGTTTTCAGGTAAAATAATCTTATCATTGTTTTTATAATATTTTTATTCTATATTAAAAGCATGAAAACATTACCCATTGGGATATCAAGTTTTGAGAAGATAAGGACAGACAACTTTTATTATGTGGATAAAACCCATTTTATAGAAAAGCTTGGAAAAGGTGGATATTATTTTCTATCTCGTCCAAGGCGTTTTGGTAAATCTTTGTTTGTGGATACACTAAAACAAGCATTCCTTGGTAAAAAGGAACTCTTTGAAGGATTATATTTATACAATAATTGGGATTGGGGTAAAACATATCCGGTGGTGCATATAGATTTTGGTGGAAATTTAATAAAAGATGATAAAGACTTAGAGCATCTTATAAAAATAAGACTAAAAAATATAGAAAACTCCCTTGGTATTAGTTCAGAATATAAAGACAGCATAAGAGATTATTTTAGAGATATCCTTTTAAAAGTCTATGAAAAGTATAACACTAAAAAGTGGTTTTAATAGATGAATACGACAAACCTATTTTGGATGTAATAGACAATAAAGAATTAGCTATAAAAAATAGAGATATACTAAAAAGCTTGTATGCAGTCCTAAAACCCTTAGACCAATATCTTCACCTTGTATTTTTAACCGGTGTATCTAAGTTTTCAAAAGTATCTATTTTCTCAGGGTTAAATCAGTTAAGGGATATTACAATTAGTAAAGAATTTAGTGATATATGTGGATATACCCAAAAAGAATTAACAGATGTATTTAAAGATAGATTAGAAGGGCTTGATTTAGATAAAATTAGAGAGTGGTATAATGGATACTCGTGGTGTGGGGATAAAGTTTACAATCCTTTTGATATACTTTTATATCTTAGTGAGAAAAGGTTTTACCCATTTTGGTTTGAAACAGGAACGCCTACATTTTTGATAAAGTTTCTTTTAAATAGATATTTTGATACCACAAGTATGGAGAATGTAAAAGCCTCTGAGGATATATTAAGTAGTTTTGATGTGGATAATATAGAAATATCTGCAATGCTCTTCCAACCTGGATATTTGACTATTAAAGATTGTGAAGAAGCTCTTGACGGAGTTATCTATACTCTTACATATCCTAATAAAGAAGTGGCAGTGGCTTTAAATAGAAGCATATTAGCTTATATTACCCAAAATGGTTCTAAGATAGTATCTAATAGTCAAAGATTTCAAGAGATATTAAAAACTGGTGATATAGAATCTTTGGAAGATATTATAGTGTCTTTATTTGAAAGCATACCCTATGATTGGTATATCAACAACGATTGGCTCATTATGAAGCATTTTATAAATCCATAGTATATAGCTTTTTCAAAGCCACAGGGGTTAGATTAATACCAGAGGATATCACATCCAAAGGAAGGACAGATATTACTCTAATACACAATGATATGGTTATTATATTAGAGTTTAAAGTAAGTGATGATGATGATAAACCAAAAAATGATGCCATTATGCAGATAAAACAAAAAGAGTATTATAAAAAGTATTTGGATTTTAAGAATATATACATAGTGGGCATAGAGTTTAATGAAAAGAAGAAAAACTTAATAGGTTTTAGTTGGGAGAGGGTGGATAGAGGATGAGTGGTTTAATTTTTAAAAATTGTGGTTAAGATAAAAGATGTAATTTAACTATTTCTAATGTTATTCTTAACATGCTCTTGCTCTGGTACTCTAAAAATCATTAAAAGCTCTCCATTAGTATCCTTAGAGTTTTCGACACTTACCCAAAAAATTGTGTAAATCATTTTACCATAACTCAAATTTCATGTTTACAATTTGATATAACCTATAAAGGTTTTCTCTAAAAGCTGGAATAGGATTTTTCATCCACCTATCGTTAAGGTTAACAAACTGAACAAAGAGGTTAACCTCTAAAGCCCTTTGAGATGAGAAATTTTTAAACTTTTATCCATTCAGCCTGATGAAAGAAGACTTTGTGATCTAGAGCTTCTGATGCTTGGGGCTATGAAGCTACTAGATAGGTTTATGGATTATAAAGACTATTTGTCTGTGCTTGAGGATATGAGATTGATATAGTAATAACTACATAATGATCTACAAACCTGCTAGTAGCAACAAAAAGCCTATATTTCTTAATACATCGTGTTTGTAGAATTTATTTCTTATAACTTTATCAAATCTCTCTAACAATGAGTATTTTGAAAGGCTTATAAAATCTTCTAAAAGCATTTTTTGATTGGGCGAAAGTTTATCATGATATAATCTCAGAAACTCTTCTACTTGGGAGAAATATTTATCTATTATTTTTTTTTTTCTTTCAAGAACCTGTTAATAAAATAAGAAGCACTATAACCCTTGGCTCCTGTATCGTTAGAGGAGTGTTGCCTATATAAAACTGTAGATTTCTCTATAGGCTTTATTTTACCAAAAGCTGAAGCCATAAGTCCAAGCCACCAATCATGCATTATTGCCTTGTTGGGTATACTTTTAATAAAATCTCTAAGACTGTTGTTTATAAGCATAGTGCAACCAGTTATTGTATTTTGTAAAATTAGATAATTTAATGAATTTTTATATGGATTTATATTTTGGTATCTCCAAAATGAATCACTAATGGTTTTAAGATCCTTATCTACTACTTTTAAATCTGTATGAACTAGTAGGGGAGTACATTCGCCATATGTATTTTCTAATTCTTTCATAGTATTTAGGCTTTCTTCTAATTTGAAATCAAGCCATACATCATCTTGATCCGCAAAGGCATAATATTTAAAGTTAGGAATATTTGTGAGTAGAGCAAAAAAACTTTTGCAAGCCCCTAAATTATGTTTTGGTTCTTCTAATATAAAAAGCTTACCAGTTTTTTTCTTGAAATCTTCTAATATACTTAAAGTATTATCAACAGACCCATCATCTCTTACAAAAAGAACCCAATCTTTATAAGTTTGATTAGATAAAGAATTTAAAAAATCATTCAAATACTTCTCACCATTGAAAGTTGATAGAATAATACAAACCTCTGACATAAAGTTTTACTCCTATTAGGTCATTTTACCATATTTATTATATATGGTATGATATAATAAAATGATAATGAATGATTTTATAACTGATGCAGAGCTTTTGAACTCTTTAATTGATATTATGAATTTTAAACCTGCTATACTTGGGCCTTCTGCTTGGATAGAGCATACGCCGTTTGCATATTGGTTTGTAGCAAGCTTAAACCCAAAAGTTATAGTAGACCTTGGCGTTCATTATGGTGTATCATACTTTTCTTTTTGTCAAGCGGTGAAGGACAATAATTTATCCACCAAATGCTATGCAGTGGATAACTGGAAGGGAGATTTGCATACAAGCCTTTATTCTGGAGATGTATACGACAAAGTTTCACAATACAATAACAAACATTTTAGGGATTTTTCTGTGTTGTTAAAGATGGATTTTGACGATGCTGTAAAACATTTTAAAGACAGTTCAATAGATTTTCTACATATAGATGGATATCATACTTATGAAGCTGTAAAGCATGATTTTGAAACTTGGCTTCCGAAACTAACAAAAGATGCTTTTGTTTTATTACATGATACCAATGTAAAAGAAAAAAATTTTGGAGTATGGAGATTTTGGGAAGAATTAAAGAAAAAATACCCAATTAACTTTGAATTTTATCACGGATACGGATTAGGAATACTACAAATTTCAGAAAATGGAAAAACAGAAATTATAAATATGTTAAATAACAATGCTAAGAAGCTAAGAACATATTTTCATTGTATTGGGAAATTACATAGAGTAGAATATGAGTTAAATGGAGTTTATTATAGTAAAAGCTGGAAAATTACAAAACCTTTAAGATGGTTAAAGAGAAAATTTGGAAATAGATTATGAGAGCTAAATTAAAAAAAGATTATTGGATTATAAAAATGTCTAAGTTGTTTGACTCTGTTTATTATCTTAAACAATACCCAGATGTAAGAAGAGCTGATATAGATCCCATCGAGCATTTTGTTTTGTATGGCTGGAAAGAAGGAAGAAACCCAAATGAATGGTTTGACACAAAATATTATATTGCTAACAATCAAGATATGGCTAAAGCTGGTATTAATCCTTTTGTGCATTGGATAAAATTTGGTCGTAAAGAAGGAAGGATGCCATCTAATATGGTTAGAGAATATAAAATAGGTAAAAGTTACGCTTTCTTATCTTTGTTAGGAGACCTAAGTTTAGCAAATTCAATAAATGCCATAAAATATATTAAAAGATATGGTATTAAGGCTTTTATTATAAAAGTAAGAGATAAATTGAATAAAAACACAATCTTTGGTACGAATTATTTAAGTTGGATATCTTATTATGATACCATAAGCTATGAAGATTTAATAAAAATGAAAAATCATATAGATAAGCTTTCTTACAAACCAACATTTTCTATAATAATGCCCACTTACAATACGTCAGAAAAGTTTTTAAAGGAAGCTATAGAATCTGTGCTAAATCAAGTATATCCATATTGGGAGCTCTGCATAGCCGATGATAACTCAAATCTTCCTCATGTGAAAAAAATTTTAGAAGAGTATAAGAAAAAAGACAAAAGAATAAAAGTGGTTTTTAGGAATAAAAACGGTCATATATCAGAAGCTTCTAACAGCGCATTAGAATTAGCCACTGGGGAGTATGTGTGTTTTTTAGATCATGATGATACAATATCTCCTCATGCATTATATATAATGGCAGTAGAGATAAACAATCATAAAGAAGCCAATGTTATATATTCTGATGAAGATAAAATAGATGAAAACGGCATAAGAAGAGATCCTTATTTTAAGCCAGACTGGAATTATGAACTTTTCTTAAGTGGAAATTATATATGTCATTTTTTGGCTTATAAAAGAGGTTTAGTGGAAGAAGTAGGTGAGTTTAGAAAGGGTTTCGAAGGGGCACAAGACTATGATCTTGCTTTAAGGATAATAGAAAAAATACCCCATGATACCATGAGGCATATACCTTTTGTGCTTTATCATTGGAGAATACATGCTCAATCAACGGCTTCAGGTGTAAATGCAAAATCTTACGCCAGAGACGCCCAATATAAGGCACTAACAGAACATTTTGAGAGGTTAGGCACAAAAGCACATCTAATAGATGCCTTAGGAACTTATTGGAGAATAAAATATGAGCCAAACATAAATCCACTTGTTTCTATAATAATACCTACAAAAGATAAAAAAGATTTATTAGAAAAATGCATTTTTAGTATCTTAAACAAAACCTCTTATAAAAATTTTGAAATAATTATAATAAACAACAACTCAGAGCAAAAAGAAACTTATGATTTTTTTGATTTTTTAGCTAAAACATATAAAGATAAAATAAAAATAATAGATTACAACATACCTTTTAACTGGTCAGCACTAAACAACTATACTGCTCAATATGCTGAAGGGGATTTTTATTTATTTTTAAATAATGATGTAGAAGTTATAAATGAAGATTGGCTTGATGAAATGGTTTCTCACATGGCAAAAAAAGACGTTGGTATAGTAGGAGCTAAGTTGTATTATCCAAATGATACCATTCAGCATGCAGGTGTGATATTGGGAATACATGGCGTGGCAGGCCATATATATAGATATTCAAATAAAAGCGAATCAGGATACTTTGGTAGATTGCTGTTAGTTCAAGAACTATCTGCAGTGACTGGGGCTTGCATGCTTGTTAAGAAAGAAGCATTTGAAAAAGTAAATGGGTTTGATGAGAGCTTTGCGGTGGCTTTTAACGATATTGATTTTTGTATAAGAGTAAGGGAGGCAGGTTATAAAATAATATGGACTCCTTATGCAGAGTTATATCATTATGAAGGTATATCAAGGAGTATAGATACTATAGATAATCCAAGGTTTAGAAAAGAGATTAAAATAATGCATCAAAGATGGGGACATCTTTTATTAAAAGATCCTGCTTATAATCCAAATTTAACTCTTGACAAAGAACAGCCAGAGTTAGCTTTTCCACCAAGAGTGATAAAACCATGGCTAAATATGATATAATAGCAATATGAATTTAATAGATATTATAAAAAACCATGATAAAAATGTTTTTGATAAGTGGGAGCTATACATAAATGTTTATGAGGATATATTTTCACGATACAAAGAATTACCTATAAATATTCTTGAGATTGGTTCACAAAACGGCGGATTTTTAGATATAATGGCCAAATACTTTAAAAATGCCAAAAACATAATAGGGATTGAGATAAATGAAAAATTTAAAGATGTGGAGTTTGAAGACAATAGGATAAAGACTGTAGTAGGGGACTCAGAGGATATATCCACAAAAGATAAAGTATTAGAGCTTGCAGAAGGTGAGAAGTTTAATATCATAATAGATGATGCTTCTCATGTATCTTCTAATATAATAAAAAACTTTTTAATGTATTTTCCGCTTTTAAAAGAAAATGGGATTTATATAATAGAAGATCTTCATACAAGCTACTGGAAAGAGTTTGAAGGTGGGATATACGAAAAATACTCTTCTATAAATTTTTTAAAGGCTCTTGTGGATATAATAAACTACGAGCACTGGAGGATAAACAAACTAAGAGGCTTTGTTTTAAGATATTTTTATGAAAAGCTAAATACAATTATAGACGAGTTTGAGCTTGCTAAGATAAAATCAATAACTTTTTTTAACTCACTGGCTATAATAGAAAAAGATATAGAGTCAAATAATGTCATTGGAAAACATATAGTAAGGGGTAATTATAGCAAAGTGGATGAAAACACCAATCCATATAGACTAAATAACACATTCATACACGATATAGTAATGACACCAGGAGAATATGCAAAAAGCGTTTTTGAATTAGAAGAAGAGATAGATATGCTTCGAGATAGGTTAAATCAAGAGCAAAACAAAGTTAGAGAGCTTCAAGATAGATTAAATCAAGAAGAGAATAAAGTCAAAGAGCTTCAAGATAGATTAAATCAAACAGAAAATGAGCTTGTGATGGTTTATTTAAGTAAGAGCTGGAGACTTACAAGACCCATTAGAAAATTAAAAAGATTTATAAGAAGATTTATCTAATATCTAATTTTATAATACCTACACCAAGTAATCTATAATCACCAGAGGTTTCTAATAAAGCTGGCATTACGGCGGTAGGGACTTTAAAGATTATACAATTTTTATGTTTTGGGCTTTTAATGTGGAAGCTAAGTGTATGAGGACCAGATGTTTTGTAAGTTTTGTTATAGATAAGGCTATTATTAAAATATATGTTTACATCTTGAGGATAAAAGGGAGTTACAAATGTATCAAACTCCATGTTTATATCTATGTTCTTTGGGTTTTTGATAAAAAAGCATATGTTAGAGACTTTTGAATCACTCCAAGTGAGGGTATTTTCTTGGTTCCAAAAACCTGTTTTTGTAAAATCATAAGAGTTTGTGCCTTCTTTAAAGTATATGGTGTATGGTGGGTTTATTGTGGGATATTTAAAATGGTTAAAAAATCTATACATATTTACAAAAAAAGCCGTAGCTAAAAATAAGGTTGAAAATGTATATGTATATTTTGGTATAGTTATATGAGATATGCTTGCTTTTTGGGTTTGTAAAACATGCTTTATGTAAAGGTATCTAAGATTTTCTATAATTTTATTTTCTATTAAAAGCCCAAAAAATATGGCTAAAGCAATAGATATTAAAATTTTAATACCAAATGGTACATTGATAAAAAGCACTGGATAGTGTATGAGATAAAAAGCAAAGGTAAAATCAGCTATGGGTTTTTCGTATTTAGATTGGCCGTTTTTACCAAGTTCTGATACTAATATACCAAAAGAGATTATGCTTATAATATCCTGTAAAAATGGGCTTAAAAAAAACGGTGTATACATAGTGTATAAAATCGCTAAAAAACTAAGTAGAGAAAGTATGTTGTGTTTTTGGGCACTTGGGGAGTTTATCTTAAAAGCCAAAAAACCAGATATAAAAGCAAGTAAGTTTGGAATAAAGCTAAGATAAAAGTCTGGCCACCAAAGACTGTTATCCCCAAACACCCACCAGACAAAAAAACCTAATATGCACAAAAAAGATGAAATTATAAGAAATCTTCTGCTTTTAAAAAACAAAAAACCAAGGGGATAAAAAACAGCATCGTAGCTAAGTGTCCAAGCTTGAGCATATGCTGGTGGCTGAAGCTTATCCATATTTACCACGCTGACAAAAGGGTTTTGAAAAAACTCATATATGCCAAAGGGTATTAAAAGCCCAAAAAAGATGCTTTTTAGTATAGAAAATTTTATAAAAACTCTAATACAGAAAAAAACCACTAAAAAAAGAGGATATATTCTTAAAAACCTTGATACAAAAAAATGCCAAAAATCTCCTAATGTATTTGACGGATACTTTTTTGATAAAATATAGTGAATTAGATACCCACTTATAACTAAAAATCCTCTGACTGCTAAAGTCCCATCTGGTGCTAAAATTTTATTTATATGAAAAACTCTTAAAATATATCCATACAGCCCATAGTGTTGGTCAAATACTGCAAAAGCAAGAAAAAATCTAAGATAAGATATAGTTAGAGACATTTAATATGATAAACCCCTCCAAAAGGAGGGGTAAGAAAGAGTGTTTATTAGTAAGAGATTTGCTTTAATGATCCACTACTACTGCTTGGGTTATATATTGTAAGTGGGAAGTGTCTTATAAATGTACCAGTAGAATTCCAAGCTACCACTTGAGCTGCTATTTGTGAAACATCGTTAAGGTTAGAAGATGAATTAAATGTCATAGTTAGAGGTAGCATATTGCCAGCACCTACATTTGGAACACTGCTACAGTTGTTCATAGTTTGAACAAGGTCTATAGTATATGTAGCTACGGTACCTGATGTGCTAGAAGAATAATATGATGGAGTACATGTCGCACCACCTATTTGTAGAGTGCCCATAGATACATTGGACGGTAAGCTAATTTGTAGATATTCAGCATAACCGGACACAGGAGCCACCACTTCACCATATATTTGTATAGAAGATGGAGTAAATGTTAAGAATGGGGTGGCATTAGCGTTAGTATATGTATAGCTTGCAGAAGAAGAAGATATGGTAGCACTGGAACCTGCTGCACTTGAAACACTAGAAGTGTAAACTGTAGCATCTATAGTGCCAGTTCCGATGTTTCCAGTATTAGAGAATGTAAATGAATATGTGGTAGAACCATTAACAAGGGGTATCGTTGTTAAGCTAGCAAGTGACGCGAATGTTGCTGAATTATTACCTGGAGTTCGCGAAGAACTACTAGTTGCAACCAATGTTACGCTATTTGGTATATTTGTAAATAATACGTTTAAACTACCGCTACTTAGTGTAAGTGAGTTAGCATTGGAATTGCTTGATATTGTTATATTATTTATAGCAGTATTAGAACCAGTGGTAAAAGTGGTTAAACTCGATGCTATATAATAAGTAGAGCTTGAAAGACCTATGCTGTAGTTTGAATAAGATGTAAATAGTACAGCACTACCGCTTTCATATGGATCTGTAGCAGTCAACACTACGCTTGTGCCAGGAGCTGAAGATGTGATTTGTATGGTATAAGGTGATAAATAGTACTGAGTACCAGCTGTGATAGAATAAGGAGTTGAGATTGCGCATGTAGCAGAACTAGTGGTAGTCGAGAGTGTATCAGAACAAATAGCAACACCGCCACTTGATGCTGACATGATAGATATAGTCACACTATTAAAAGTAGCATTGCTTAAAGTAAAAGTTACAGTATTACCTGCAGCAACACTTTGGTTAAACACTATTGATTCTGCAGTAATGCTAGCAACCCCTGAATTACTTGAGTTAAGATTAAGCTCAACTGGTATTTGACAAGTAGCGTTATTACATGGTGTACCAATAGATACAGTAGCATGAGCGCTCTGTGTAAAACCAAACGTTGCTATAGTTCCCATTGTTGTCAATGCACCCAAAAGTGCTTTCGAACTAAATTTCTTCATAATCTACCTCCATTTAAAAGTTTGATAGCTTTTAGTATAAATCAAAAATACCCCTTTGTCAAGTGTTTTTTTGCTAAAATAATACTATGTATTTTGCTTGTATTTTATATACTGGAAATCCATATTTAAAAGAGTATATTGATTATCTTCTTAGCTTTTGCCAAGAGGTGTTTGTGGGCTACACTGACACGCCCTTTGAAGGTGGTATTAAGCTAAATAATCTCAGCTTTGATGAGTTATTTGATAAAGTAAAATCACATATCAAAAAAGCAGGTATTGTGCTTTTTGCGAAGGATACAGACATAATCCCAGAAGAGGCTTTTTATAGAGCATCCACTTTTGATATACTACCCATTAGATGCCAGTGTGTGAAGGATTATCTCAACGCTTTTTGTAAAGACCTTTATTATACAGGACCGTTTTTGTGCAGAGCTTTTGTATCTGAGTCAAAAGATAATCTTTATAATCACTTTAAAACCTTAAACCCTCAAAATGCCTTGGGGCTTGGGTATAAGTTTTGTGAGTGTGAAGAGGTTGTTTGTGTAAGTGAAGATAGTATAAATATCAAGATAAACCCTATAAAAGATTGTATAGATGATAATAAAAGCCTAAAAATAGCTTTTATAGATGCCGCTCCAGGATATGGTGGTGGTCAAGTGATGGCTTATAGATTTTTTGAGCTTTTAAGATATGAATATGATATATACTTTTTTATATTGAGTGATAAACTATATAAAAAGCTAAAATCTTATACTAAAAATGTTTTTTATATGAAGGATGTAAACTACTTTGACTTTAACTCTTGGAAGCCATATTTTGAATCTCAAATAAAAGCCAAAAACTTTGATATTTATATCGTAAACTCAAATATAGGTATAAATCATCAAGATAAGCCTATTATATACTATACCCATGAAACGATGGAACGGTTAGAAAAAGGACTATATCCTACAGATATACCTTATTTAAATGCTTTTATAGAAACACTAAAAAAAGACCCCAAGATGTTTGTAGTGGCAGCATCAGGTCTTGCTCCAAAGTTTTTATCCTCAAAAGGTGTGCCAAAAGACAAGCTCCTTGAAGTCCCAAACTGGATGGATATACCACAAAATATCACACCAAAATCTTATCCAAAAACATCCTTTAGAGTAGGCTGGCTTTCAAGGTTTATACCAGAAAAAGGTTGGAGAGATTTGGTGGAAGCTTTAAAAGACACAGATATAGAAGTGGATTTTATAGGAGAAGGCGATGATTTAGAAGTTGCCAAAAGCCTAAAAAAAGAGCAAAATCTAAAAAATATGAACTTTTTAGGCTGGGTGGAAGACGCATACACTCATCTAAAAGACAATGTAGATTTATTTGTATTTACTTCTCATGATATACTCCAAGAGTCTTTTGGACTTGTGCAAGTGGAAGCCATGTCTCTTGGTCTTCCAGTTATATCTCATGATATACCAGCAAGTAGGTATGTCCTTGGCAAAGAAGGACTTTTTTATAAAACCCCAGAAGAGCTAAGAGAACTCATACTCAGACTAAAATCCGATGAAGAGTTTTATAACAAATCCGCCTTATACTCTGTTAAGCGTGTCAAAAACTTCTCCAAAGAAAAAGCTTATAAGAGGTGGAAGAAAGTGATAGAAGAGGTGATGGAAAGAATTAAGGGAGAGTAAAAATGAAATTAAATTTAGGATGTGGCAACAATAAGAAAGAAGGTTATGTTAATATTGATTTTGCAGAAGCTTGTAATCCAGATTTGGTATGGGATTTAGAAAAAACACCATGGCCTTTTGAAGATAATTCTGTAGATGAGATATTGGCATATCATGTCTTAGAGCATATTGGCCAAGATACAAAGGTATATTTAGCCATCATAAAAGAGTTATATAGAATATGCAAAAATGGAGCAATTATAAAAATACAAGTGCCACATCCCAGAAGTGATAACTTCTTAACAGACCCAACTCATGTAAGGCCTATAACTCCAGAAGGACTTGGTATGTTTGATCAAGAGTTTAATAGACATTGCATTGCCAATAATTGGGCTACTACTCCATTGGGCATATATCTTGGCGTAAATTTTAAGGTCATAAACACCTCTTATGAGCTTACGCCTTATTATGCAACCCTCCTTGCTCAAGGCAAGATAACTCAAGACCAAGTCATGCAATATCTTCGCACATATAACAATGTCTGTGAGAATATAAATATAGAGCTAAAAGTTGTAAAGTCTTAAAATAGATTTTTGGCGTAGCGTATTTTACGGATTTACAATTAGAAACAAAATAAAAATTTTTTATACTTCAAACTCCACAAACCCAGGGGTGTATATAGGTATATTTTTAGCTCTTAAGTTATTTACAAAATCCACAAAAGCTTCAACATCATCTAAGATAGCACCTTTTAACTGCCATGGGGCATATTTTCCCACCAGCAGGATTCTAAAAGCATGTTTATATGCTTTTCTTCAAATCTGTATCTTATAATCCTTGCAGGCACTCCTGCCACTATGGTATAGGGCGGGACATCTTTAGTAACTACCGCTCTTGCACCTACTATAGCTCCTGTTCCTATCTTGACACCTGGCTTTACAAAAACATCTTGACCTATCCATACATCATGACCTATTTCTACTGGTGATACTGGTAGTTCCTTAGGATGTTCTCCATTTTTTAGTTTAAAGTCTTTTGTTGTAAAGTAGTTTATCGCATTAAATCCATGAAGTGTATTAGATTCGTCTTCGTAAAAAGCCACAGAAGTAGATACCAAGTCTGTTCTATGATTCTCTCTTATGGTAAAACCATAAGCTATAGAGCAATATCTGCCTATGGTAGCATAATTTAAGACAAAACAATTTACAACATAAGAAAATGCACCCATCGTAAGATCGTTATGAAAGTTAACAAATGTTCCCTGGTCTAAACAGGTGGGCGATTCTAATCTAAATTTACCGTTAAGTATAGCACCAGCATTTATCACTATCCCCATCTGCCTTAGTTTTTGTTCGTTTTCATCGCCTTTATTGATCCGTATCATTTTTGACTCCTCTTCCTTTCATACACATACAATATAAAATCCAATAGATTTTCTTCGGTATAGTAGGTTTGGCGGACTTGTTCTAACTCATTTACTAGTGCCATACGCTCATCTTCGTGGGTTAGATAATGGTCTATTAGCTTTATAGCTTCATCAAGGTTCTTGTAGGTAAAATATTTGTAATGCTCTGGAAACAAAATCTCTGCTTCTTTGTGTCTATCCACTATGGGTAAAGTATCAAACTCCACTGGGTATATAGCCATATCGTGAATACAATAAAAAGCTTGGGAATGTATGTAAAAAGATATCTTAGCACTGGATATTATATTACAAAGCAAAGTAAATGGAAGCCTATACCCATCAAAGTAAAAAGCGTTATATCTTTTCTTAATCTCATCCGCATAAATAGCTCTTATTTGAGATTCCACACCAAGGGCTTTATCAAAAAATGCTTTATTTAGTTTACCAGTTTCTATAGGTTTTTCTTTGATACATTTTGTTATATCCTCTACATCGTTAAAATAGCAATCTACACTATCTTTGTGTTTTGATATAAACTCATCGTTTTTAGAGTGTAGCGATCCCACAAATACCACATCAATAGTTTTTGGCTTTTTATAGCATATAGAGTTATTTTTATGAAAATGTGAAAACATTGGATAATAATATGCATCTATACCAATTTCTTTGAGAATTGTTGTTGTAAAACTGTCTTGATATATAATCCCTATCTTGTTTTTATATTTTTTTAGAAGCTCAATACCTTCGTCTGTAGGAGAGTATTTATCAATCGTTGGTACATCTGTCTTATAAACAACTATTGGAAAATTAAATCTAAAGCAAAAATCTCTGGTTTTTAAATCCCATCCTGATTCATCTCTCATCCAAAATAAATCACCAAAAAACATAGAAAACATAAAATCTGGATTAAACTCAAGGACTTCCTTTCTTAGTCTATCCATATTTATATGTGGCATGTCTTTTTTGATAATACCAACGGTAAAATCTGCTCTTGAAAAGAGCTCTGACACATTGATAACAAGCTCGTGATGATCTGTTATAAGGACTTTACCTCTTTTGCCTTCATGATATATTTCTAAATATGGTTCTTTGTAAACTCCATAATGGGTTTTAAATACATCTATGTCTCTTTTTATTTCTAAATCTCTTTTTTGTTTTATATAATTTTCGCTATTTATAGGACTATCAGAATAAACACATATTAGATAATCTCCAAAAGTAGTATCTTGCAAAGATGATGGTAAGTTATTATGGGTAAAAACATTTGGAAGTGTTATGTTGTTTATGTTAAAGCGTTGGGTGAAGATATCTCCAAAGAGTTCTCTTGCTTTAAAAGATTCATAATAATCTGTGGAGCTTGTTATATAAGAATATTCTTTTTGTATTAGGCTTTTAAGAAAATATGGCTCAAAATAGGCATTTTTTGGTTCAAAGGAGATGTATTTTTGGCGGTTAAACTTATCTTTATTAGGAGCAGATATTATGATGGTGTTTGCCTCTAAATACTTTAAAATATCTTTTTTATAAAAGCTAAAATCTGGAATGATGATAACATCAAAACTTCCCTTTGGTTCATCTAATATTTCAAAGTTTGTAGATACCAAAGCAAGATCTCTTATATGCTTTGATTTGGAATAAAAATACACTTTGTTATTTTGATTAAAGCAAAAACCAAGCTCAATAGTATCAAAGACTAAGACATTTTTTGAAGATATATCCTTTAAAAGCTCTACTATATAAGAAAATCTTGGATGAAAATGCTCAATTAGATATATACCATCTTTATGATGAGCTATGGATTCATATCTCATATACCCATACCATTGAAAACCGTTAGATACACTTGGCTTATCTATCTCTTTATCAGTAAAGATGGTTTTGCAAACACTACACTCTCTATAGATAACTCCATTTGATACATCCATTACATGGGCCTTGTTATCACAATATGGACATACATCTTCTTTTACATTGTATTTTAAAATGGTATCTTCTATGTGAGAGCTTGATATTTTAAATTCCATACATGGAGATATAGCACTATTTTTAAGCTTTGATTCTTCACATTTTTCATCTTTAGATAACCCACATGGAGCACTACATAAAACCCCTACATATGGATTTTTTAACATCTTTACATGAGATTTTGGGAATATCTTCTCATCAAACCCACCCACTAAGAATAAACAAGGTATACTTGCTATATCACAAAACCTTGCTATCCATGGACTTGATGTGATTATACATTTTGATGTTTTTAAATACTCAAATACTTTATCAAAGCTCTTATCAGATATACCCTCTTCTTCTACAAGTATGCCACGATTAACAGACATAAAATGTGGTTTTATATCTTCAAAAGACACATTAGCTTTATAAATATTATGTATAGAGTTTATAAAAACTATTTCATCTTTTTCTTTTCTTCTTATGTCAAGTTTTGACTCCTTTATCCCAACTATATCAGGAAATACCTTCGAATCTACATCAAAAAGCACATACACCCTATCAAAACTACCAAAGTTATTAACCGATGGTATTTTATCTAAAACACTCACTCCAAACTTTTCTAAAAATCTAACATCGTTAAAGCCAAGGACACTTACATCTATACCCTTATCTTTTAGGCTTTTAATAATACCCACAAGGCTTACCACATGATAAAGGTTTAAATCTATATAAAATAGCACCGATTTTACAGCATCATCTATAGGCTTATTTAGATTGTCATAAAACTCTTTTTTAATACTAAAAGCCCAAAAACTACCATCCTCCAAAGACACTTCATCTGGCAAAAGATAAAGCCCATCTTTTAACCTATGCTCATGTTCTTTATAAAATATCTCTATACTTCTTTTTGACTTTATAAGTTTCATGTGTACATTATAGCATTAAATCTATATGGCTTAAATTAAGATGTATTTGTAAAAGATTGCGTAAGCTTCTATCATTGAAACAAAATCAGAAATAATTATCTTAGCATGAGTTTTTCATTTTATTATAATTTCGCTATTTTCTTCCATACCTTCTTAGATATTCAGTAAATGCATTCTCATCTTTTCTTCCAGATAACTCATCGATCTTTTCTGCTATCTTTTCTATCGTATAAGGTGATTCTATTGGAATATCTTTTAAAAGTGATTCTTTATCTTTACTGCTAATCTTTAAGTCATCAATAAAATCTAATATTCCTGTTTTAGCATCCTTCCAAGCTGCTTGTAATAAATCTCCAATAAGCGATAATAAACTTGTATTATCATTTATTAATTCATTAATTTCCCTGCGAGCATTCTTAATACTCCTCTTCCATCCCCAACCACCTTCTCCAAACATATTTGTATCGTAATGAGAATATTCCAGCAAGTGTTCTAGCTTATACATGTGTTCTAATATAGTAGACAAATGGCTCTTAAGACTTCTTTTAAGTGAATTGCTCATATCTTCAATCTCCTCTATCAGATTATCCCAGTCTACTTGGTCATATTTCTTTTGTTTTAAAAGCTGTAAGTTCTCTTCAACCCAGAGATTAAAGTCCTCTTCATATACCTTCTTTAGCTCTTCAGTGTTTACAATAACGCTTTCCATAAATTTCAATATAAGACATGGTTATAATTTATCAATGTAATATATCTCACAGAGAGAAGAGCAATTTATTATTTCTTTATACTCTATCATTGAGAAATTTATAAAAGTAATTTATACTATTTATATGAAAAGTAAAAAACGTGGTTTTACACTGATTGAGATTTTGATAGTGGTGGCTATAATAGGGCTTATAGCTTCTTTGATTATGCCAAATATATTCAAAAAGTTTGAAGAATCAAAAACAAAGATAGCTCAAGCTCAAGTGGAGACCCTATCATCCGCTGTTAGGTCTTATATGCTTGATGAGGACAAATGCCCACCATCTTTGGGGGACCTCATCAAAAAACCAAGCGATGACAAAAAATGGCATGGACCATATTTATCTAAGAAAAAGATACCTTTAGATCCTTGGGGACATCCATATTATTACAAATGCCCAGGAGAACATGGAAGCTTCGACCTATGCTCCTTAGGACCAGACAACAAGATGGGCAAAAAAGCTATTTGTAATTGGAAATAAATGTTAATAGGAGAGATTTTAAAAGAGCGCTTTGAAGTATTGGATGAGGATATATCTAAAGCTTTAGATATTCAAAAAAGCCTAAAACTAAGGATTGGTCAAATACTTATCCAGCTTGGAGCCATCACAGAAACCCAGCTCATAGAAGCTTTATCCATACAGTTAAATATACCTATAAATATATCCATAGATGAAGAGAACTTAGTGAATACTCTAAATATACTTCAAAACAAACTAAACCTTAACTACATATCCCAAGAGGGTTTTTTGGCTTTTAAGATAGAAGATGATACTGTACATATAGTTACCACAGACCCATTAAAGCTACATGTGATATCTTATATAGAAAATGCCACTGGGTTAAAAACAAAAATCTATCTTACTTACGAAAGATATATAAGAGAACTAACAAGAAAATATATATCCAAAGAGAATTTTGTATCCCTTGATATAGAAGACCCCGAGCGTTTAAAGGACATGGCTTCTGAAGCTCCTGTTATTAAATATCTAAATGATTTATTGTCAAGGGCTGTGGAGTTAAATGCATCCGATATACACATAGAGCCTCAAGAAAAACGCTTTGTGGTAAGATTGAGAATTGACGGGGTTTTACATGAGATGGATGAGCTTGAAGAAAATTTTTATTTAGCGGTGGTCTCTCGTATAAAGCTTTTGTCTGGGCTTGATATTGCAGAGAAAAGACTTCCCCAAGATGGAAAGTTTAGCACCCGTATAGGCTCTTTGCCAATAGATATAAGAACTTCCACCATGCCCACAGTGAGCGGTGAAGATATCGTTTTAAGACTTTTATATAGAGCAAAACTTAGCTTTGATTTAAAGACCCTTGGCATAGAACAAGACCATTACGATATTTTGATGGAGATGATAAGAAAGCCCTATGGTATCATCTTAGTTACGGGGCCCACAGGTAGCGG
>DDOS01000033.1 GCA_002341805.1 Aquificaceae bacterium UBA2488 | reverse complement strand
TATCATACCATAGATATATAAAATCTTCTTTACTAAAAGCCTCAAAACCTTCCATATAGTCTTTTAGAATGATGGCTTCATCTGGATAGTAAAATCCTCTTTCATCTTCAAAAGGTGGATAATCTATGTATATAATCTCTGCTCTTGACTTTATATCCTGCGGAAGTTCCAATACACCAAGGTAATTTTGGGGGTTCATAGCCCCTACAAACAATACATCTTTTTGGGCTTTTACAATACTATCGTAAGATAGATACATGTATCTTCTATAATCAAAAAGCGGGTTAAATATTTTTACCAATGAAGCGGGTAATGTGTTTATCTCATCAAAATACACGATGGCATTTGGAGTTTCCAAGGCTTTTATGAGATTTGACTTGGTGCGTTTGGTGCCCATCTTAGGGTCATATTCGTATACAAAGGTGATATCCTCTTTTTCCATCTTAGAATGACATGGGATTATGAAGAGTGGTCTTTTGCTAAGAGCAGCATATACTTCTATAAGGAAGTTTTTACCTACACCAGCATCGCCTTCTATTATCACAATACCTTCGTTATACTTTGATTGGTCTTTTAGGGCTTTTGATAAAACCTCAAGATTTTGTACAAACCAAGGAGTATCCTCAAAGCTTATGGTGATGTTAGCCCCTGCCATATTTTGATATCCAAAAAGCCCATTCAACTTAGATAGATATCTACTCAACCATTTTGGTTTGTGTTTTATCTCATCTTCTGTGAGATAGTTATTGTATCTTTTGGGTTCTCTTGTTAGGCCGTCTTCTCGAGTAAAAGATATCCTCGAATATACATGTCCGTTTGACATTAGCTTGTCTTCTACTTTCATACTCCATCTTAGTTTTTTGACTGTATAAGGAGGTATGTTTATCAAAGTATTTCCTATTAAAATCTTATCTTTTTCTAATATAATTTTATATTTTTTAAGTCTTACCTCTATTATAAACCTTTGGATGAGTTTGTTTAGTTTATCAAAAGCCTCAGTTTGGATTTCCCTTGGAAGTGTTAAGAAGATCTCTCTCGCTCTCTTAATCTCTGGTATGCCCTCTGCTTGGGTTTGGTTTGTTATCTCTATGCTTGATAGAGTAGACTCCACCAAAGATATATGTTTATCCACTACAGATTTTAAAGCATCTATGGCTTCTTGTCTTAGGGTTTCAAACTTATCTTGATAGGATTTGTCAAGGTTTTTGCCAAACTCTATTAGCTCATCAAAGCTTTTGGCGTCTATATTTTTAGATTGTATCAGGCTTTTAAAAGCATTAAATTTAAGCTCAATGCGTTTTTGTTCTAATTCTATTTTGGCTTTTTCTATGATTTCTCTAACCTCTTTAAAGGGATATGATATAAGGCTCTCTAACTCCTTTAACTCTTTTATATCTTCTATATCATTTGATTGAAGCCTTCTTTTAAAATCCCTATAAAACTGCTGGGCGTTTCTTTTTATGGCTTCCTGACGTTCCTTAGGATAATATAAATCCAATAGGTTTGTTTCAAACTTTTTAAGATAATAAAGCTTATTCTGCTTGTCAAAATAAGATGTATATATGGACCCATCTAAACCTACTTTCACCACTGAGTATCCACCATCCTGCAATACACCGAGTTCTATACCCTCTTTAATATCAAAAAATGTGAGCTTGTTTTCTTCTTCATCCGCAATTAGAGCAATATTTTCATATATATCAATAGCACTTGGCTTGCAGTTTAAAGGATGTCTAAATAACTCCTGTTTTGTATTTAAATCATAAACTATAAGCTCAGTGGAAGCTATATAAAATGTATCTTCTTTTACGCAAGAGGCTTTTGAAGGGATTGAGAACTCATATATGGTATTTCCGTTTATATCTGTAATTATACTCTTCTTAGGTCCTGAGAATAAGATAGTTCTATTTTTTAATATTTTTATAAGCTTGATACCACCAAAATTTTGAAGCCTAAATATATTTTTTGGCTCAATAAGACCCTTGGCAAAGTCTGACTCTATCAAAACCACTTGGTCTGACAACGCTCCATATATGAGCATATTGCTTGCTAAATCAAGCCCACCCGCGGGTCTTAATCCCTCTTGGGCAAATTTTGTACTTTTCCAGCTTTTCGGATTATAAAAATCCACCATCTCATACACAGAAACATATGGAGGACTTGATATGGCAAGATATTTATCCTTAAAAATTATATCCACCACCGCTTGAGATGTCGGTCTTGCGGGAAGCCTCACTATCTTACCATCATATTTATATAAGCTAAATAACCCATGACGCCTTCCAGCTATAAACCAATAAGCATCATCGGAAATAGCCATCGATTCCACCCAGTATTCTTCTATCTTCGCATCTGGGTCTTGTTCTAAATGAGCCTCAGAAACCTCGATATTTCCTATCAAAGTCTTATTTGAATTGACTGGCTCTTCTTCAGTCTTTTTAAAAATCTTATTAAGTATGCTCTTCATAGGATAATAAATTTATGAAAATTTTTACATTTAGTTATAAATTTAGCTTTAATACTTATAAGAAAATCTTTATATAATGAAATCAAAATATCACTATACTAAAAATTTAGTTAGTTTGTGGTATAATAGTTTTTTAATGATTTAGGAGGTAAATCTATGGAAGCATCAAGACGTGATTTTGTGCAGTATGTGGTAGGTGCTTTTGGTGCGGCCGCTGCAGTAGGTGCTGCCTATCCTATTCTTAAAAGCTTAGGGCCAAGTGCGGCAGCAGCTTTGCAGTCAAAAGTAGACTACGACGTATCTCAATTAAAACCTATGGATGTAAGGGTTACATCTTGGAAAGGTTTTCCTGTATTTGTTATGATGTTGCCAACACCTTTTAGTTGGAATGGCCCAGAAAGAAACAACAAATACAAAAACCACAACAGGGATATCCTTGGCAACAACAGTGTCTATGCCATC
>DDOS01000003.1 GCA_002341805.1 Aquificaceae bacterium UBA2488 | reverse complement strand
CTTGTGGATGAAAAAGGAGAGTTTATAAATTCTCAGCTCGTATATATATTGCTTTTATTGCATATTTTAAGAAATAAAGGTATAAAAGATGGTATTGTGGTAAAAACCGTTTCTACAAGTTTCTTAGTGGACAGGATATGCAAAGATTTTAATATAGAAGTTTACGAAACTCCAGTGGGATTTAAATACATAAATGAAATTGTTTTACAGCATAAAGTGATCTTTGGAGGTGAAGAGTCTGGTGGTTATGGATTTCCATTTTTCTTACCAGAAAGAGATGGCTTTTTATCTGGAATCTTTATATTAGAGATGATACTTTTGGAAAATAAAGATATATCAAACATCATCAAAGATGTATTTTCAAAGTACGGAGAGGCTTATTATAACAGAGTGGATTTAAAAGTAGAAGAACACATAAAAGATAGACTAAAAACTCTCATCAAAAACCCACCTACGGATTTAGATGGCATCAAAATTAGCCAAACGAATATAAAAGATGGGTTTAAGATGATATTTGAAGATAACTCTTGGGTGCTTTTAAGGGCATCTGGCACAGAACCACTTATAAGAGTATATGCAGAAGCCACCTCCTTAGAATATTTGAATACTTTATTATCAAAAGCCCAAAAACTATTATCTTGATATGTTTAACGAAAGACTTATTATATTTATAGATGGTTCTAATATGTTTCATGCTTTAAGAAACGAAACCTTCAAAATAGACTATGAAAAGTTAATGGGTTTTTTAGCGGATGGAAGATATCTAGTGAGGACTTATTTTTATTCGGCTTTGCCAAGTGAAAAAGACATAGACAAAGAGCATAAGGATAGTTTTTCTAAACAAAAGAAATTTTTAGAAAATATGTCTTTTATGGGTATAAAGGTAAAACTTGGACGCCTTAGGAAGCTACCAGACGGAAGCTTTTTAGAAAAAGAAGTGGATATTATGCTTGCTACTGACATGTTATCCTTAGCTTATCAAAATGCCTATGATGCTTGTATATTAGTAAGTGGGGATAGCGATTTTTCTTATACCATTGAAACAGTACAGGCTTTTGGTAAAAGAGTGGAAAACGCCACCTTTAAAAAGACATCCTCTTATTCTCTAAGACGTATATGTGATAAGTTTATGTATTTAGATGATCACATAGATAAATTTATGCTAAAACCAGAGCAAGTATCTGTTTGGGACAAAATAAGACAAGTGTTAAAATTTTCTATAGTAAACTAATAAACTTTATTTTCCAACGGATTTACCCAAACTTCTCATTTAAATCTATAACATTTCCAATAGCAGACTCGTGGGGCGTGGCAGACTTGTAGGATTTTAAAGCATAGGTTTTATAGTTTGAGGTTAATCATATATTAAATTGGGAATTAAGATTGTAAGCCAATGGGTATTATGATAAAGATTTTATTGCATTGTAAGAGATGATATGGTATAATTCTAATTCTAAAGCGAGTGTAGCTCAATGGTAGNNGCGGGTTCGAGCCCCGTCACTCGCTCCATTGATTATTATGAAAAAGTATATACTAACAGCCTTTGGGAAAGATAGACCTGGTATTGTAGAATCCATTACAAAAGTTTTGTATGAGCATAATGCTAACATAGAAGATTCTTCTATGAGTAAATTATCAGATCAGTTTATAATAATGCTTTTATTCTCTTCTCGAAAGCCTATAAACGAGAAAGATTTTAGCATAGAAGGTATACATGTGGATATAAGAGAGGTAGAAGATGAAGGCACCAAAGCACCATCCACTTGCAATGCCATTGTATCTATATATGGTGCTGATAAAGTGGGTATCATATACAAAGTTTCTGAGCTTTTAGCATCTAAAAATATAAATATTACGGACTTAAGAACCCATAAACTAAAAGATCTATATGTAATGCTTGTAGAAATAGAACTTCAAAATACAGGCATATCATTGATAGAAAAAGCTTTGAAAGAACTTGCTAAAGAATTAGAGGTGGATATAGCCATTCAGGAGATTTGCAAGGAAGTGCTTTGATATACGATATACTTGTTTATCCAAACGAGCTTTTAAAGAAAAAATCAGAAGATATAAAAAAAATTGATCAGTTTATCATAGAACACATAGAAAATCTTAAAGAAACGATGTATGCTAAAGATTTTTGTACTGGAGTTGCCTCTTCACAGGTGGGTGTTTTGAAAAATCTTATAGTGATGGATGCTTCCAGGTTTAGGAAGCCACCAAAATCTTATCATGGATTTTTAGTGCTTATAAATCCTATCATATTAAAAGCTGAAGAAACTATTGTTTTTAGAGAAGGTTGTCTTAGCATTCCAGAATACACTGCTAATATCCAAAGATATAAATTTATCTCCATCAAAGCTTTTGATCAGAACGAGAAAGAGCTAATTCTTGACTTTGAAGGACCAGAAGCAGTATTATTCCAGCATGAGCTTGACCATCTAAATGGTATTTTATTTTTAGACAGACTATCATCCTTAGACAATCTTTTTAAGAGAAAATCTTAAATAATTCTGTAGCTTAACATCATCTTGATAATCCAAAAATCAGGGTTTAGGTGGTATATTCGGCGTTTATTCTAACATATTCATAGCTAAGATCTGAAAATCTATAGTTAAAAGATTCTTTACCTTCTTTTAAATCCAAAATTATATTTATAACATCGGACTCTTCCATTTTTTTAGATAAATGATCCTTATGAAAATTAAGTGGTTCTTTATCATAAACTTTTATATCCATTATATAGAGAGCTATACTAAGCGGATCGATAGGAAATGCTGTAGAGCCAGCGGCGGCCAAAATCCTACCCCAGTTCGGATCTTTTCCAAATATAGCTGTTTTTACAAGATTTGATGTGGCAATAGCATTAGCTATTGTTTTGGCTTTTGTTTTTATGCTTGCATGTTTTACTTCTATGTTTACAAGCTTTGTGGCACCTTCTCCGTCTTTTACTATCATATCTGATACT
>DDOS01000002.1 GCA_002341805.1 Aquificaceae bacterium UBA2488 | reverse complement strand
ATCTCACCTTTTACTCCTTAAGATCTGATATTTGGACTAAAATGCTTAGCTATATTCATGAAAGCTTCCGCTAACTCTTTTTTCTTTTGCCATTCTGTTATCTCTTCTGCAAATTTGGCATCTGACAACTTCTTTATAGCTTCATCAAAGAGAGCTTTATAAGCTTCAAAATCTATATTACCAACAGGAACAGCTTCTTCTGTTAAAACAATAACATGATTAGGAGTTATGTCCGCAAAACCATGACCTATAGCTATACCGTTTTTATCATCTTTGTTGAAGTAAACAAGTCCTGGTTTAACTTGGGTTAATGTAAGCATATGGTTTTCAAGGATACCCATTTCACCATCAAAAGCAGGGATATTAACAGACTCAACTTCTTCAGTATAAACTACCCCTTGCGGAGTTACTATATCCACCTTCAACATATAACCTCCAATCTAATAAGATATTATTATATCACATAAATTTTTAGTATTAGGCTTTTATTAAAAGCATAAAAAATCTTAGCTTAAAAGAGCATCCACAAAAATCTCAGGGTCAAAGGGATCAAGGTCTTCCATGCGTTCACCATCTGCAGTAATATATATAGGTAATGATAAGTCTTTCACTATGGATATCACGCTTCCACCTTTTGAAGTACCATCAAGCTTTGTAATCACAAGCCCATTTATATCCACAGCCTCTTTAAAAACTTTTGCTTGGGATATAGAGTTTTGACCAATAGTGGAATCAAGCACCAGTAAGCTTACGTGAGGAGCTTTTTCATAGGCTTTTTGTATGGATTTTTTGATCTTTCTAAGCTCATTTATAAGTGGTTCTTTGGTATGGAGCCTTCCAGCGGTATCTATTATAACTACATCATAATTTTCCTCTATACCTTTTTTGACTGCTTCAAAGGCTACAGAAGCTGGGTCTGCTCCTTCGTGTTTTTTTACTATATCCACTTTTGAACGCTCACTCCACACTTCCAATTGCTCAATGGCCGCTGCTCTAAAAGTATCAGCTGCTCCAAGAAGCACTTTTTTACCTTGGGTTTTGTATATACTGGCTAGCTTTCCTATAGTGGTGGTTTTGCCAGAGCCATTTACCCCAAGGAACAATATCACAAAAGGTTTGTCTTTTGGGTTTAAAAGCTCAAAAAATAGATCTTTATTACCGCCGTTTTTCAAAATATTCAAGAACTCTTTTTTGAGAATAGGTTTTAATTCTTCTGCATTTTGAATATTCTTCTTTATAGCTTCAGCTCTAACGGCCTCAATAATATTTAAAACGAGCTTTACATTTATATCCGCTCTAACAAGCCTTTCTTCAAGCTCTTCAAAAAGAGCTTCATCTACTTTTCTATTTATAAATACAGTGTTTAAAAGTATTGTATCTTTGGTTTTTTTAAGAGTTTTACTTATCTTATCAAATAAGCTTTCTTTCTGAATATCTGCTATGCCAAGAATTTTCTTAAGATCAAATATAGCCTCTTCCACTTCTTTTTTCTTATCGTAAGGCACCAGCTTGTAAGCTCTTTCCATGAAATCCAGAGCTTTTGGATAATCACCAATATGTCTATAAAGAAGAGCTACCTTATAAAGACTGTTAAAATCTCCTATCTTGAGATATTCCTCTATAGCCTTTTGTATATATCCAGATTCTTCATAAACTAAAGCTCTTTCTGGAGCAGTACCTAAATTTCCATATTTTTCTAAAAGCGTATAAGCTTTATAATATTCTTTATCCTGCACATATAAGTCAAACAGTATCCTTCTTAATTCTTCATTATTCTTAAAATCCTCCAAAATAGATATCGCCTTTGACCTCTTACCCTCTTTTATAAGCTCTAGAATAGCTTCCTTTGATCCTTCTTTAGCCTTTTTTTCCGTATCGGATTTTTTCCAGAAAAACATAAGAATATTATAATACAATACTTTTGATGAATTTTCCTGAAATGTGATACAATATCCATATGAAATCAGGAAACGAAAAAATATTAGGTGGGCTTGGGTGCTTATTTGTCATACTGTCCGCAATTCCTGGTATTGGCTGGATTTTAGGTATAGCTGGATTTACATTGGTGATATTAGCTTTTAACGAAATATCTAAAAAAACCAATAATCCTGCAATATTCCAAGATATCTTAATCAGTCTAATTTTAGCTATGGCAGGTTTACTTTTAGGGATTTTGTTTGTAGTACCATCGTTTATATCTATAATATTTGGTCATGGTAGTGGGTTTATAGGTTTGTTGCTGGGCTTTGGTATAATGTATGCACTTGCCATATTAAGTTACAGCAAGTTTAGAAAAGCTCTAAAAATAATTGCCAATCTTACGGGAGTTTCTTTGTTTGAAACAGCAGGCACTATGTTTTTCATAGGTGCTATAACGCTAATCATATTTATAGGCAATATAATACTCTATGTAGCATGGATTTTGCTAACTATAGCCTTCTTCTCCATACCAGATGAGTATAAAACCCATGAAAGTTCTTCTTGAGAATATAAAACTCTAAAGTTAAGTCGCTTTACTGTGCCTTGATGTATGTACACTCTTTACATATACCATATATATAAACATCAAGGTTGTGTATTCTTGAAATATATTCTGTTTTTAGGCTTTTAAGATCTATAGAAACTGGCTCTAAATCATAGATTTTACCACAATGCTCACATACAAAATGAGAATGGGGCTCTATATTTGGATCAAAATAGGTTTTATCCTCTAAGAATATGGCTCTTGCAAGCCCTATATCCACTAATGTATTTAAGGTATTATAAACAGTGGATAAAGATATATAGGGGAAATTTTCTTTTAAGGTGTTATAAATAGACTCAGCACTTGGATGCTCTTTGGATTTTAAAAATAAATCCAGTATATACTCTCTTTGGGGCGTTATCTTATAACCTAACTCTCTTAACTTGTTAATTGCAAAAAGTTTCTTCATAAGAAAGAATATAAATTAATAATTATTATTAAAAATGATTTATAACACATTAAAAGCCAAAAAACATGCAATATGTATTTAGATTATAATAGATATATGCATTCTTTTATATTTGGTATACATTGCCATCAGCCCATAGGAAATTTTGGGGATGTTTTTGAAACAGCTTATCAAAAAGCTTACAAACCCTTGATAGATTTCTTTTACAATAATGAAGACATGAAGTTTTGTGCTCATTTTAGCGGGATTTTATTAGAATGGTTTTTGAAAAACAAAAAAGATTTTATACAAAAACTCCAAAATATGAGTCAAAGACATCAGTTGGAAATCATAGGTGGGGGGTATT
>DDOS01000008.1 GCA_002341805.1 Aquificaceae bacterium UBA2488 | reverse complement strand
TCTGGTAAAACCACATTTTTAAGCTTAATATCTGGGGTTTTAAGACCCGATAACGGTAAAGTCCATGTGAAAGGTCAAGACATATGGAACCTTGATACAGATTCTTTGGCAAGATTTAGACTAAATCATATAGGTTTTGTATTTCAAGATTATNNGGTATTAGAAAATGTGGCTATACCTCTTATATTAAAAGGTATAAACTGGAATGATGCGTTAAAGATAGCAAGAGAAAAACTTCAAATGGCACAGCTTCCAGAATCCAAATACGAACTTCCTGCTTATAAGTTATCTGGAGGCGAACAGCAAAGAGTGGCTATAGCAAGAGCCTTAGCAGGAGACCCAGACATACTTGCATTGGATGAACCTACTGCTGCTCTTGATGGAGATACTGGTAAGAAAGTTATGAGCCTCATAAAAGAACGTATGTTAAATCCACATAGGGCTATTCTTGTAATCACCCACGATGCAAGAATCTTTGAAGACGCCACGAGGATTGTACATATGGAAGATGGTGTTATAAAAGAAACATCTATCAACGAGGTAAGATAGGAGGATATATGAAGGTAAAATTTTTAATAGCGTTGGCGATACTTGGTATCATCGCAGGTCTTATAAGTGCTCATATCTATGGTTCTGCTCCAAAACCACCACCTCCTGTTTACATGACAAAGGATCCATTTAAAAACGGAGTTTATGCCAATGGTATCGTAGAACCTGTACAAGCCAGTGGTGAAAGCATAAACGTATATCCTGAAGTATCAGGCAATGTTACAAAAGTGTTTGTAAAATATGGTGAAATTGTCAAAAAAGGTCAGCCTATTTTTGAGGTGGATAACAAAGTCCAAACCCAAACAGTAAAACAGCTTTACCATCAAATGCAAGCAGATTACGAAAAATACTTAGAATTAAAAGCAGAGCCAAGACCAGAGACCTTAGCAGTTTCAAAAGCTCAAGTGGATTATGCGAAATCCCAAGTGATATATCAGGAATCAAACTATCAAAAACTTTTAAACTCTTATAAATTAAACCCTAAATCTGTGAGTAAGCAAGATCTTGACAATGCTAAATATGCACTAAGAGAAGCTGAAGAGAATTTGAAAGTGGCGATAAAAAACTATGAGCTTACCAAAGCTGGAGCTTGGAGCTATGATATAAAAACCCAATACCAGATTTACAAAGCAGATGAACATGCTTATAAAAGTGCTTTAACTCTTCTTGATAGGTATACAGTAAAAGCTCCAGAAAATGGTGAAATATTAGAATTAAATGTGGCAAAAGGTGATTATGTATCACAAAGCGGTGTATATTACACTTATACAAAATCCTATGATCCCCCTGTAAGGATAGGTCCTGCTTCTGGTGATAAACTACAAGTTAGAGCCTTTATAGATGAGATATTGCTTGCAAAACTACCTCCTATAAAAGACTTAAAAGCTGTTATGTTTGTAAGAGGTACAAACATCTCAGTACCGCTTAAGTTTGTGGCAGTAGAACCATATGTGACACCAAAGATAGAACTATCTGATAATCTATTAGAAAGAGTGGATGTAAGAGTATTACCAGTTATATTTAGATTCCAAAAGCCTAAAAACGTGAATCTATATCCAGGGCAGCTTGTGGATATATACCTAGAGGGCAAATAAGATGAAGAAGAAATTTCTTATATTAGGGTTGTCTTTGATGATAAGCTCTTGTGCTTTTTATGCAAAACCCCGGAAGGTATCTGTAAAAATACCAACCAAGTTTAAGGAAACCATAAATCAATATACCATTAAAAATCAAAATACTTATCAATACTGGTGGAAGAGCTTTGATGATCCTACTTTAAACCATTTTGTGGATTTAGCTCTAAAAAATAATCCCTCATACCAAATAGCTCTTAAAAACATAGAACTCTCAAAAGCTTATGTGTTAGAAAATAGCTCTATATTGTTTCCCAATTTTAATCTAAATACATCTGCCGAAAAGCAAAAACTATCCCAACGTACACCTACGGGCAAATTTTTTAACATAGCTCCTTATACCACATATAATCTATCTGTTAGTGCATCTTATGAGTTAGACTTTTTTGGAAAAGCTCTAAGCGCTTATAGAGCTTCTAAAGAAAATGTAAAGCTATCCAAAAAAGAAGCGATTGCTGTTAAAAACGCTCTTATTTTAAATGTGGTAAACAACTATTATCAGATAGTCCAAAACGCTCACTATATTAGGCTTTTAGAAAAACAAATAAATATAGCTAAGAAAAACTTAGAACTCGGCGAAACGAACTACCAAGCAGGCCTTATATCCTATCAAGGCGTAGATAGTGCTAAAAATACCTTAGAAACTTTGAAACAAATCCTAAAAACCTATAAGGCCCAGAGAAATATTCTTGTAAACGCTTTTGCATATTTACTTGGAGAATATCCAGAAGATTTTAAATTTTCCATATATGGAAATATGCCAAAGTATCTACAAATTCCAGAAGCTATACCATCTAAGGTTTTAATCCAAAGACCAGATATACAAGAAGCTATGTATCAGATGATAGAAAATGCCTATCAAAAGAAGATAGCGCTAGCGAATTTCTTTCCATCTTTTAATTTAACAGCCTCTTATGGTTTTCAGTCTCAGCAGTTAAACAATCTCATCACTCAGCCAAGTATAGCTTGGAATTTTGGACTTAATATATTAGAGCCCATCTTAAACTGGAATCAGTATATAGGTCAATACAAAGCTTCCAAGATAGAACTTCAACAAAGTATCATAAGCTATCGCCAAACGGTTTTAAACGCTTTTAAGGAAGTGGATGATGCTTTAGCCCAATACAAAGCCGATTATTATAATTATCAAAGGCTACAAAACGCATATCAAAATACCTTAGATCAATACAATATGGCTTATGCTAATTATAAAGCAGGTATTATACCGTATGCAAGTTTATTAACTTATGAAACAAATCTAATACAAACTAAACAACAACTTTTAAATCAAGAACTAACCCTAATACAAGATGTCAGTTCACTATACAACGTACTTGGATATTAAAGAGGGCAAGACGCCCTCATAAAGTTTAAAATTTATTAGGTGGTGGTGTTTAAAAGATTGTTTGTGGTGTTTGCGTAAAGATCGTTAGTGAGATTTTGAGTTAGATTTTGCAAGAATGTTTGAAGGGTTATATTGGTGGTGTTTGTGGAGTTTGAGCTTGTACTTTGATTGTTATTTAACAGATTATTCAAAAAGCTTGAAAACGAGGTATTTAAAGAGTCCAATGTGCTTGTGCTAAGCCCACTTCCAGAAGTCACATCTTGTGTTAGTGTGTTTAAAGCACTTAGAAGAGGGTTTGAAGTGGTATTTGTTGAGTTTGAGGAAGTAGATATTTGAGACAATGCTCCAAACAAATTTTGCATAAAGTTATAACCAGAACCCTGTCCATTGGTATTATGATGAAAGTGATGATGCATATGCTGAGGATTGATACCAAGCTGTTGCATAGTTTGCATCATTGCCATGCCAAAAGCAGAAAAGTTTCCATTTTGACCACCTAAAGAACTGGTAGATACTGTGCTTGAGTTGTTTGATTGATAAATCCCACTGAGCATACTAGATGCCATACTATTGATACTTGAAATTGTACTCATAAAATTACCTCCAAAGGTTTTAACTCAATATAAACTAAAATGATTCATAGCCAATGAGTGCAAACATAACTTAGATTAATACATAGTCAGCTTAGTTCTTTTCCTAAATATTCTTGTAGCATATCTGAAGACTCCATCTTGGTTATTTGACCTGCTTTTACAAAAGAGATATCCCCTGTTTCTTCGGATACCACTACACAAATAGCATCGGATTCTTCTGTAATACCAATCGCAGCTCTATGACGAGTACCATATTTTTTAGGAAGGTCTTTGTTTTTGGATAAAGGTAGCACACAAGAAGCATAGGCAACTCTATCTTCTCTTATCACCACTGCCCCGTCATGAAGAGGTGTGAGTGGATAAAATATTGTAATAAGAAGCTCTACAGACACTACAGCATCTAAAAACGAACATCCATCTATAACATCCTCTAAGTTTTGCTGGCGCTCTATAACAATGAGAGCCCCAATCTGTCTTTCGGATAAAAACGATGAGACTCTCGCTATACGGTCTATGGTTTTTTGAGTGGATTGAGAGGATTTCTGAATACTGGTTTTTTCTCCAAGTTTCGACAGAGTTCTTCTTATCTCTGGTTGAAATATGATTACAACTATAACTACCCCAAGAGCCCAAAGCTTTTCAAATATAAAAGAGAGTGTCTTTAATTCAAGTACTTCTGCTAAAAGCCAAATACTCAATATTACAAGAAATCCTTTTAATATCTGACCTCCCCTTGATTTTGCCATATAATATATAACTTCATATATTAGAAGATAAACAAGAGCCAAATCTATAATATCTTTTATATTAAAGTAACCAAATATATTAAACATAGTGATAGTTTCTTATGGCATCAATTACTGCCACAAATTCTTTAGTCTTTACCACATCATGTGTTCTTACTATATTACAAGCGTTTTTCACAACGCTTTGAGCTATCGAACCAAGACTTCCAATAAGGCGCTCTTCTGGAGGTGGTATATGCTCTTTATTTAAAAACTCTTTTATTATAACCCCTATGAAAGATTTTCTTGAAGTGCCTATCAATATTGGTTTACCGAGTATTCTTAGAGATTCTATCTGGTTTAAAATCTCTATGTTATGTATTGGGCTTTTAGAAAAACCTACGCAAGGATCCACTATAACACCATTGTAAAGATTGTATCCAAGATCGTATAATTTTTCTATCTTTTTTTTAAAGTGTGAGGTTAGCTCCAATACAATATCATCATAATTAAACTCCATATTTTGCCAAGTTGAGGGCTTGAAAGGAGAATGTCCTATGATATAAGGACAGTTGTATTTTGCTACTATATTTAGCATATCTTTATCAAAATCACCACCACTTATGTCATTTATTATATCAGCTCCTTGGTCTAAACACGCCTGAGCTGTTTTGGCATAATATGTATCTATGGATATCCATATATTTTTAAATTCCTTTTTTATTTTTTTTAAAATCTCCAAAACCTTTGATATTTCCTCTTCTGGTGGTATTTCAGAAGCTCCTGGTCTTGTGGATTGAGGTCCTAAGTCTATTATGTCAGCTCCTTGGTCTATCAAAGGAGCTACTTTTTCTAAGGCTTGTTCTTTGGTAGTTCTTGATTTTTCATAAAAAGAATCCTGAGTGATGTTTAAAACTCCCATTATAAGAGGTTTTTTATCAGAAAGCGGTAATATTTTTTGATTGTAAGATATATCGTATCTTCTTATCTCATCAAAGTTGTTTATAGACAAAATTATATCCTTTGCTATTTTTGGTTTTGTGGCTTTTAAAAGCTCAAAAATGGATTGCTTTTGGCCTATCAGAAAACTATATTTTATACAATCTGTATATGCAAACACACCGTAGTTTTTTGATGCATCAATAACTTCTTTTTCTAATATAGAAGGTATTTTTATGGCAAGAGATGGAACATTGTTTAGATTAAACTTTGTCTCCAAAGAATATTGTATTTGCTTTTTTATATATATGCGTAGGTCTTTTGAGTTTTGTATGTAAATTATCTTCATCAGTGCATTCTTATAAGTTTAGCGGTTTTATATATTTTGAGGTATTCTTGAACGCTCCTTTTCCAGGAAAAATCCTGTTCCATAGCTCTTTTTGTTAGTTTTATCCACTCTTCTTTATCTTTATACACGATCATGGCTCTTGCAAAAGCGTATAAGAGGTCTTTATAGATATAGTCTTCAAAAGAAAATCCCGTGCTTTGGCTTTTGTTTTGATAATAATCTGTTACAGTATCTGCCAAACCGCCTGTCTTATGAACTATTGGCACAGCTCCATATCGCATGGCTATCATCTGAGCTATTCCGCAAGGCTCATACTCAGAAGGCATCAAAAACATATCAGCTCCTGCATATAGTTTTCTGGATAAAGAATCGTTGTATTCTATCCTAGCAGCTACATAATTCATATTTCTTCTTACCATATCAAGAACTTTGCCTTGATAATAATAATCACCTGAACCCAAAAATATAAAATCATATCCAAGTTTTACCGCATCATCTATCGCTAAATCTATAAGATCAAGACCTTTTTGCTTAGCGAGTCTTGCTATAAATACTATAAGTGGTCTATCTTCTTCAGTGTTTAAACCAAAAAGTTCTTTAATATATAACTTGTTTTGCGGCTTTTTAGAAGAAAATGAATTAACGTCATAGTTTATATACACATTTTTATCTGTACCTGGATTCCAAATCTCCGTATCTATACCATTTAATATACCAAATACATATCTTTTTTCTCTCAAAACCCCTTCAAGCCCAAAACCCATAGTAGTTTGTATCTCTTCAGCATGGGTTTTACTAACAGTGGTAATAACATCAGAATATACAATACCACCTTTTAAAAAGTTAACATTTCCATAGAACTCAAGGTCATCTTTATGAAACATCTCCCAGGGAATGCCGATGGACGGTAATATATGAGATGGAAATAAACCTTGAAATGCAACATTATGTATAGTCAAAACTGAAGCTACATATTTTAGATTGGGGTAATAGAGATCTTTATATACTGGCACAATGGCTGTATGCCAATCATGTATATGAATTATATCTGGGATTTCGCATATGTTTGATAAAAGCTCCAAAGAAGCTAAGGAAAAAAATGCGAATCTAAGATAATTATCTTCATATGGTGCTTTTGGAGTACCGTATATATGATCTCTATCAAAAAAATATGATTGTTTTATAAGAAAAATACTTATATTGTTTACAAATGTTTTATATACATCATACTCATAATAAACCCCACCCAAGTTTAGATTCTTATGGCCCACAAACACAACATTTGATCTTATGGTTTTATAGAAAGGAAGTATGACAGAGACATTATGACCTAAGTTTATGAGCTCTTTTGTCAATGAATGAACTACATCTCCCAGTCCTCCTACCTTTACCAACGGATCACATTCAGAAGCTATAAAACATATATTCATAAATTAATTTTACCATAAATTTGTAAAAACTTATATAATATTTGGTATGGAAAATGTTGAGCTAATTAATATAGAGTATTTTTTGAAAGTAAAACTTGCTTTGGCAAAGATATTAGAAGTAGAAGAGGTTCCAAAATCCGATAAGCTTTTAAAGTTAACTTTAAAAGTGGGTGAAGAGACAAGGACCGTATTGGCTGGCATCAAGGAATACTACACAAAAGAAGAATTAATAGGCAAAAAGATATTAATAGTCTACAATTTAGCACCCAGAAAGATGATGGGTTTTGAATCTCAAGGGATGGTATTAGCTCTGTCTGATGGAGAAAATTTTTCTCTTTTAGTGCCAGACAAAGACGTAAAAGAAGGTACCTTTGCAAAATGATACACATAAGTATATTACAATACTTTTTATCAGTAGTATCTGGGCTTTTAGTGGGGTTGATATTATCTTTAATAGGGGGTGGAGGTTCTATACTGGCAGTACCTCTTTTGCTTTATTTTGTGGGGCTTAACAACGATGCTGTGAGTCCAGAAGAAGATAATGCAATAAAACATCTTGCCATAGGAAGTACTGCTTTAGCCGTTGGTATTAACGCTTTTATAAACTCAATATTTCACTTTAAACATGGTAATGTTCATATAAAAGAAGGTGTCATATTTACAATACCTGGACTTTTAGGAAGTTTTTTAGGAGCGAGTTTTGGGGCTTCATTAAGAGGCAAAGACTTGCTTGTAGCTTTTGGGTTTTTCATGATAGCGATAGCTTTTTATGTGCTGTCCTCTAAAGAAAAGAAAGAGTTTCACAAAGAACAGAAGATAGCTGGGAATATATTTTTGATAGGATTATCTGGATTTTTTGTGGGTATTTTATCGGGATTCTTTGGCATAGGCGGTGGATTTTTAATAGTCCCAGCGATGCTTTTTAGCACAAACTTAAGCACCATAAAAGCCATAGGCACTTCTTTAATATCTGTGGGAGCTTTTGGTATAACTACAGCCTTTGTTTATATGCTAAACCACGAAGTAGATTTTTTAATAGCTATATTATATCTTGTGGGCGGATTTATAGGTGGATTTATGGGTGTTAAAATAACAAACAGGATAAATAAAAAACATCTTAAAAAGATATATGCTATATTTGTGATAGCGGTGGGTATTTTTATAATATATAAAAATATAAAATAACCTTGATTTCCGATTTAAGATTTCCATCATTCTACAAGTCTGCCAAGCCACACAAGTCTACCAAGATAAAGCCTGTGATTTGTCTAATGAGATTAATATAATACATCTATATCACATGTTTTTTAATATTTTCTCTTATTATATTGATGGAATATTGGATGGTTTTGTCTTGTTTTAAAGATTCTACTATCTTTTTTATAGAATGATTTATACTGGAATGCGATTTTATATTAAACTCCTTAGCTATCTCGCTTAAAGACAATGTTGTATATTCTCTAGCTAAAAATATCGATATATGTTTTGGTATGGCATATTTTTTATTTTTATGGCTTTTATTAAAAACATCTATACTTATATTAAAATGTTGGGCCACCAACTCTTTTATGAGAGATATTGTTATTTCTTTTTTCTTAGAATATAAAAGCGTTTGTTGATTTAAGGCTTCTAACATGGCGGAGCCCTTAGCCTTTATCTGAAGCACCAAGCCTTCTATTTCTCTGGCGTTATTGGTGGTGTTATCTTTTATATAAGAGATAAGCCTTTCATCTACATTTAAACCGTATACTTGAATCTTTTGTTTTATAATAGAGAGTTTTAATTGCTCATCTATACCTGTTTCCACCAAAAGACCGCCCTCAAATCTACTTACAAGCCTTTCGGATATATCTTTTATATCCCTTGGATGCTTATCACTAGCAAACACTATATGCTTGTTAGACTGAAAAAGATAGTTAAATACATTAAAAAGCTCTATCTGAGTTCTTTCTTTTCCCGACAAAAATTGAATATCATCTATTAATAGTATATCAATGTTTTTATACTTAGCTCTAAACTCCATTATACTACCAGATTTTAGATGATAAACCATCTCTTCACTAAAATCGTTCATAGATATGTATATAACGCTCTTATTAAGAAGATAAGCTCTATTGCCAATAGCTTGAAGAAGGTGAGTTTTACCGCTACCTATTTTACCGTATATAAAAAGAGGATTGTATAGAGATTTTGGGTTTGTAGATACATCCATTGCACATTTATAAGCCACTTCGTTTTGAGTCCCCACTATAAAATTATCAAAGGTATATCTTAGAGACAATCCTTCTTTTATAATGTTTTGTTTAGCTTTAACATTTTCTACAGCATCTTCCACATAATGGCTTTGGACAGCGTTTTGAGTAGGTTTATTTTGTTCTTTTACTAAAAGCTCAATACGAAAACCCATGCTTAAGGCTTCTTGATTCATGATATTACCAAGGGATTTAGTTATCCATTCCTTTGTTTGCTCTGTGGGACATAGAAGTATTAGCTTGTTATTGTTAAATGTGTATGGTTTTAGGCTTTTAAGAAGAGCTAAGGTAGGTTTATCTATTTTGTTGCTCATGGAACTTAGATACTGCTCCCAGATTTTATCTTTATCACACTTGGGATTTGATAATGGTATAACACTCCACTTAAAAGCTCTATTCTGATGTAAATTTAGATTCATAGTTTTTAAGTATAAGTTTAAAGAGAGTGCTAAAAATATAAAAATAATTAGTTTTATCTGAATGTTAGGATAAAAATCTTAAGACTATATACCTTCTTAACAAAAAAATAATAATACAATGTTATACTAGAGCGCTATTTATGTTATCTAATTTTATGTAAAAAATTTGTGTTATACTTTTTTGATGATTGCGGTTTTAACGGATTTTAGCACAAAAGATCCCTATGTGGGTATTATGAAAGGTGTTATCTATTCTATAAATAAAGATGCAATAATGTTAGATATCACTAATGAAATAGAAGATTACAACATTGTTAAAGGAGCATTTTATCTAAAAGCCTCTTATATTTATTTTCCTGAAAATACGGTATTTTTGTGTGTGGTGGACCCAGGGGTTGGTTCAGATAGAACGCCCATAGCCTGTCGTTATGATAAATACTTTTTCGTAGGACCTATGAATGGTATATTTGACATGGTATTTGAGCAAAAACCAAAATGCATAGATATATCAAATCATCCTTTTAAGTTAAAAAGTCTATCAAATACTTTTCACGGCAGAGATATATTTGCTCCTGCGGCAGCATATCTTGATAAAATAAAAAACTTAGATGTTTTGGGAGCGCTCATAGAATACAAATATAATCTAAAAATATCAAAACCTATTCACAAAGAAGAGCATATAGAAGGAGAGATTTTATTTTATGACCATTTTGGTAATGCCATCACAAATATAAAATGTCAAGATTTTAAATATGCTCTTATAGGAGACACAACTATAAATCGTTATGAATATTTTTCCCAAGCTCCCATAAAATCTCCTGGTATAACCTGCGGAAGCTTTGGATATCTTGAGCTTTTTATAAATCAAGGCTCTTTTAAAGATTTTTACAATATTAAAAGCTTTAAAATTATAGTATAATATAAGCACTTTGGAAGCTAATCTTATAGTAGACGAATCAAAACCAAAAAAAGATATACTTAGGTCTGTATTAAATGTAGCTATACCAGTAATTATATCTAATTTACTATATACAGTGGAGACTCTTGTATCTTTGATACTCGTTTCCCATCTTGGGGCGGATGCCATCGCTGGAGTTGGATATTCTATATCTATGATGTGGTTTGTGTGGTCTTTGATGGCTCTTACTTATACAAGCACTTCTATAATGGTATCTCAAAGGATAGGAGCCAAAAAAACCTTTTTCGATGTATTTTTGTCTGGCATGGTGTTATCATTTTTGCTTTGTATACCAATAGCTTTGCTTGGGCCAACATTTGTACCGCAGTTGATTCATGTTTTTGGAGCAGAAAACAATGTGGTGAATGTAGCACAAGTTTATCTAAAACCCATATTTTGGTTTGCTTTTGTTCAGTTTGCCACTGAGATATTTTATGGAGTATATAGTGGTATGGGTCAAACAAAGTTTCCATTCAAGGTTTCAGTGGTTATGAACATTATAAATATATCTTCTTCCTACATCCTGATAAACGGTAAATTTGGTTTCAGGGCTTTTGGTGTAGAAGGAGCAAGCTTTGGTATAGTTCTATCTGAAATAGTTGGATTTATCATCTATATGATAGTGCTTTTTAAAGATAAGCCTTTTGGAGATTTTTCTCTTACAAGCGCGCAAACAATGAAAGAGATGCTAAAGCTTGGTATACCAGTAACCATAGATAGAGGACTTACAAGCCTATCTTTCAATCTGTTTGTGGGTTTTGTGGCAAGGTTTGGAGATATCGTGCTAGCTGCTTATCAGATAGGGCTTAGGATAGAGGGTATTTCCTTTATGATAGGATATGGTCTTAGCATATCAGCAAGCACATTGGCAGGACAAAACTATGGGGCTGGCAATATAAAAGGGGCTTTTAGGGGTATAAAGGTTATATCAAATTTTAGTGCTTTGATGATGGGATTTGTGGGTATTTTATTGATAGTATCTTCTAAGTTTATATTGAAAATATTTACCGATGATCAAAAAATTATCCATTATGCCGAAATATATCTTATTATGGTTGGATTAACCCAATGGTTTTTATCCTATAGCTTTGTACTATCAGGGGCTATAAAAGGTTTTGGCAAGACCAAAATACCTATGTATGTGAATATAATCTCATTTTGGGCTTTTAGAATAATTCCTATATACATTATGTTAAAATATATATATAATCCTTATGTACCGTGGATATTTATGAGTATAGAAACTGTTTTTAGAGCTATTAGCTTCTTAGGAGTATTTATGTATTTGGAGAAAACTTATGGAAAATATTGAGGCTTTAAGAAAAGAAGTATATAACCTAAATAAAACCATAGATGAGCAGAAAAAACTCATCGAAGAAAAGGATATGACAATAGAAACTCTTGATAGGGAATTAGTTAAGTGTAAAACCGAATACGAGCTTTTAGACAGAAGAAATAAAGAGCTAAGACAAGAGATAGCTTCTTTTAATAAGGTTGTAGAGGATGTAAAAGCCATAATGGAATCAAAAGACAACTATATAAAATCCTTAGAAGAAGAGAAGAAACGCCTTACTATGTTAAACATAGGTTTCTTAGTGACCATATTGATCTTAATAGCACTTTTCATAATATTTACCGTAAAAGGATGAAAACACTTATCGTAATACCAGCAAGACTAAAATCCACAAGGCTTCCACAAAAGCCCTTGGTGGAAGTATGTAGCAAACCTCTAATAAGATGGGTGGTAGAAAATCTTAAGAAAACTGGGTATGATATACTTCTTAGTTCTGACGAAGATATTGTTTACGATGTTGTAAAGGATCTACATATACCCTTTGTAAGGACATCGGAAGAGCTTTTTTCTGGTACTGATAGAGTATACGAAGCCTCTAAAGATTTTGATGTGGATTTTGTTATAAATCATCAAGGGGATGAAATATTTTCTTACAAAGAAGATATAGATATTCTCGTTAAAAGCTTAAAAAACTCTGATGTGGCAAGCCTTTATACAGATCTAACAGAGGACTCTCCTGCCAATGTGAAAATCGTTTTAGACAAAGACTCTAATGCTCTTTATTTTTCAAGATCTTTAATACCTTATAAAAGAAATGATATACCATCTATATATCCTTTAAAGCATATTGGTATTTATGCTTTTAGAAAAGATATACTAAAAACCTTTGTAAGTATGCCCCAAAGTATATTGGAACAGATAGAGGGATTAGAGCAGCTAAGACTTTTAGAAAACAGCATAAAAATAAAAATGGCTTACACTAAAAACTTCTATCATGGGATAGATATAAAAGAAGATATTAAAATAGTAGAGGATATATTATGCAAGAAAACTATGTGATATGGGGAAGAAACCCTGTTATTGAAGCCCTTGTATCGGGTCAGTCCATTGAGAAAATTTTGATAGCCCATGATTCTCATGCTCCTAAGAAGCTTATAGACTTGGCTAAAGAAAAAAACATAAAGATTCAGATAGCTCCAAGACAAAAGCTTGAAGAGCTTGCAAACAATAAGAAAACACAAGGAGTAATAGCCTTACTTAGTCCAGTGAAATATGTAGATGAAATAGAGATTTTCAAGAAAACCATAAACAAAAAGAGTTTTTTTGCGGTGCTTGATCATATAACAGATCCTCAAAATGTGGGTTCAATATCAAGAACTGCAGAAGTATTTGGGGCTGTTGGTATATTGTTGCCAAAAGACAGGTCTTCTCCTATAAATGCCACCGTTATAAAATCTTCTTCTGGAGCAATTTTTCATATTAAAATCTCAAAAACGCCAAGTATTGTAAAATCATTAAGGGTTTTTAAAGAGATGGGTGGGTGGGTTTATGCTTTAGAAAAAGGCGGTAAAGACATTACAAAGATAAACTTTAACTATCCTATGTGTATAATACTTGGCTCCGAAGGAGAAGGGGTTTCAAAATCATTAAAAGATATATCCGATGTGATAACCACAATTCCTATGAGCGGAAACGTTTCTTCTTTAAATGTATCAAACGCAGCAGCTATATGTATGTGGGAGATTTATAAAAACTTAGGCTTATCCACAAAGTGATAGCCTATATAGGCTCTAAGATAGGTTTCCAATGCACTTATAGGTGCTAAGTTTTGAGGAGCTCTTTCTTCATAAATAGGATCTGATGCAAAAAATCTTAGGTAGCAAGATATATCGTTAGCCATCTTGGAAGCATCTTGTATATCCATATCTGCAAGTATTTCGATTCTCACAAGGCCTGTGATGTTGCTGTTTAGAGTAGTATACCAAGTATAATAAAACTTGTCTGTATCCTGAGAAGTATAATGGATAATAGGAGTCCGTTGAAAGGTTTTAATATTGTAAGTAAGCTCAAGATTTTTATCATCCATAAAATATTTTCTGTGGCTTTTAATAAGACCAAAAACATGTTTATCCTGCAGACCTCTAAAGGTGATGGGCAAAGAACCATCCCATATAATAAACGGTGCATCGCCTTTGTAATCTAAAAGAGATTCTTGCTCTGTGGCTTTTAATATGGAAAGATGATTGGTTTCTTTTGACAGTAGGTCATAATATTCTCTTATACTAATCTTTTTATGGTTTATATCTTTGTCTGGTATAGCAATTTTTTTGGTTTTTATGCTTTTAAAAGCCTCAAAACTATTATAAGAACGAGGAATCAACTCACATATACCGCTTGCTAAACTAAATAGCTTTATTCTTGCTTTGGTGTTTATATCAAAAACTTCTGTATCAAGCCTCAAAACCCCATCTAAAAAGGCTATTTTCTCATTGTGGGGCTCGCAATCCAAATCAATGAGTTTCCATTCTGACAATTCTATATACTCATCTATATTTTGGGAAGTCTCTTCCCAGTTTTGCTCTGCAATCTTTTCAGAATCCCAGAAGGAGCTTAAAACATCATCCATAAATTTATTATAACCTTTTTTAGTTATTATGTTATACTATCATATATGAAGCTGAGATTTATAAGGTTTACAAAATATAGATATTATTCTTATGTGGTTTCTATTTTACTTATCGTTTTATCTGCGGTAAGCCTTTATACCAGAGGGCTAAACTTGGGCCTCGATTTTACAGGTGGAACTATGATAGAAGTTAGATTTCAAAAGCTTGTAAATGTGAATGAAGTGGATGATGCTCTTAGGGAAGTCCACATCAACGACGCGGTAATCCAGCGTACTACGAATGGCGACATCATAGTAAAAACAAGAATAGGAGAAAATCCTAACTTAGTATTGCAATCTTTAAAATCCATTGGAAATTTTGAGCTTTTACAAAGAGAAGATATTGGGTCTTTGGTGAGTGGAGAGTTAAAGACCAAAGCTATAATGGCCATTGTGATAGCTCTTACTGGAATACTCACATATTTAACATTTAGATATCAGTTTTTATTTGCTTTGGGTGGTATATTGGCTTTAGCTCACGATGTTTTCATAATGGTAGGGGCTTACTCTTGGACTTTTAAAGAGGTAAATTTAGATGTTTTGGCTTCTATCCTGGTTGTGGCTGGATATTCTATAACAGATACAGTGGTGGTTTTTGATAGAATTAGAGAGAATCTAAAACTAAGAAAAGGTATGGATCTGGAAGAGATTATAAACTTATCGGTAAATCAAAATATTGTAAGAACAATTATGACATCTTCTACGGTGTTTTTGTCTTCTTTGGGTCTTTATTTGTTTGGTGGTAGTGTTTTATCAGATATATCCTTTGCTTTCTTAGTGGGTGTAGTGGTAGGTACTTTGTCTTCTATATTTGTAGCTTCAGCTCTTGTTTTAGACATCAAGCTTTTAATAAAAAAGTTTAAAAATAAGCAGAAGCTTACTACATGAGACTAAACGCTTTTAGTAATTTGGTTGATCTCCTTAACAAAGAAGATTTTTTATATATCTTTAATAAGTTCCCAAATGAAGATATCTTTGATGAAGAAAAAGCCTTAAAACTTTGTTATAATTTGTATAATAAAATACATATAAGTTATCTTTTTCATAAGTTAGATGCCATACAAAAAGAAGTTATAAAAGAAATGCTTGAAAAGAACATATTAGACACATACATATATGATAAAATTAATCTTTTTTTCGAAAAACTACAAAATGCTTTAGCTATTGGATATAATAGGCATTCTATAGAAATCTGAACACATAGAAGACAAACTCTATAGTGAAAAAGCAGTGCCTAATATCTTTATGCCATCAGCAATTTTCAAAAACAACATAACTAAGGACTTTGCAAATGCTTCTTGTGAGCCCTCTATAAAAATGGACCCAAAAGCTTATGATGTTTATAAGGAAATAGAAGACGCAGACATTCCTGCTGATGTAAAAGAAAACATCCATATAGTCCATAACAAACTCCATGAAGTAGCTTCATGCTTTTAGCTTTTAAAGGAAAAAGATATAAAAGATGCTTATAGTGCATTTTGAAGGATTAGATGCTCTTATAATATTGGATGTTAATATGGTTCAGGGTTATTTTAGTGCAAAGCCCATGCCTTTTGAAGCCCTAAAAGAATTTCTAAAAGAAAAATATCACTTTCCCATCTCAGAATGATATCCAGAAACACTTCTTGGAGCGTATGCCCAAAGCATAATCCACCACAACCACATTGAATATTTAATAAATAAAGACATAAATGCTTTGAATCATGATATTTTAGTGGATCATACCAAATGTAAAATTTATCAAAATTTATAGAAACTGCTTCTTCATAAAGACCATACCTTAGAAGCACTACACAGAAAATACCATCTTATACTTGGAAAATCTATTGATGATGCCATAACCAAAAAAGAACCTATAAATTGGAATTTGGTGTGTGAAGTTTTTATGGCTTTTCAAAATTATATATCAGAATTGTATAAAAAATTAAAAGCCCAAAACAAATAAAAACACCCCTGCTCTTGGCATGGATTTAAGTTATTATTTATTTTCTACAGGAGCTTCTATCTTCTTAACACCAGAGTGTTTAAATCTCAACCAAAGGGTGACTTTTCCGCCAGCTTTTAATGGATGTTTTAGCTTTATAAGCATAATATGATATCCACCAGGTTTTAATACAAATGTTTGATGAGGTTTTATCACAAGACCTCTCACTCTTATCATCTTGGACATGCCATTTTTATTGATGGTTTCATGAAGTTGTGTGATATAAGAAACTGAGGATTTTGCTGATATTAGCGTATCAGGAGAATTTCCTTTATTTTCAATTTCCATATAAGCAGCGCTTACGTGGGACGTGGGCGGCATGAGTCTAACCCATGGCTTTTTAATAACAATCTCTGGCTTGGCAAGAGCCATAGAGCTAAGCACTGCTAAACCTAAAATAAGTTTTTTCATAAAACTAACCTCCTCAATTTTATTTTAACATGAAATTATATTGTTTTTCGCAGCTTTTAAAAAACATAAAAAATGATACAATATATATATGTCTTATAGACCTACTTCTTCAGTGGTAAAAATGGCACTTTTTAATATTTTAGGAGATATAGAAGGTCTTAGTTTTTTAGACCTTTTTTCTGGAAGTGGTCAGATATCAAAAGAAGCTAAAGAAAGAGGAACAAGCGTATTAGCAGTGGATATTTCTTCTAAAAACTTTAAACTAAAGGATATAAAACTTATAAAAGCAGATGTATTAAGTTTTCTAAAAACTAACAAACAAAAGTTTGATATCATCTTCGCGGATCCTCCCTATAAATTTGAGCATTATGACAAACTTCTTATATTGGTAAAAAATACCCTATCCGATAATGGACTTTTTGTATTAGAGCATAGTGCTAAGTTAGATTTTAACGCTCCTGATAAGAGAGTATACGGAGATAGTGCCTTATCTTTTTGGTATAAAGAGGAAATATAAAATAATATTTAGGAAGTGTTTATGGTTTATAGGTTGATTAGTCAAAATTTGCAAGGTTAAAAGATATGGAGTTTGAAGCTTTTTTGTTTGATTTAGATGGTACTTTGATAGATTCATTAGAAGATATAGCATTGGCTTGCAATAAAACCCTTCAGGATTTAAATATGCCACAAAGGCAAAAAGAAGAGATAAGAAAACATATTGGCTCTGGGGCTTATGAGCTTTTTAGAGGGCTTTTAGAAGATGAAGCTCTTATACCAAAAGCTGTTGAGATATTTAAAGATTATTATGCCAAAAGCCCAATAGCTTATACAAAGCTTTTTAATGGAACTATCGAAGTTTTAGAGCTTTTAAAAGCAAAAAACAAAAAAATGGTAGTGATATCCAATAAACCATTAGAGTTAAGTATTATAATTTTAAAAGCCTTAAATGTGGATAAATACTTTGAAGATATTGTAGGTCCGGAAACTTATAAAGAGAGAAAACCATCAGCCGTTCCTATTTTAAAAGCATTAGAAAAATTAAATATATCTCCTTCGCAAGCTGTAGTAATAGGAGATACGCATGCAGATATAGAATCCGCTAAAAATGCCAATTCGTATAGCGCCTTGGCTTCATGGGGATATGTGAAGTTAAAAGATGTAAAACCAGATTTTATATTAGACAATATATACGATATAAAAACATTTTTATGATTTTAATAGTATGGGTTGCGGGGGGATCGAAC
>DDOS01000060.1 GCA_002341805.1 Aquificaceae bacterium UBA2488 | reverse complement strand
AAATATAGAAATAAAAGAAGAAGACCTTCGCATAGATACTTATAGAGCTTCTGGAGCAGGTGGCCAGTATGTAAATAAAACAGATACCGCTGTGAGGATAACCCATATCCCAACAGGTATTGTGGTGGCTTGTCAGCAAGAACGTTCTCAAATTCAAAACCGAAGAAAAGCTATAGAGATGCTTAAAGCAAGGCTTTATCAATTGGAGCTTTCTAAGATAGAGCAAAAGAAAAAGAGCTTAGAAGGTCCCAAAACAGACATAGGTTGGGGTTATAAAATACGCTCTTATATATTTCAACCTTCCCAGCTGGTGAAAGATTTAAGAACTGGCGAAGAATCTGGTAATATAGAAGCTGTTATGGATGGTGAGATTGATAATTTTATAGAAGCGTATTTGAGGAAAAAAGCTCTAAATCAACTATCTGAGAGCGAGGATTTAGATGAAGCTTAGTATTGAGCTTTTATTTAAAAAGAAAAAAGAATATAAAAAAATATCCATGATAGCGGTTAACAACTATATATCCGCAAAAATATGCCAAGAGGCTGGTATTGATGTACTTTTAGTAGGTGATTCTCTTGGTATGGTATTTCAAGGAGAGCCCAATACATTGTCAGTGGAGCTTGAACATATGATATACCATGCCAAAGCCGTAAGACGTGGGGCTCCTGATACATTTTTGATAGTGGATATGCCTTTTATGAGCTATCAAATATCTATGGAAAAAGCCATTGAAAACTGTGGTATACTGATAAAACAAACCAAAGCGGATGCCGTTAAGATAGAAGGTGGCTCTTATTTTGCTCCTCTTATAGAAAATCTCGTGCAAGTGGGTATCCCAGTATGTGCTCATATAGGTCTCACTCCTCAATGGATAAATACCATAGGAAGATTTAAAGTGATGGGTAAAAAAGAGAGTGAGCAAGAGTCCATAAAAAAAGACTTTGAAGATGTAACAAACGCTGGGGCTTTTATGGTGGTTTTGGAAGGTCTTTCTTATAATTTTTCTAAAAGCCTAAAAACCGATAGAGCAATTACCATTGGCATAGGTGCAGGTAAAGATACCGATGGTCAGGTGCTTGTGTTTGAAGATATTGTGGGCGTAGTGGATTTTGTAAAACCAAAGTTTGTTAAAAGATATGTAGATGGAAAAAACATATTTTTAGGAGCTATAAAATCTTATAAAAAGGAAGTAGAAGAGGGCTTATTCCCTTCTGATGAACACACATATTAATTCATGAGTTATTCTATTGAACTACCTTTAAAAATCTCTTATATTCCTAAGAGAAATATTTTTTAAGGAGTATGCTATGATAGATAGAGAAAAAATTGTTCAAAGTATTAGGCTTTTTTTAGAAGGTATTGGAGAAGATATAAATAGAGAAGGAATAAAAGAAACCCCAGAAAGAGTGGCCCGTATGTGGGAAGAGTTTGAAAAAGAAAGAGGCTTTGATTTTAAGCTTTTTGAAGAATATAGTAACTACTCTGAAATGATCATAGTAAAAGATATACCTTTTTATAGTATGTGTGAGCATCATCTTTTACCATTTTTTGGAAAAGCTCATTTAGCTTATATACCCAATAAAAAGATATGTGGACTTTCAAAACTTGTAAGGACTGTTAGAGCTGTGGCTTTAAGGCCCCAAGTCCAGGAAAGACTTACCGAAGAAGTAGCTGATATTGTTAATAAAGAGCTTGAACCTATTGGTGTGGGTGTGGTGATAGAAGCAGAGCATCTTTGTATGTCTATGAGAGGTGTGAGATCTCCAGGGCACTCTACCATTACATCCTCTTTAAGAGGAAGTTTTTTAAAAGACATGAAGACCAAGGAGGAGTTTTTTAAACTTATAAGACAATGATGAGACTAAATAGATTTTTATCGATGGCTGGTGTTTGCTCTCGGAGAAAGGCCGATGAGTATATCAAGAAAGGCTTTGTGAAGGTGAATGGACAACTAATAAGAGAACTCGGCACTATCATAGACCCTGAGAATGATATAGTAGAGTTTAAAAATACTATACTAAAAGCCCAAAAACCAATTTATCTTATACTAAATAAACCCTGTTGCTATTTGACAGCTTTAGAGGATAAAGAAAAACCCACCATTAAAGAGCTTTTAAAAAATGTAAATGTGAGAGTATATCCAGTGGGAAGGCTTGATTATAACACCGAAGGGCTTCTGATACTCACCAACGACGGAGAGCTTGCTAAAAAGATTATGCATCCAAAATACAAGCTTCCAAAGACGTATGTGGCTACCGTAAGAGGGTATATAGATGATGATCTCATAAAGCGTATGCTAAAAGGGGTAAACCTTGAAGATGGTTTTGTAAAACCAGATGATATTAAGCTTGTTAAAAACCTAAAAAATGAATCCATAGTGGAGATAACATTTCATGAAGGTAAAAACCATTTGGTAAAAAGATTTTTTATGGCTTTTGGTAAACCAGTAAAACATCTAAAAAGAATTACCATAGGCCCTATAAGCTTAGGGGAACTAAAAAAAGGTCAATATAGATATCTAAAACCTTATGAAGTTAAAGCTTTAAAAGATGCTTTAGAAAACGGATGAGGCGGGATTCGAACCCGCGGAAG
>DDOS01000127.1:4516-6273 GCA_002341805.1 Aquificaceae bacterium UBA2488 | reverse complement strand
TCCTGTCCTCTCCGCCATTTATCTTATGAGCTATAAAAAGTATGTAATGCTTTTTGATATCGATAGATGCATAGGCTGTATGTCTTGCGAAGTGGCTTGCAAACAAGAAAAGCTTTTATTTCAAGAAGGCCCAAGACCAATGAAGGTGGTTAGATTTGAACATTTTGATGAAAATCCCATATCCTATTTTATGCCGATGAACTGTTTTCATTGCGATATAGCTCCTTGCGTGTATGCATGCCCCACATCCGCTATGACAAAACGAGAAGATGGCATTGTCTATGTTAGAGATAATCTATGTATTGGCTGTAAAGCTTGTATAGTGGCTTGTCCTTACGGGGCTATTAGTTTTAACCCGGCCACAGAAAAAGTAGTAAAATGCGATTTTTGTATGGATAGAGCATCCATCGGGCTTTTACCTTCTTGTGTTACCAAGTGTACCACAAACTGTTTATATTTTGTGGAAGTGGAAGAAGATATAAGGCAAAGGCATATATCAAAATATATAGATCCTTACAATGAATTTAGACTGCAAGAAGTATAACATAACAGATAACTCAAAAGAAATAGACAACAACACTATATTTTTTGCCATAAAAGGTGTTTCAAGAGATGGACATGATTTTATAAAAGAGGCCTTTGATAAAGGGGCTAAGTTTGTGGTGGCAGAGCATTATGATATCAAAATTGATAATATGATACTTGTAGAAGACTCTAAAAAAGCCTTTGGTGAGTGCATAAAAAAGCATTTTGACAATCCAGATGAGTACCTAAAAATCGTAGGAGTTACTGGTACAAACGGAAAAACAAGCACCACACATATAGTACACGCTATATTATCCACCAAATATAAAGGTGCTATCTTTGGTACGATGTATTATAAATTTGAAGGTGAAACCTTAGAAGCTACCAATACCACCCCTGGTGTTAAAACATGGTTTAGCCTTTTATCGAAAGCCAAGAACAAAAACCTTGATTTTGTCTCTGCGGAAGTATCCTCTCACGCTCTTGATCAACTAAGAGTATATCCCACCAAGTTCTTTGCCACAGTGTTTACAAATCTTACCCAAGATCATCTTGATTATCATAAAGATATGGAGTCTTATTTCCAAGCCAAAAGAAGGCTCTTTAAAGACTATAATTATGAAGTATGCATTATAAATGTAGATGATAATTATGGTAAAAGATTATACAATGAGTTTAAGTCAAAAGCCCTAAGCTATGGATATTCATCTGATGCAGATCTTCAAATAGCATATTTTAATCAAGAAAATGGGGTTTTAAGCTTTTATTATAAAAATAAAGAATATACCCTAAAAACACATTTAAGGGGTAAATTTCAAGCGTATAACTTAAGTGCTGGGGTTTTGCTTGGGCTTTATATGGGTTTTGATATAAATTCTATTCAAGAAGGTATTTTATCTTTAAAAGCCGTAAACGGGAGGTTTGAAACTATTGAGTTTGATAACAAAAAGGTCATAATAGACTATGCTCATACACCAGATGCCTTGGAAAAACTTCTTAAAAGTGCTAGAGAAATCACCAAAAACCGTCTTATATGCGTATTTGGAGCAGGTGGCAACAGAGACCCCTTAAAACGCCCGAAGATGGGTAAGATAGCTTCAGAACTTTCTGATATTATTATAATAACTTCAGATAATCCAAGGTTTGAAGAGCCAATGAATATTATAAAAGATATACTAAAAGGTGTAGAAAAAGATAAAAATATATTTATAGAAGAGGATAGAAGAAAAGCC
>DDOS01000127.1:0-4447 GCA_002341805.1 Aquificaceae bacterium UBA2488 | reverse complement strand
TATCATTTTAGCGATAAAGAAGAAATATTAAAGATAATATCAAAATATCAATTAGATTGAGTTGATGTTTGCATAGCGGTGGTTGGATCAATTATCATACCATCTTTAAAGTCAAAGTAGAAAAATCTTACCAACTCGTTATGGTTATAATTGCTCTTTTTAGCGTATAACAATTTTTTCAATTTGTTGTGAAGGTCTTTTATTTTAACTTCTGATTTATAAACTTTAAGCCATCTATGAAGTACTGCATATAAATAATAAAAGCCTATTTCTACATCATTATAACTTTCCATTAGGTCCTTTACCAATTTTCTTGATACGCTCAGAAGATCCAATCTGGGACCACATATCTCAACAATTCTTGGTATGGCAAAAGCCACATAGTTTATCAACAGAGATTCTGAGCTTGTTATATCTTTTTTCATCTTTTGTGAAGCAAAAAGGTGCATGCCATTTTTTGATATGCTCTCTTCTACAATCGGCAATTTGCCAATCTCTATAAAATCTGTTATAAAACCATCTATGATTTTTATATAATCCACCATTATATTTGGAGTGGCGCTTAAACTTAGTATATAAGATAGATTTATAAGCACAGCTTGTAAGAGAGCCTCGTCTTTGCCATATCTTTTTAAGATGTTTGTAAGTAAAGCATAGAAGAAATCCTTAAACTCTTCTTGATAATTTCCGTAATTATAGACATGATATACGATATAAGCCGGGAAAATTCTATTTAAAATGATTTTAGAGGTTTCTTTATACTCTATCTGTTTATTTCCATTAAAATCTTCTCGTTCTTTTGTAAACGAATTGATCATATTGGATATATCTTGGATGGTCTTTTCTGCAAAGGTCTCCATATTGATATTGTCATGTTTGGTTTTAATATCTAAGTAAATAGATAATATGCGCTCAGTAAAGGATGAGGTATCTTTTTCTATAAGGTCTATGTAAAGCTGAGATATCTTAGCTAATAATATTATGTCATTTTCCATATCTCTTTCTAAAGAATGCTCTAAAACCAAAGGAATTATAACATTTATTATCAGCGATGGTTGATGGTTGTTCATCAACGCTTCATTGCTTAAGGATACCAAAATTTTTTCAAAAGTTCTTCGGTCTTTGGCTTTTGATATAACAATTCTTAGTATCCTTAATATTTTGTATTTATCAGGCTCACCTAAATAAGCGTATTCGTCTACAAGTTTTGGAGATTCTTCGTCTGATTTTAAGAACCTCGCAAGAATCACATATCCTTTGTTTAAAAGCTCATAAACCTCTTCTAATTCTTTTTTATTCTTCCCATACTCCAAAAAAACTGAAAGGATGAACTTGTAATATGCTTTGTCATCCTTGCCCATGTCAAATTGTCTTAAAAATCTTATGCTCAACTTTTCGGCTATTTCTTCATTTGACTCTGCTTTGAGACCAAGCGTTTTTAAAAGTTTGTCCAGTAAACTATATAAATATTTCATATTTTTTAATCGTACTATTCTATAATTATAAGGTGAAGATCGGTCTATAATATATGATATTTATCATGTTTTTATATCAAAATCACATTAAAATTTTTATATTGTTGTATAATAATATTATGGATAAAAGATTATTAGCTAAGGAGGTATTTAATAGATTAAGCGAGATATATAAAAATCCTAAGATAGATTTGGAGTTTGATAATCCTTTTGAGCTTTTAATAGAAACTGTTTTAGCTGCCCAAGAGCGTGATGAAAAAGTAAATTCCATAAGAAAAAAGCTATTTAGTAAGTTTAAAAGCCCAGAAGATTTTGCCAAAGCTCCTATAGAGGATATCAAAGAGGCCATAAAGTCTGCAAGCTTTTACAATAAAAAAGCAAATATGATAAAAGAAATATCTACAATATTGGTGAAAAAATATTATAGCGAAGTACCAAACACCGAAGAAGAGCTTGTTTTGTTGCCAGGAGTGGGTAAAAAAACCGCCAACATGGTATTGGCGAACGCTTTTAACATACCAGCTATCGCTGTGGATAGACACGTGCATAGGATAGTTCAAAGACTTGGATTAGACGAAAACAAAGACCCAGATAAAACCACAGAGCATCTAAAATCTATGATAGAAAAAGAACATTGGACAAAGTTTTATCTGCTTTTACTAAGACATGCCAAGGAAATATGTGTTGCCAAAACTCCAAAATGCGATATGTGTATATTAAAAGACATATGTAAGTATGCGAATGGAACATGAGCCATATAGTTGTATCTTTTATGATAGGAGTTATATCTGGATATTTGCTAAATAAAATGTCTTCTTTGTTTGTAATTGTGATACTCATATTTTTAATATCTGGATATTTTCTACCAGGGAATAACAGCGGTAGTTTTTATCATTATATGGGAAATGTTTTTATCTTTATAAAAGGTTATGTCACTCAATATCATTTTATAAATAAGGTTAGTTCTATAGTTGGTAAAGCAAACCTGATGGTGATAGCTTTTTTTGCTGGTATGGTAATAGGATTTAGAATGAGCTAATGCGTCAAAGTTTCTTGTTTGTATTTTTTGGAATAATATTAACGGCTATATTAATACCTTTGCCTGCTTTTTTGCTGGATATACTTCTTGCTTTTGCCATTGGTTTTGCATTGGTGGTCCTTATACTTGTTTTAAATATAAAATCTCCCTTGGAACTATCATCGTTTCCTTCTTTGCTTTTGATAGGAACTTTATTAAGACTATCTCTTAACATAGCAGCTGCCAGAAGGATACTGTTGTATGGAAACGAAGGACCATCTGCTGCAGGACATATTATAGAAGCCTTTGGTAGATTTGTGGTGGGTGGAGATGTGGTGGTAGGTCTTATCATATTCCTTATTTTTATTGTTATAAACTTTGTGGTGATCACAAAGGGTGCTGAGAGGGTATCAGAGGTGGCTGCAAGGTTTACATTGGATGCTATGCCAGGTAAGCAGATGAGTATAGACGCAGACCTAAATGCAGGTCTCATAAATGAACAAGAGGCAAGACAAAGAAGAAAAGACCTTGAAAAAGAAGCATCTTTTTATGGCTCTATGGATGGTGCTTCCAAATTTATAAGAGGGGATGTGATGGCCGCTATTATTATACTGTTTTTGAGTATAGTTGGTGGTCTTGTGGTAGGGATAGTAATAAAAGGAATGGATTTCCAAGAGGCTATAAAAAACTATACACTTCTCACCGTGGGAGAGGGTCTTGTGTCTCAGATGCCAGCTTTAATGCTATCTGTATCAGCAGGTGTTTTAACCACAAAATCCTCCACAAAAGAANNATGCAATTCACCAAAGAACCTAAGGTTATGCTTTTTGGAGCGATAGCTCTTGCTGCTATAGGTATAATGCCTGGTTTTCCAAAGATACCATTTTTTTTGATGAGCGGAGCTTTAGGAGGGTTGTATTTTTCTATTCAAAATACTCTAAAAGCTAAAAAAGAAGAAGAGGTAAAACAAGCTCTTGAAGCGGAAAAAGCTAAAAAATTGGTCCCTACTGCGGCTCAAAAGGAAGAGGATTTTTTACCTCAGCCAGACCCTGTTACATTGGAAGTGGGTTATGGACTTATACCTTATGTAGATGAATCCCAGGGAGGAGACCTTACTACTCGTATAAAAACCATAAGAAGACAGATAGCTACTGATTATGGTGTTATCATACCCCTTGTGCATATAAGAGACAATATGAGATTAGCTCCAAACCAATATAGAATACTTATAAAAGGGGTTGAGGAAGATGCTTACGAAGTGGTGCCTGGATTTTTATTGGCCATAGATCTTGGCAATGTTAGAGAAAAACTCAATGAGGGCAAACCTGCAAAGGATCCATCTTTTCACCTTCCAGCTTTTTGGATCACCCAAGATCAAAAAGCAAAAGCCATCAAACTTGGCTACATGGTAGTGGATATACCCACAGCCATCATTACACATATATCGGAGGTTATTAAGAAAAATCTACATATTATAATAGGAAGAGCTGAAGTTATAGAGCTTGTGGAAAGACTATCTCAAAAATATCAAAAAGTAATAAAGGACATAGTTCCAGAAAAAGTATCTTATTCGGTTTTGCACAGGGTCATCCAAAGTCTTTTAAAGGAAAATATACCCGTTAACGACCTTATAACCATAATAGAGACTGCTGGAGATTATATAGATAGGGCAAACGATATTGAGCTTTTAGTGGAATTTATAAGACAAAAGCTATCAAAACAAATAACAAAGAGATTTATTAAAGACAACACCTTGTACGTGATAGCTTTCTCGCCCAGGATAGAGACCAAACTAAACACATATATAAGAGAAAATAGAGAAGAGGAGTTTTTGGATCTTTTGATAAATAGACTTCAGAAAAACATATCAGAGAATATGAAAAGGTTTATGGAGTTTCAGGCTCAACCTGTTCTTATTACATCTCCAAACATAAGGAGGTTTGTAAGAAAAGCT
>DDOS01000009.1:6942-32310 GCA_002341805.1 Aquificaceae bacterium UBA2488 | reverse complement strand
AATATATCAAAGCTTTTGTTATATTAAAGCAAGGATATACACCTTCAGAAGAGCTTAAAAAGGATATACAACAGCATGTGAGAAATGTCCTTGGAGCTTTGGCTTGCCCAGAAGAGATAGAGTTTGTGGACAAACTTCCAAAAACCAGAAGCGGTAAGATAATGAGACGTGTGTTAAAGGCTAAGGAGCTTGGCCTTGATGTCGGTGATGTGTCTACCTTAGAGGATTAAATGAGAGTACTTATATCTGTTTATGATAAAAGCAATATATTAGATTTAGCCAAGGAGCTTGTGGAGAATGGATACGAAATCCTCTCCACAGGTGGTACATACTCTTATCTTAAAAGCAACGGCTTAGAGGTTGTTGAAGTATCAGAAGTCACTGGATTTAAAGAGATTCTTGGCGGCAGGGTAAAGACATTGCATCCTGCTATACATGGCGGTATTTTATACAGAGAAGATGTGGCTTCTGATATAGAAGAGATAAATAAAAACGATATAAAATCTATTGATATAGTGGTGGTTAATCTATATCCTTTTGAACAAAAATCAAAAGAGATTCAAGACATAGATACTCTTATAGAATTCATAGACATAGGGGGACCAGCCCTTATAAGAGCTGCTGCGAAAAACCATAAAAGAGTTAGCGTTTTGACGGATCCGAAAGATTACGAGTGGTTTATAAAAAAACTAAAAATGCAAGCTATTTCCCAAAAAGATAGAACATACTTGGCTCTAAAATCTTTTTGGCTTACTTCTTATTATGATTCTATCATATCCAATCATTTTGTCAAAGTATTTGGCTTTTTAGAAAAAGAATTTAGACATAAAACTATACCTATATTATGTGATGAAAAATTGAGGTATGGAGAAAATCCACATCAAGAAGCCATAATCTATGAAGACCCACTTCAAGAAGAAGGTATTACAAGAGCCAAAGTTCTGCAAGGCAAAAAGATGTCATACAACAACTATCTTGATGCAGACTCCGCCACTAAGTTAATATCGGAGTTCTCAGAGCCATGTGTGGTGATAGTAAAGCATAATAACCCAAGCGGTGTGGCGGTGGATAATGATTTGCCAAAAGCTTATGAAAAAGCTTTTAATTCAGACCCAGAGGCAGCCTTTGGTGGTATTGTGGCTTTTAATAAAACCGTAGATGATAAATTAGCAAGTGCTTTAGTAGAGCATTTTTACGAAATTGTATTGGCTCCTTCTTTTACTAAGGAAGCTCTTGATGTATTATCAAAGAAGAAAAATTTAAGGGTAGTGGAATATGGTCATATCCATCAAAAGAAAGATATAAGAGCTATATCAGGTGGATATCTTTCTCAGGATTTTGATAATAAATTATATGAATCCATAGAAGTGGTGTCTCTAAGAAGACCCACTGAGGAAGAATTAAAAGATGCGATATTTGCTTGGAAAGTATGTAAATGGGTAAAATCAAATGCTATTGTGATAGTTAAAAATCAATCTACAATGGGTATAGGTGCAGGTCAGGTTTCAAGGGTGGATAGTTTGCGCACCGCCATACGAAAAGCCAAAAACTTTGGACATGATTTAAAAAATGCTGTTATGGCTTCGGACGCTTTTTTCCCTTTTAGAGACAGCATAGATATAGCTTATGAAGAAGGTATATCTGGCAGTATCCAACCAGGAGGCTCAATGAGGGATAAAGAGAGCATCGAGGCTTCCAATGAGCATGATATGTTTATGATATTTACTCATATGAGACATTTCAGACATTAAACATTTGCAATTTAAAAGGTTGTTTTTATATTTTTATTATATCTATTTTTGAGAGGTTATCATGAAATTGCCACCACTTAGAATTAGGCATGTGGAAGTTGAAATACCAATAATACAAGGGGGTATGGGCGTAGGCATATCTTGGGATAGTTTGGCAGGTTCTGTAGCAGCATGTGGTGCTGTGGGTGTTGTATCTTCAGTGGGTACTGGATATAGATTTTTAGATATCATAAAAACTGATAAATTTGGAAGACCTATAAAAACAGAAAATGCTCACAATACAGAAGCTCTAAGACGCATCATAGAAAACGCCCGCAAGATATCAAACGGTAGAGGAGCTATAGGGGTAAATATATTATCTGCCATAAACGACTACGGAAGAGTAGCCCATGAATCTGCTATGTTTGGTGCAGACCTCATCATATCTGGAGCAGGATTACCTTTAAAATTACCAGAATACACTGAAGGATATGATACGGCTTTGGTGCCCATAGTATCTTCTGGAAGAGCCTTGAATCTTATAGCAAAAACCTGGAAAAAAAGATACAATAGATTGCCTGACGCTATTGTATTGGAAGGTCCTATGTCTGGTGGACATCAAGGTTTTAAATATGAAGATTGCTTTAAACCAGAGTTTCAACTGGAAAGTCTTTTTGATGAAGTCTATAAAGAAGCCCAGGAGTTTGGCAATATACCACTCATAGTGGCTGGTGGAGTTTGGGATTATAAAGATATAGTTTATTACATAAAAAGAGGTGCCGCAGGTGTCCAGATGGCTACACGTTTTGCGGTTACCAAAGAAAGCGATGCTCCTTTGGTGTATAAAGAATTGCTTTTAAATACTGAAGAGAAGGATATAATCCTCCTTAAGTCTCCAGTGGGATATCCTCTTAGGGTTATAAAAACACCTTTTGTGGAAAAGCTTTTAAACGGCCATAATGGTTGGAAAGGCTGTGTTTCTGATTGTGTGGCTCCTTGTAAACATGGAGAAGAAGCCAAAAAAGTAGGTTTTTGCATAGCAGATAGGCTTGGTGCTGCTTATCTTGGTAATTTAGAAGAGGGTATATTCATAAGTGGAGCCAACGGCTATAAACTTAAAAAGCAAGGTATTATATCAGTCTGCGAACTCATTGACATGCTAACTGGTAAAATACCAGACCCTACTGTATCCCAAGAAAAAAGCTCTGAAGTGCTTACCTGATGATTTATAATTATGATATAATATAAATATGAGTGGCGAAAAACCAAACTGCACGGTGGTATTTGATAGGAAAGATTTTGATGATATAATATCAAAAGCCAAAAACACCACAGAATCAAAATCTATATTACCCATACTATCTAATTTTTTAATTGAAATAAGTGGTGTTGATTATAGTATAAAAGCTACGGATTTGGAAAATTATTTGATATTAAGGTCAAAAGCAATGCAATCTGAAGTGAGTTGTGTGATATGCCTAAACTCTAAGAAGCTTGGTGATATAGTAAAAAATCTATCATCGGCTACTTTTATGTTAAGTCTTGTGGAAGACGGCAAAGAAGGCTCTTATGCTCAGATTCAAAGTGGAAGAAGTAAGTTTAAGCTTAGCTTAGCTCAAGCCTCTGAGTTTCCGGCTTTTCCAAGCATAGAAGACGATTGTATAAAATTAACTATAAACGGTAACACCTTATTAGAGGGCTTAAACTATACCGAATACTCCACCGCCAAAGAGGATATTCAAAATCCAAATCTTACAGGTATAAATCTAATTTTTAATAAAAGCCAAAATACTATAGAGTTTGCTTCCACAGATGCCACAAGGTTAACGGTATTCACCAAATATCTAAGTCAAGACGATGCTCTAATAGAAGATACCTCTTTTACTATTCCTAAGAAAACCGTTAAAATATTAAAATCAATAGTTAACAAAGTAGCTTCTATAAATATATATTTTAAAAAAGATAGTTCTTTCTTGGTGTTTGAGAGTGAAGATAAAAATTGGACTTTGTTTAGTAGGCTTTTAGAAGGGGAATTTCCAGAATATCATATATACATAAATCAAGAAAAGCCCATAGACATAAAAATAAACAAAAAAGATTTAAAAGACATGATAAGAAGATTATCCTTTAGTGCAGATGGGAGTGTTATACCTATAAAGCTCAGCTTTGGAGATAATATTTTGATAGGAGAGACCACAGATAAAGATTTTACCGAAGGGAGAGATGAGATAGATATCGAATATATTGGAGAGCCGATAGACATAGGCCTAAACGCTAAATATTTAAAAGAAGCCCTTGATAATGCACCTCCAGAGGAATTTATTCATGTAAGAATAGATGAGCCTTCTAACGGAATCTTATTAGAACAATTAAAAGAAGGAGAATATAAATATCTATCCCTTATAATGCCTTATGGATAATCTAAAAGAAGAAACAGAGATACTCAAAGAGTTAACTCTTAAAGAAGGAGACACTTGGAGAGTATTTAAAATTCTAAGCGAATTTATAAACGGCTTTGATAACCTTTATCATATAGTGCCTGCTATTACATTTTTTGGTAGCGCAAGGTTTGATGAGGACAACTTTTATTATAAAAAAGCTTATGAACTTAGCTATAAGCTTGGCAAAGGCGGATACAATATAATAACAGGCGGTGGTCCAGGTATCATGGAGGCTGCTAATAGAGGTGCAAAAGATTCTGGCGTTATCTCGGTGGGATTAAATATAAAACTTCCAAAAGAGCAGAAACCAAATAAATACCAAACATTATCCATGAGCTTTGAGTATTTTTTTGTTAGAAAGGTGATGTTAATAAGATATTCTATGGCTTATTTGATTTTCCCAGGTGGTTTTGGTACCTTAGATGAGCTTTCTGAAGCTCTTACTCTGATTCAAACCAATAAAAGCCCAAGATTTCCTATTATTTTGTTTGGTAAAGAGTTTTGGTCTGGTTTGGTGGATTTTTATAAAAACACATGCATTAAAAATGGCACCATAGATGAGAAAGACCTATCTCTTATACACATCACTGATAGTATAGATGAGGCTATATCCATAATAGACGCACATCTTTTGGAAAAGATAGAATATATGGAAGAGCAAAAAGAAGATGTTTCTAAAATACAAAGATACAAAGATACTGCTAAGGCGAGAGGCCTAAGATGACAAAATTCCTACATGTGGGAGACCTACATATAGGTAAAAACTCTTATGGTAAATCAAGAACAGATGATGCTGAATTTGCTCTAAATCAAATAATAGATTTTTCAAGAATAGAAAAACCAGATTTTATAATCCTATCAGGAGATGTGTTTGACGAGTACAATCCTGAAATGGAAGACCTAAAGCTTTTGTTTAGTGATTTTGTATTGCAAATAAGAGCCTTAGATATACCTTTGGTGATAGTAAGAGGCAATCATGATAATCCTAAATTTCTAAATACTTTTAAGGTGTTAGCAGAGTTTTCTAAGATTTATATATTTTCTGAAATATCTAACGATATAAATGACTATTGTATTAGTATAAATGATGTGAATATAATAGCAATACCTTACATATCACCAAGAGCGATAAATAGATTATCAGAGGACTCTAATATCAAATATGCCACCAAGTTGGAAGCTTTTATAGGGCATATTATATCAAAAGCCCCAAGAAACAATTTCAACATCTTGTTAACCCATATTATGGTGAATGGAGCAAAGATTGCAAATTCTGAGAAAGTGGCCTCTGTTAGTGAATTTTATGCAATAAACCTAAACAATATCCAAAACATACACACATTGGATTATATAGCTCTTGGACATGTCCATAGATATCAACAAATAAATGCCCCTACAATAGCTTATTATCCTGGCTCTTGTTATCAGATAGATTTTGGCGAAGAAGATCAGGAAAAATTCTTCAACTATGTGATATTAGAATCCAACAAGACCCCAAGTGTTGAAAAGATAAAACTAAAAATAAAAAATGAATTAAAAACTTTTAAGGTAAACGCTTCAAATATCAATCAAATCTCAGAACAGATAAACCACTTAAATGGCTATGCCAAGGTGATAATAGAAGATGCTATTGAAAATAGCAAAATATTAGAAAGGTCTTTGAGACTCAAAGAAATATCTAACAAAATATTAGAAATATCAAAACAATCTTTTCAAAATCTTCAATCAAATATAAGCTTAGATACCATGAAAGAGCAAAAGCTTATTGATTTTTATAAAGACTATTATGAGATAACGCATAATGGTACCAAACTACCTCTAAGTATAGAGCAAGCTTTTATAGACTTAGAAAATGAAGTAGATCAAGATGCTACTGTCTAAAACCCTTCTTCATGCTCAGGGTCTTTTTGAGACCTTTGTTTATAATGGCTATACGAGAAACTTAAGAAGACATATTGCAAGGCTTACAAACTCTTCTATGGAACTTTTTGATATAAGATTAAAAGAAGAAGATTTTTTCAAGATATTACCCTCCTTAAGAGAAGGATTTGTATCTAAGATAGTGTTAGAAACCCTTGGAGATGATGTTTTTTATAAAAAACCAATAGAGTTTAGACTAACAGCTTATTCTAAAAACCCAAGACCAAGGCTCAAATATGCTACTTTATGCATATCAGATTTTAGAAGACATACTTTAGACCCTACAATATACCATAAAACCACCAATTATCTTATGAATACCATGTCAAAACAAAAAGCTTTGTCTAGAGGCTTTTACGATGCTATATTTTTAAACGAATATGGCTATGTGCAAGAGACTTCCGCTGCTAATATCCTATTTGTAAAAGGCTCTAATATATACTCTCCTCATCCAGATGATGGATTTTTAATGGGTACTACCCTTAGTATAGTGCAAGAGTATTTTAATATTCATTATAAAAGCATAAAAAACATAGAAGAGTTTGATGCTTGCTTCATACTAAACTCTGTAATAGGAGCAGTGCCTGTTATAAATATAGAAGATATAGATTTTGTGATAAATGAAGACCTCCAAGAAGCCCTAAATATATGCATAGACCAAGACAACTTATTTTAGCATCTGGTTTTTTGTTTAGAACATCTAAATCTTTGTATCGGGCTTTTATTAAAAATATAACATATTACAAATCCATAGAAGATATCATCCCGTCGAAACGTATGTTTGTTGTAATACCCTTTGATGATAAACCTATCATATCCATTGAGATAAAATCTTTAAGAAAGATATCTTTAAAAGCCAAAAAACAAGTTATTAAACTTATAAATATAACACCTTCCAAAGAAGATTATATAAGGATTTTGAAAACAGCCAAAAATCATATAAAAAATGGAGATATATATCAGATTAACCTAAGTTTAAGATTTGAAATGGAGAAAACAGCACTAAGGGATACATTTTTGGATTTTTATAATTTTCAGCCCACAGATTATGGATTTTTCTTTGAGGATGAGAATATCGGCATAGCGAGTGGCTCTATGGAGCTTTTCTTATCGAAAAAATCAAAACATCTTCTCTCAAAACCCATAAAAGGTACATCCTCTAAAAGGTATAATCTTGCTAAAAGCCAAAAAGATAAATCGGAAAATCTTATGATAACAGATGTCATGAGAAATGATTTAAACGCTTTAGAGTTAAACGCTTTTGTGGATAAACTATTTAACATATCAAAATACAAAACACTTTTCCATATGTATTCTTCTATTCATGCTAAAAGCCAAAAACCAGTATTTGAGATTTTAAAAACCATATTACCTGTGGCTTCTGTAACTGGTGCTCCAAAGAAAATGGCATACAATCTCATAAAATCCTTAGAACCTTTTGATAGAACATACTACTGTGGAGTTGCTTGCTACATATCAAAAAACAAAGCGGTTTGCAGTGTCCTTATAAGAACCTTTGTCTCTTATGATAATAAACTTTATTATTTTGCAGGGGCAGGTATAACCTGGGATTCTATAGAAGAAAAAGAATACGAAGAGTGTATACTAAAATCAAGGTATTTATTTAATAAGCTAAAATGATATAATATTATATGGCTTATATAAAGCATATTTTTAGTGCTGATTTTGTATTGATATTTGGTGTTTTTGGAATTGTTTTTTATGCTATTTTTGATGCTTTTAGAAGGAAAAAATGGAAGTGGTTTATATTGCTTTTGATAATTCCCCTTGACTTTATCCTAGTTCCATTATATCTTTTATTTGCATTTGAGGCTAATAAAGATGAGAATAGAGACGATACCCACCAGACCGATTGATGAAAATTGTAGTATTTTAAAAAACGAAGAAACCAAAGAAGCCGTCATAATAGACCCAGGCTCTGACATGGAAAACATTTTAAGTCACTTGGAGGGGTATAAACCTATCGGTATATTAGCCACTCATGGGCATTATGATCACGTAGGACAAGTAGCCACTTTGAAGAATATATACAATATACCTTTTTATATGCATGAAGATGATGAGTTTTTATTGGATAATGAGCTATTCCCAGGGTTTTCTTCTTATATAAACGCCAAAAAACCACCAAAACCAGATATACATATAAAAGATAAAGATGTTTTAGAGCTTTTAGGAGAAAAAATATATGTGATACACACACCAGGTCATACACCAGGTGGGGTTTGTTTTTATATACCATCCTACGATACTCTGATAGCAGGGGATACACTTTTTAAAGGAGGTGTTGGAAGAACAGATTTACCAGGAGGCTCTTGGGATGAACTTGCCAAATCTCTAAGAAAAATATTTTCTACACTTCCACCAAAAACCAAAGTGTTTTGTGGACACTATGCTTCCACCACACTAGAATACGAAGCCAAATTTAATCCATTTTTGAGGAATATATAATGACTAAAGCGCTTATAGGCCTTTATACGGGTGAGATTTTTAGTATCATATTCATAGTATCTTTTATACTTTTTAAAGAAGAGCAAAAAAACTACATAGGAAGATTATATAGTAAGATTTTGTGGAGATTTTATAAGATTGCTCTCATAGAACTACTCTTTGCTTTTATTTTTAATCCAAGCTTTTATATATTGCTTTTAATTTTTGGGCTTTTAGTAAATATATATTTATCTTATCATATGAAAAGCCTAAAACTTAGTATGGGTAATATAGATAATGTAGATTACAATGCACCTATTAGAGTTAAATTTAGGACGCTTTCTAAAATGTCATCTGGTATTTTGATCTTAAATATGTTATTAGGTATACTATATCTTATAAGATGAGAGAGTTTGAGTTAATAGATAAGATAAAAAAACTTTTAAATCAAGATATCATAGGGGATGATACCGCATTTTTAGAAAAAGAAAAACTAAATATCACATGTGATGTGATGATAGAGGATATTCATTTTAGGATTTCATATCCTCCAGAGACTATCGGGTTTAAGGCTATATCTGTAAATGTGTCTGATATAGTTGCGAATGGTGGACAACCTCTTTATGGACTTGTGTCTCTTATGATTCCAGAGTATATAGAAGAGCCTTATATATTAAGAGTTTATGAAGGTATAAAATCTGCTTCAGAGTTTTATAATTTAAGCATAGTGGGGGGTAATATCTCAAAAGCCCAAAAACTTGGGATAGATGTATTTTTAATAGGTAAAGTTGATAGGTTTGTATCAAGAAAAGGAGCAAAGGTTGGGGATGACGTATTGGTATCTGGAACCCTTGGGGATTCCAACGCAGGTTTTAGGCTTTTAGAACAAAAGAAAAAAAACTATACTCCTTATGAGCTAAAACTTATAGAAAGGCATTTAAGACCCACTGCCAGGATAGATTATATAAACTATATTAGAAAATATGTAAATGCCTCTATGGATATATCCGATGGACTATCTTCAGAGCTTTGGCATATTGCCACAAACTCAAACGTGGTTATTGAAGTATACAAAGATAAGATACCCCTTTCTAACGAGCTAAAACTTTTTGCCAAAGATAATGAGTTAGACCCTTACGAAATAGCTTTGTCTGGTGGTGAAGAATATCAACTTTTATTTTCCCAAAAGCCCAAAAATTTTAATCCATTTTTGGATAATACAGTTATTGGAAAAGTCGTAGATGAAGGTAAACCTTTAGTGCTTTTAGATGGTAAAGCCCTTGAAAGAAAAGGTTTTGAACACTTTAGTAAATGATGATAGCTATAAAAGCCTATTCTTAAAACATCAAGACATCCTTTTTAAAGAATTATCAAACATATATAAGGAAAATAAAATTTATGGAGATTTTCCAAACCTATACAGTGAATATTATAACGAGTATTATCATAGTGTATCTATAGGGCCTATAGAAGAAGCTTATAATAAATTTGTAAACCCTGTTTTAGAGCTTTTAAAGAAAAAATCTGATGTATATATATTGGATATAGGTTCTGGTATGTTTGTAAACTCTGGTATATTAGCCTATGAACTTATGAAAATGGATATCAAGCCCCACATAGTAAGCGTAGATAAATATACCCCACCTTTTGTAAATATAAACTACGAAGCTGATAATCTAAGAAAGGCCTTTTATGATAACAATTTTTATATAGATAACAAACATATCCATTGGATTTATCTAAACATAGATGCCAGGAAAATAAGATATGTAAATTATTTTGACATAATCCTTCACGATGGATTTTCCCCTTATAAAAATCCATCTTTGTGGAGCCTTGATTTTTTAAATATTTTGTTTAGAAGCCTGAAAACAGGTGGTGTATGGGTATCTTATACTGCTAACAAAAGTGTGGAGGCCTCTCTTAAAATTCTTGGTTTTGATATAGATTTTATACCCTCCTGTGGTAGAAAAACCCCTTCGATGAGAGCCATCAAATCAAACATTCCAAAACCCTTCTTCAAAAATCCCTACACTATTCCTATGAGAGACAAAACGCTAAGATCCTTAGAAGAGCATATTATAGTGGATTATTTTTTAAGAGTTTATATTCTAAGAGAAGTTTATGGATTTTAGTATATCAAGGGTGGCTTTTGATTTGTTTAGAGTATAAAAATGAAGGTGTTTTATACCGTTTTTAATAAGGTTTTCACATTGTTTAATAGCAAACTCCACTCCTTTTTTAAATACATCCTCTTCGTTTAGGTTTTCTAAAGCACTTGTTATGCTATGCGGTATAGTTGCTCCACACATACTGGCAAATTTTGATATCTGTTTGAAGTTTGTAATGGGCATTATACCTGGTATTATGGGTATATTTATATTGGCTTTTTCACAAAGCTCTAAAAATTCATAAAAATATGTATTATCAAAAAACATCTGACTTATGGCAAAGGATGCTCCTTGGTCTACTTTATATTTAAAATATTTCATCTCCCATTCCATATTTGGAGATTCTGGATGTCCTTCTGGATAACAAGCCACCCCTATACAAAAATCATCATCAAAATGAGTTTTTATGAGTTTTACCAAATCGAAACCATGGTTACATCCTATATTTTTACCATCTTTTGGCATATCTCCCCTTAGAGCTAAGATATTATCTATATTATGATTTTTATAAAAGCTTAAAATATCAAAAAGCTCTTCTTTTGTATGGGAAATACAAGTAAGGTGTGCCATGACATTTAGCTTTAATTCATTTTTTAATCTTAGTACCACCTCTTTTGTATAAGAGATTGTAGAACCACCTGCTCCGTATGTAACCGATACAAAAAGCGGTTTATAGGTTTCTAAGTTTTTAGCAGTATCTAACAAAATATCTTGGTCTTTTTGAGTCTTTGGTGGAAAAAACTCAAAGGAAACCCCTTTGTTATCAAGAATTTTGCCTATTCTCATAAAATATTCATATGCAATACTTCTTTGTAAATTTGTTTAAAATCTTGTGCTGCTTTTTTCACATCTTCAAAACCAAGTATGGCAGAAACTACGGCCACCCCTTTTACTTTGCATTTTAACACTTCATGAAGATTGTAATGGGTTATACCGCCTATGGCTATAATAGGTATAGTAGTCATATTGGTGGCTTTGCAAAGGGTTTCCAAACCTACATACTTATAGTCTTTTNNTTGAGTATGAAAAACAGAACCAAATCCTATATAATCTATTGGAAGGCCAAAGGCATCTTTAAGCTGCTCTAAATTGTTAACCGAATATCCTATTATCATCTCTGGTGGTAGTATTTTTTTGAAGGTGTCGGGAGGTAAATCCTCTTGACCTACATGTATCCCATCTGCTTTTACGGCTATTGCCAAATCTACCCTATCGTTTACAACAAGAGCCACCTTGTTTTGCTTGGTGATGTCTCTTAATACCAAAAGCTCTTCATACATCTTTCTGGAAGGCTTATTTTTAAATCTATATTGAACAGCGGTGACCCCACCTTCTATAGCTTTTTCTATGGTGCTTACCACATCTCTATCTATAAAAAATGCATCGTCTGTGACAAGGTATATGCTAAAGTTAAAATCTTTAAACATAACAGTATTATATCAAAATCCTAAAAAGGTTTGTTTGGCACTTTCTCCCAGTCTTTTAAAAATCTATCTATACCTATATCTGTGAGAGGATGTCTAAACATGGCCTCTAATACATTAAAGGGTATTGTTGCGATATCAGACCCTGCTTTTGCAGCTTCTACCACATGCATTGGATGTCTTATGCTGGCAGCTATAATCTCAGTTTCATATCCGTAGTTATCTAATATGGTTCTTATATCTTTTATTAATCCCATACCATCTGTGGATATATCATCAAGTCTTCCCACAAAAGGTGATATAAAGCTGGCTCCTGCTTTTGCAGCAATAAGAACTTGAGATGGGCTGAAAACAAGAGTTACGTTTGTGGGTATACCCTCTTCTTCTAATATTCTCACAGCCTTCATGCCATCTTTGGTCATAGGGATTTTAACCACTACATTATCTCCAAGCTCAGCCAAAAACCTTCCTTCTTTTACCATACCATCCACATCTAAGGATACGGTTTCTAAGCTTACTGGACCATCCACTAAATCAAGTATCTCTTTTACCACTTCCATGAAAGGTTTACCTGTTTTTGCGGCTAAGGTTGGGTTTGTGGTTACTCCGTCTAATATTCCCCAGTCAATAGCTTGCTTTATCTCATCCACATTGGCGGTATCTATAAAAAATTGCATACGAACAACCTCCTAAGTTAATAGATTTATTATAACCTATTTGACTTTTAGATATCTATAAATTTTTGAATTACCCATTCCTTGGCAAAGTATGTGATGATAATATCAGCCCCAGCTCTTTTTATAGACAAAAGCATTTCATTCATCACATCAATCCCGCTTATAAATCCAAGACGGTTTGCAGCTTTTACCATAGAGTATTCACCGCTTACGTTGTAGGCAGCTATTGGCATATTATACCTTTCTTTTGCCATATGTATTATATCAAGGTAAGATAGTGCTGGTTTTACCATTAGGATATCGGCCCCTTGCTCAAAATCAATATCCATCTCTATGAGGGCTTCTTTTTTGTTGGCAGGGTCCATTTGATAGGTTCTTCTATCCCCAAAAGAGGGTGTAGAATCAGCGGCATCTCTAAAAGGTCCATAAAATTTTGAAGCGTATTTAGCAGAGTATGACATTATAGGAATATTATGAAATCCATGTTCATCTAAGGCTTCTCTTATGGCTTTTATCATATTATCCATCATGCCAGAGGGAGCCACCATATCAGCTCCATGCTTTGCATGGGATATCACCTGTTTTTTAAGATTCTCCAAGGTAATATCGTTATCCACATCACCATCTTTTATAACACCGCAATGCCCATGTGATGTATATTCGCAAAAACATACATCTGTAATGATATAGGCTTCTGGAAATTTATTTTTTATAATGTCCAAAGAGCTTTGGATAATACCACTGTCGCACCAAGTATCTGAGCCCTCTTCGTCTTTATGCTCTGGTATACCAAATAGTATAAAGCTTTTAATATTAAGATCAATGCACTCTTTTATCTCATCAAGGGCTTTGTCTTTTGAAAATCTATAAACTCCTGGCATGGATTGGATTGGTTCTTTTAGGTTTTCCCCGTGGGTTATAAATATAGGATACACAAAATCATTAACATTCAAAGAGGTCTCTCTTACTAAAGATCTTATAACTTCGTTTTTCCTAAGCCTTCTTGGTCTTCTTACGCTCATATAAATAATATAGCATCTTTGTTTATATTTTTGTAGTTTTTAAGCTTTTTAAAATAAAATCATTTAAATCTTTTAAAAATATGTCAACAGCTTCATCGGTAGCTTTTAGCATTGAGGGGTTTGTGAGTTTATTTATACGAGTTTGTATGGAAAATGTTTTTTCCTTTAAAAGCCTAAAATGTTTATCATACAAAAATGCTTTTGCTTTTAGATAAAACATGCTATCCTTACCAAAATGCGGTTCAAAGTGAAACAACATAAGCCTTAGATTGTATTCAGTGGTAGGATATGGTTTTATATAATTTATATGATCAAATATGATATTCTTTAAAATCTCTGTGGGAGGCATAAGCCATTTGGTATTAGCATAATAATTGTAATATCCATTTTCTTCATATAATATAAAGTTTGTATTAAAAGTATCAGAGTCCACATAACCTAAATATATGTTTGGTATTTTTTCATCAAATCTAACATTAGCTTTTGGCATAATATAGCTATAGCCTATGGTGTTTTTGTTTTTTATATGAAAAGAACATCCAGATATTAAAAATAAAAGCCCTAAAAATAAAATAAGTTTTCTCATGGTTTATGCTCCTCGGTGGGTGCTGGGGTTTTTGGTTTTCCATATATTAGATAGGATGGGTTTTCTTTTAACTCGTTTATCAAGGTGTTTGCGGATTTTGTGGTAATGTCTATATCATGGATTAGTTTTTCTATTTTGGGTATATCTTGCTTTGTAAAATTGTTGATGCTTCCTTTGTTTTGGTTTATCGTATTGTTTATATTTGAGCTTAATGTGTAGAATTCATTAGTGTCTTGTTTTAGGCTTTTAATAAGATTATCAAGGGATTTTATAGTATTGTTGGCATTTTTAGAAGTATCTTTTGCAGAATATATAAGGCTGTTGGCGTTGTTTATGGTGTTGTTTAGATTGTTTAGCGTAGTGGATAAATTTGTGCTTACTTTATTAAGATTGTTAAGAATATCTGATATATTTTTTCTATTTTTATTATTAAATGTTTTATCCATATCATCTATCAATCTATTTGCTTTTGATAAAATCTCTGGCAGTGCTTTAGATATTTGTTCAAGCTCACTAGGTTTAAGCTTTATGACAGGATATTTACTTTTGCTTACATCTCTAAGGAGGGGTGAGTTTTTACTGCCACCAGATAAATCCACGAAAGAAAGTCCTGTAAGCCCTTGTGGGGATATTGTGGCGGTGGTATCCTCTTTTACTGGTATATTATGTTTTATATCTACAAAAATCCTCACTAACTCAGGGTTATCTGGATCTATATCTATTTTCTCTACACTACCTATATCTACTCCTTTGTATTTTACCGCAGAGCCTTGGGATAATCCATTTACAGATTGACTTGTAAGTATAAGATAAGTATCGTATTTATCGGAGCTTTTATATCTATAAAGCCACAATGTTATAATGATAAAAAAAGCCAAAAACCCTAATGTAAAAATCCCTACTAAAACATAGTTAGGCTTAGTTTCCATGTAAAAACCTCTTTCCTATTGTGGTAGATAAAAGCTCTTTTACCCAAGGGTTGTCTACGCTTGTTATTTTATCAGGAGTATCGCAAAATATAATACTTTTATTTGCTATGATGGCTATCCTATCTGCTATTAGGAACGATGGTACATTGTGGGTAATCATTATCACAGTTATACCAAGGATTTTTGATAATTTTTTTATGGTTTTATCAAATTCATCAGCGCTTATAGGATCTAATCCGGAAGTAGGTTCATCTAAGAATAACACCTTAGGATCTGTGGCCAATGCTCTTGCAAGAGCTGCTTTTTTCTTCATGCCCCCAGATAGCTCGCTTGGATAAAGCCAATAAGCAGATTCACCAAGACCTGCAAGTTTTATTTTGACAATAGCCATTTCTCTTGCCAATTCATAATCTATTTTATGTTTTTTTCTGATGACATAAACGATATTCTCTCCCACGTTTAAACTATTAAACAAAGCTGCAGATTGAAACATCACACCTATTTTGTTTCTCATATGGTTTATATTTGATGAGTCTATTTTCTTACCCTCAAATAATATACATCCTTGCTTTGGAACTTTTAAGAGTATAAGCTCTTTTAAAAGGGTGGTCTTGCCAGTACCAGAGCCACCTACTATGGCAAGTATCTCGCCTTTATATACTTTTAAGTTTAGATTTTCATGAATTACTCTGTCTTTATAGATGCTTGTTAAGTCTTTCACTTCTNNAATATTATATCCCTATCCATTTGTATACCACCGAGAATATTGCATCTATCATTATAACACTTGATATACTTTTTACTACGCTTGCTATCACATGCTCACCGATGCTCTCTGGTTTTTCTTGCACCTTAAATCCTTCAGAAGTACCTATTATAGCTATGAAAAGCCCAAAAAATGGACCTTTTATAAGCCCAGCAAAAAGCGTCTCCAGGTTCAAAATATGTCTTAGTCTGTGTATAAACTCCACAAAAGCTATGTTTAAGGATATTTTAGAAACTATCATGCCTCCTATTATGGAGACTGTATCTGCATAGATTATCAAAGCAGGAAGAACAAACATCATGGATATAATCTTTGGCAAAACAAGCAATACATAAGGTGATATACCAAGAACTTTAAGGTTATCTATCTCTTCTTGTACTTTCATAAGCCCTATGGAAGCCGTGTAAGCGCTGGCACTTCTGCCAGATATTATTATAGCTACTATAACAGGTCCAAGCTCTCTGACAATGGATATACCAAGGAGGTTCACTATAAATATATTTGCCCCAAACTGCCTTAACTGAGCTGCTGATTGATATGTTATTACAACACCTATTAAAAAAGATAGTATACCAACTATGCCAAGAGCTTTTACGCCGTTGTTTTCAATGTCTTTTATCAAAATACCAAACTCAAAATCTTTTATATGTGTAAAAACATTTATAACGAGTTCTCCAATAAAAGCCAAAAAGTATAACAAGTTTTGTATGATATTTTCTAAGAAATTACTAAGTTTTAAAAGGCTTGATGTTTTAACTGGTTTTGGTGGTGTAGCATAATGTTGGGATATAATGTTTAGTATATCTATTACTTTTTTGTTTTTATCTATTATTTCAAGGCTTTTAAAATAATTAAAAATAATAATACCACCAAAGGTATCTATTTGCTCTATCATAGAGGCATCTAGTTTTTTAATATTTGCGTTGGAAGGAATCTGTTTTTTAATACAGTTTATATTTTCTATAGTCCAATCACCTTTTAGGAAAAGAATATCGTCTTTTAGTATTATAAACTCTTCACACATAACACATATTANNCTTAAAGTATGTATTTGCGGGCAATGTGAATATTCTTGTCAATGGTTTATGGTTTAGGCCAATGTCATTTATAAGTTGTGATATAATTTTAATGTTATGCTTACTAATAAAAGCTTAAAACTGAAGCTAATAGGTGCTTTGTTTGCGGTAGTTAGTTTATCCTATGCTATGGGCGAGACATCGCCGATGGAAAGTGTACCAACTGGTATCACCTGTAAGGTTATTGATAATACTGGTACAGCCCATGTATTGCAAAATTGTAATTGCGATGGAAGAACTTATATAAGTGTAAAGAGGGGAAGCTTAAGCTACTTTGTGGATCTCGGCTCAGTTAAATCTATTGATGTTAGAGCTTTTAAGACCAACGAAGTTTTGGCTTATTTAAAAACTACCGCAAATCCAGAGGGAAGTTTGGTCTCTATATCAAAAGATACCATCTGTTATGGTATGGGTAGTTTTGGAAATGCAAAATTTTATGTAAAAAATATAAAAGATTTTTATATTGTTAAGCCATGATAGGAGATAAGTTTATGAAAAAAGCTTCAATTGCAGCTGTAATACCTTTAGTGTTTGTCGGTGGTTTCTTAATGGGTGCAAAATCTGTAGAAACTCAAAACAACCATCAAACAGATGCCGATTATATAAGGTTGTTTATGGATGTATTTCAGATAACCAAAGAAAATTATGTGGTGAATCCAAGCACTAAAAAGATGATATATGGAGCTTTGAACGGTATGCTTCAATCGTTGGATCCATTTTCTGATTTTTTTACACCTACAGAGTATAAGGAATTTACCCAAGACACAGAGGGTCAGTTTGGTGGTATAGGCATAGAGATAGCCAGAAAAGACGGAAGACCTATTGTCATCACTCCTATAGAAGGTACACCAGCTTACAAGGCCGGCATGAGACCTGGTGATATTATAATGAAGATAAATGGAAAAGACACCGCAAATATGAATCTTTTCCAAGTTATAAAGCTTATAAAAGGAAAACCTGGTACCACAGTAACCTTGACGGTGTTTAGAAAAGGTGTGGATCATCTTTTGACCTTTAAGCTTGACAGAGAAATTATAAAAGTACCTGCGGTAAAATATGGAATGGTAGACAAACATATAGGATATATAAAGCTCGTTCAATTCCAAGAAAATGCCTATAAAGAACTATCAAAAGCTGTCAAGAAATTAGAATCAGAAGGGGCAAATGAGTTTGTATTTGATTTAAGAAATGATCCAGGTGGTCTTCTAACCCAAGCTATAAAAGTAGGAAGTGTATTTTTACCAAAGGGCTCTTTGGTGGTATCCACAAAAGGAAGAGTGGTGGGTGAGCATAAATACTATACCAAAAACCCTCCTTTAATACCAGAGAAAGATAAGGTGGCGGTGTTGGTAAATGGTGGTACCGCAAGCGCTGCCGAGATAGTTACAGGTGCTTTAAAAGACTATCATAGAGCGGAGATAATAGGTGAAAAGACTTTCGGTAAGGGCTCCGTGCAAAATCTTATGCCGTTAGAAGGTGGAGCTGGTCTAAAACTCACCATAGCTTATTGGTATACACCCGCCAACATCTGTATAAATAAAAAGGGAATAATGCCTGATATATTAATAAAATTCCCACCTAAGGAACAAGAAGCTCTTTTGAAGGCTATAGAAAATATGAGACTAAAGGGTAATAAACAAGATGTGATACTGCTACCAGACAAAGACCCTCAACTAAAANNAGCAAAAGGTGATACTCCTTCCAAGCAAAGACCCTCAACTAAAAGCTGCTATAGATTATTTGGAAGGAAAACCTGTAAAATCCCAAAAAGAAGATAAAGAAGAAGCTAAAAACTGATATATGTCTTCATCGCAGGAGCTGATATCTCTTGGTGTAGAGACCTCTTGCGATGATACATCCTTAGCTTTATATAGCTCCCAAAGAGGTCTTATAGACTATATACTAAGTTCTCAGGCAAACCTTCATAAAGAATATAACGGCATAGTCCCAGAGCTTTGTTCTAGAGAGCACACCAAAAACCTTTATTTTTTGTTTCCAAGGCTTTTAGAAAGAAACCATCTAACAAAGAGTGATATAAACTTTATGTCAGTTACCACATCACCTGGGCTTATATTGTCTTTGCTTGTGGGTGTGGCTTTTGGCGTTGGCATTTCTTACGCTCTTGATATACCCTTTGTACCTGTCCATCACATAGAAGCTCATATATATTCGGTGTTTTTAGAATATGATATCAAATATCCGTTTTTAGCCTTGGTGGTGTCTGGAGGGCATACTGAAATACATCTTATAAAAGGCTTTGAGGATTATGAGTTAGTGGGCAAGACTCTTGATGATGCGGCGGGAGAAGCTTTTGACAAAGGAGCTATCGCCCTTGGACTTGATTATCCAGGAGGTCCTGCCATAGAAAAGTTTCTTCTTGATAAAAGCCCAAAACTAATAGATTTTCCCATACCTATAAAAGATGATAGAATAGTGTTTTCTTTTAGTGGGCTAAAGACATTTTTAAAAGAAAATAAGGATAAATATAGCAAAGAAGACCTTGTTTACTCATACCAAGAGGCTATTGTAAACCATCTTATAAGGACATTAAAAAAAGCTATAGAAAAAACTGGCGTGAGATGTATAGTGGTGGTGGGTGGTGTGGCTGCCAATAAGAGGCTCAGAGAAAAGCTAAAATCTATGGATATAGAGCTTTATATACCCTCCATAAAATTTTGCACCGATAATGCTGCTATGGTCTCTTTGGTGGGAGATATGAGGTTTAAAAAAGGCTTTTATTATACAAAAAAAGATTTGACTTATATAAAACTAGAGCCACATTTGAGTTTAGAAGCTTTTATTAAAAGCCTAAAAACAAAAAATTAACAAAATATTAACAAAAGAGTTATAATATAAATACTTATGAAGTTTTTTGAAGAATTAGAGGAAACCAAAAAAGAGCTTATAAAGATGGCTTCTATGGTGCAAACTGCAATAGAAAAAGCTATGAAATCTTTGTTAGATCAAAATGTGGACTTGGCGGAAGAGGTTATAAAAGGCGATGATGATATAGACCTCATGGAAGTTAAGATAGAGCAAGATTGTATAAGAATGGTTGCTCTCTATCAGCCAGAGGCAAGTGATCTTAGGTTTGTGATGGGGGTTTATAAGATAGTGTCCGACTTAGAGAGGATGGCGGACGAGGCTGAAAATGTTGCTCAAAGATCTATTTTATTATCCCAAGAACCGCCTTTAAAACCTTATATAAATCTCACCATGATGTCCGAAATAGCTAAGCAAATGGTGAGTGATGCTGTTATAAGCTTTTTACAAAAAGATATAGAGCTTGCTAAAAGCGTTATAAAAAAAGATGATACCGTAGATGAGCTTTATCATCAGCTTGAAAGAGAGCTTATAACCTATGTGATGGAAGATCAAAGGAATATAAAAAGAGCCATATCCCTTGAGATGGTGGCAAGGCATTTTGAGAGGATAGCAGATCATGCCGAAAACATAGCTGAGATGGCTATATATTTAGTGCAAGGTGAGATGGTTAAACATNNAAACATAAACACATTCAAGAAAAAGATTAACCTTGTTTTAGGGCTTTTAGTATTAACAATAGTATTAGCCTCCAACATAGGTTTTGTATTAAATTTAAGACATAACCCCTCTATAAATATATATCTATTCTTAGCTATTATAAATATAAACCTATTTGCTCTCTTGTTAGCTATAGTAATAATTTTTAGAAAATTTATAAAGCTATATTATGAAACAAAAGAAAAAACCCTTCGTACCAAGATCACCACCATAATACTCCTTTATATGTTTTTACCTATATTTCTGATGATGCTGGGATCTAGCTTTATTATAGTGGAAAGCGTAAAAACATTTGTGGGAGATAAGACAAAGCTTGTGTTAAGAACATCTATAAAATTATCTAAACAAATAGATCAAAGTCAATACGAAAAAGCCATCTTGTATAGATCTTTTTTATCTAAACTCATAGAGTATGAAGATCCATACTCTCTTGTAAACAAATATGATATAAGAGCTGTGCATGAAGTCCATGATTGTCTAAATCCTATAATGAAAAACGATAAAACATATAGCATATGCATAAATAAAGGCGATAAATCTTATGTATTCTTTGTTGGGAAAGATGTAAAATTGAGTAAATCATCCCATGAGTTAAGGCGTTTTGCCAAAGAGTTTATAGTTCTTGTAAAAACAAGGGATATATTAAATGGAAATTATGTGGCTTTTATTGTGATTTTAGCTCTTATGGTGGTGCTTTTTACGGTGTGGTTTGGTATTTTCTTAGCCCGTCACATATCGGAGCCTATTGAGGAGTTATCGGAAGCGGCTAAAAATATAGCCAAAGGGGAGCTTGATACGGAGCTTCCTAATATAAAAACAAACGATGAGCTATCAGAGTTGATAAAAGCATTCTCTTACATGAAAGAAAATTTAAAGGCTCTATACAAAGATCTTACCAACGAAAAAGACCAGCTTGATAAACTAATAAACAACATACCAATAGGTGTAGTTTATATAGATAAAAATGGTAATATATTAAAGAAAAATGAAGCTTTTAAAAGAATGTTTGGAGATATAGATTTAAACGATATAAATTATCAAGATAAAAGCGTAAAAACAGATACCATCGAACTATCAAATGATGAAAAAATCATCATTTTTGAGGATATCACCCCTATGGTAAACGCCGAAAGGCTATCCATCTGGAAAGAAACCGCCCAAAGAGTAGCCCATGAGCTAAAAAATCCCCTTACCCCCATAAAGCTAAATGTAGAAAGGATGCTCAGGATAGCCCATCAAAACCCAGAAAAGCTAAGAGATATCATAGATTCATCGGCGGATATAATACTAAAAGAGATTGATAAGATATTAAAACTTCTTCAAGATTTTAGAGATTTTTCCAATATTGGAGCTTTTAATATGAAAGATGACTCTATAAGAAAAGCTATAGAAGAGGCTATAGAACTTTACAAACCCTACAATATAGAATTTGAAATAAACGAAGATAAGATACTTTCCTTTGACAAAGAAAAGCTAAAAGTGGTATTTATAAATCTCATTCAAAACAGTATTGAAAGTAAAAGCACGAAGATAACTATAGATATAAAACCCACAGAGATTGTTTACAAAGACAACGGAGAGGGTATAAAAGATTTATCTAAGATATTTTTACCTTATTATTCCAGCAAACCCACAGGCACAGGTCTTGGGCTTAGCATTGTAAAATCTATAATTCAAAAACACGGATGGAGCATAGAAGCACTTCCCTCTAATTATGGGGCTTTGTTTGTAATACGCTTTTAATATACCAAGCAATAGCACTTATAAAACTAATTCCAGCTTCTGTCTTAAAAGCTATATCTATTCCGAACTTTGACAATACACCCATTATAAGATTTGCCGTAAGTATAGCACTTCCCACAGAAAATCCATATATGCCATACGCTTTTGAACGTTTTGAGATTTTATAAAAACTTACCAAAGCTCTTCCTATTACATCGTAAAAAGCACTAAATACCCCAAACATCAAAAATCCAATATAAAAGTTTATGCTTGCAAATAGTTGAGTTATGCTAAGTATTAAAAGCGTAATACTGAAAAGTAGATGTTTGTTTTTAACAATATCATATAATTTCCCAACAGGTATACCAAATATGGCATATATTAGGTTAAACATCACATATCCAAGAGCTATGTTAAAATAAGATAAGTTTTTAGCTTTTCCTAAAAGGATATAAAATGCATAGCTGAAATTTGATAAACTACATAAAAACAAAACCCCGCAGAATATGTAAAAATCTTTGGGTATAATATTATCTTGTTTTGATATATTTGCATAATTTTCTTTTTCATAAACAAACAAAAGAGGAATTATGGCTAAAAAAGCAGGTATTAGGGCAATCATGAGAAGGAGCTTTAAAGAGTTTTCGTTAGAGCCAAAGCGGTAGAAAAACCACAACACAAATAGACTTCCCACAAAAGCTCCAAGCGTATCAGCAGTTCTATGGATACCAAAGACGATACCTGTTTTAGAAGATGATGAGGATAGCAGAGCATCTCTTCCTGGGGTTCTTATGGCTTTCCCTACTCTATCTAAGGATCTTCCTAAAAGCACAAAAAACCACGTATTTAATAAAACACTTGATATGTAAAGACTCTTTGAGATGGCAGAGGTTAGATATCCTCCTATGATGAGGGTTTTTGCCTTGTGGGTGCTTGCTAAGTTACCTGCTGGTATTCTTAAAACATTTGATAAGAATTCCGATAGACCTTCTATAAAACCTATATCCACTGGCGATGCTCCGATAATGGTAAGAAGAAGAGGCAATATTGGGAATATGATCTCTGAAGAAGCATCCGTTAGAAAACTTGTCAGGCTAAAAAGCCAGATATTTTTGTTCATTTAGATAATTCTAACATATACTCTATGGGTTTTTTGGCTTTTTGGATGATATCAAGAGGAAGTATTACCTCGTTTACCTCGTCTTTTAATGTGGTGTATAAATTTGCCAAGGTTACACCTTTCATGGTGCAGCAATATACTGCAGATCCACAATAGTTCATTGCCTCTGGAAATATGTAATTTTTGTTTGGATTTTTCTTATAAAGTACATGCTTTAATCCTACTTCTGTAATTACTATTATATTTTTGGCATCGGTGGTGGTAGCAAAGTTTATAATTTGGCTGGTGCTTCCTACAAAATCCGCATGCTCTAAGACTTTAGGATTGCATTCTGGATGAGCTGCTACAACAGCATTTTTATGCATCTCCCTTAGGGCTTTTAAATCTGATAATCCAAACTCATAATGTGGTGGACAAAAGCCTCTCCATATGATAATCTCTTTATCGGGGATATTTTTCTTTACCCAATTTCCAAGACCCATATCTGGTACAAATATAATTTGCTTGTGAGGTAATTTTGAGACTATCTTAACAGCGTTTGCAGATGTTACGCATACATCGGATATGGCTTTTACTTCAGCGGATGTATTTACATAGCTAACGATGGCAGCTTCGGGATATTTTTGCTTTAGTTCTAAAACCCCTTGGACGGTGGCCATATCTGCCATAGGACAACCTGATTCTGGATTTGGATGCAAAACCCTTTTTGTGGGATTTAATATCTTAGCGGTTTCACACATAAATCTAACACCGCAAAAAGCTATGATATCAGCATTTGTCTCTTGGGCTTTTCTGGATAGTTCTAAAGAATCTCCTACAAAATCCGCCAAGTCTTGCACCTCTGGTCTTTGATAATAGTGAGCCAATATCACCGCATTTTTCTGGTCTTTTAGCTCTTTTATCTTTTCGGTATAATGCTCTGCTGGCATTTCTAAAGCTACTGTACTCATGATGATAAGTTAATCATATAAAAACTTATTTACAATGACTTAAAATATAGAAAATCTTTTTATTAAAAGCTAAAATACTTTGCATGAGATATGATGTTGTTATAATTGGTGGTGGTGTTTCTGGACTTTCTTGTGCTATAACACTTGGCTCTTGTGTGGAGCATAGTATGGAATTTTTTAAAGATAAAACTATACTTGTTATAGACGCTGGAAAATCTGATTTAAGAAAGGCCATGCTAAACAACGTTCCTGGTGTTAAAAGAGGTACTCTTGGGGATGAGCTACTCCAGAGTATAAAAGCCCAAGCGATGGAATACCCATGTATAAAAGTAATAGAAGATATTGTCCATACGATAGAAAAGCCAAATACTTTTAGATTAAGCACCGCTCACAACGGGGATTTTGAGGCGGATGTTGTGGCTTTAGCCACTGGTTTTCAGGCTTTTGATATAAAAGGGTTAGATTTAAATGTAGTTGAAAATACACTTTCTCCAAAGCCAGGAAGAGTGATGATAAAAACAAATGAACGCTATGAGGCTTTGGATAAAAATAACAACGTGGTAAAAAATCTATATGTGGCAGGGGTTTTAGCAGGTTTTAGTTCTATGTATACAACGGCAGCTGGTTCTGGTGTGCAGGTGGCTATAAATATTTTAAATAACTATGCTGGTAAATCTATCGTAATCCACGATGTTCCTTAATAAAGTAGATATAGGGTAGGGCTAAGCCCTACTTTTTCATCTAAATTTATTAGCTTTTTTCTTAACAATATCTGCCTTATCGTGTTAATTTTTCAATTTTTCCCTAAGATAAATAAGCAATGGGCCTGGAAGGACTCGAACC
>DDOS01000009.1:0-6830 GCA_002341805.1 Aquificaceae bacterium UBA2488 | reverse complement strand
TGAACTACTGCTCCAGCCATCTAAGTATTATACTATAAACTATAATTTTTGTCCATTTCAATTAATTTAAGATTTTCAATAACTTGAGAGCGGTCTTTTGGTGGTATATTAGATATGTCTATCTCTGGTTTTAGGCTTTTAAAATGAGAAAGATACTTTGTAATTCTATTTAATACATCGATATTCCCCTGAGAGGCTATAAGTCCAAGCTCTTCTATATTGTAGGGTTTTAGTATGGTATAAACTTCTGATGGTTTTTTGGCTTTTAAGAGATTTCCTATGAGAGATTTTATATTATTTTGAAGGCCTATAAAGTTATACAAAAAAGAAGGGGCACTTATATCTTTTAAAATCTCTTGTTTATTATCAAATTCTTTTATTAAAAGCCAAAAAAATATCCAAGGAACACTTTTAAGCGCGATTTTATACTCTAATAAAAACCAATCCGAAAACATATTTAGATTTTTTGCATATTTTTCTATCTGTTCATAGGGTATGGTGTTTTCAAAAATCTGTTCAAAGATGTCATATTCTTTGTAAAGATTAAATATTTTTTCATATTCTTTTTCCTGTAAGACTATTTTTATCTCGTTAAATACCCTTCCTTTTGGAGCGTTTTTTAAAAGGTTTTTATCAAGGGCCTCTCGAAGAAGTCTTTTGGTATCTTTTGATAATCTAAAATTTAGTTTTGCTTGAAATCTTATAGCTCTTAAAATCCTAACAGGGTCTTCTATAAAGCTAAGGGGATGTAAAATCCTTATAATCTTGTTGTTTAAATCTTCTATAGCACCAAAATAATCAATAAGTGTTCCAAAATCTTCATCGCTCAGAGAAATAAGCATAGTGTTTATGGTAAAATCTCTTCTAAAAAGATCCTCTCTTAAACTTGCTTTTGATACTATAGGATATGCTCCTGAAAACTCGTAATATTCTCTTCTGGCGGTAGATATTTCTATTTTAAAATCCTTATACTTAAAATGCAAAGATTCAAAGTCTTTAAACCTGTGGGTTTTTATACCATGCTCTTGAAGAGATTTTTCCAAAATGTTTATATCCCCTTCTATCACAAAGTCTACATCGTAACAACTTCTTCTTAGGAGGATATCTCTTACTACCCCACCCACCAAATAAATTTTTTGGTCTTTTTGGATAATACTTTTTATATCCTTCACAATGTCTAATATATAATCTGGTATATGCGCATGCTTTATTATGGGTTTTTGCTCTTCTAAGTTATATTTTATAAGATCTGTTTTGGTGATGACCCCCTTTATGGTATTTTCATCATTCACTACTATTACCATAGGGCTTAAAGGGGTTTTTATAAGTTTTTCTTCTGCTTCCCATATAAAATCCTCTTCTTTCATTACGATACCCTCTATAGCAAAACCCTTTATAGGAGCTTTGTCTATAAAATGTATGGCTTTGGTGAGGATTTTTTTGGTGATAACGCCTTTAATTTTGTTGTTTTCCACTATAGGGGCTTTTGATAGTTTGTAGTTTGAGAGTATGTGAAGAGCATCTTTTATATCAGTATTTGAGTCTAATGTTAAAGGGTTTTTAGTCATGATATCTTTTAGCTTTATATGGGTCTTATTTTGAAGAATGATGTTTAATATTATGTTTTTCAGCTTTTGGTAAGATATATAACTTAATTTTGCTCCAGAAGCAAGCTCATGACCACCTCCTCCGAGCTTTGAAATTATACTATTCACATTCATATATTTTGACCTTGCAAGTAGGTATGTATTTGTGTTTGATTCTTGGATTATGAAGTAGGCATCAAGCTCATCAAGTTCTTTTATGTTGCTAAATGAATCCATAATATCTTCTTTTAAATTTTCTACATTTATAAAACCAATTTTTTTATCTTTTATTTTGACAATTTCTAAGTTTTTTATGTAATGCTCTATTTTTATAATGTCTTCTAGGCTAATATAATCTTTTAATATGTTGTTCACAAACTCAATATCCACACCTTTATCCATTAGAAATGAGGCCGCTTTCAAATCCCTTGAAGTGGTGGATAATGTAGAAAAATATTTTGTATCATCGTAAATCCCACAGAGCAGTATGTTTGCATCTTCTTTTGATATATGTATATTTTTATTTATAATATGCTCTGTTATAAGGCTCGTGTTGGCCCCCAATTTATCTGATATTATCTCGATGTTTTTTGAAGATGTTATATGGTTTATGTGATGATCATACAATATTATCTTTTCTATGTTTTTAAAAGCCTCAAGCACAGAGTCTATTGAAGAAGAATCTGCGGTATAAACTATTAGAGGTTTGTCTAAATCTTCTTTTTTTATTATATCTATCTTATCTTTAAATATGCTAAATAGTTTTTGGGCTTTTTTACTAAGGGTTGTATAATAAAAATTTGCCTCTTTTTCTAAAAGCCAAATACCATAGCATGAAGATATTGCATCTAAATCAGCGTTTGGCGGGATTAGTATAATCTTAACGCTTTGATTTGACAAACTTTTTTACCTCTTTCAGGCTTTTAGTATTTAAAACATGATTTTTTAAAGCCCAGCCCCTTCTGGCAAGCCCAACTCCCACTTTCATAAAAGATAGATGAGTAGAAGAGTGTGAATCTGTTACTATACTTATATTTGATCCGTTTTCCACCGCATATCTTATATTCTCTGGGGATAAATCTGCTCTTGGTATGTTTAGTTCAAGGGCTGTATTGGTTTCTTTGGCAGCTTTCACCACTTCTTCTATATTTAATATATATCCATCTCTGAAGCCGTAGCTTTTTCCAGTGGGATGTCCTATTTGATTTACATATTTATTTTGGCAAACTTTTATAATCCTTTTGGTGTTATCGGTATTAGGAGACATGTGAGAGTGAATAGAAGCTATTACATAATCAAACTCTTCTAAAAAACTATCCTCTAAATCTAATCTCCCATCTTCTAAAATATCCACCTCGCATCCTCTTAATATAGTCATATCTTTGTATTCTTTTTGAACAGCTTCTATTTCCTTCCATTGTTCTCTAAACCTTTTCTCATCAAGTCCATTTGCTACTCTTAAAGATTTGGTATGATCTGATATTACAATATATTTATATCCAAGCTTGTAGCAAGTATCTACCATCTGTCTCAAAGAAGCTTTGCCATCGGAGTATGTGGTATGCATATGAAAATCACCTCTTATGTCTTCATACTCCACCAAATCTGGTACTATGCCTTGAAGAGCTAACTCTATCTCACCTTTGTTTTCTCTTATCTCTGGGGGTGGCATCACCATATCTATTATCTTATAAATATCTTCTTCCTTTTCACCACCAAGTCTTTTATTTGTTTTTATATCAAAAATACCATACTCGCTAACTTTATAGCCCTTTTCTTTTGCTATATCTCTAATTTTTACATTATGTTCTTTAGAACCTGTAAAATATTGTAAGGCAGAGCCCCATTCATGAGGTTCTACTACTCTTAAATCCACTTGTTTAGAATTTTTTAACAAAACAGAGGTTTTAGTCTCTCCGCTTCCAATAACTTGCTCTACCTCTTTATAGACTTTAAAATGTTCGTGTATTTTTGGAACATCTTCTTTTTTGGCACTTACTAATATATCTATATCTCCTATGGTTTCTCTCATCCTTCTTAAAGAGCCCGCTATTGATATATTTATTATCTCTTTTTGGCTTTTAAGATAATCTAAAATATCCATAGCCATAACATATGCATCTGTTATAAACATGCGTTCTTTGGCTTGTTCAAAAAGTGAAAGACCCCTTTTTATATTTTCAATTTTTTTCTCCCCAAAACCCTTTAATGTCCTAATCTCTTTTGAATCTAAGACTTTTAGTAGATCTTCTTTATTTTTTATACCAAAAGCATCATACAAGGTTTTTAAAGTTTTTGGACCAATACCAGGAGCATCCATAATATCTAAAAGCTCTTTCGGTACTTTTTGTAAAAACCCATCGTGTTTTTTAATGCGCCCCGTTTTAAGATATTCTTCTATCTTCTCAATGGAAGATTCGCCTATCCCATGTATCTGATTTGCTTCTAAATACTCTTTTAACTCGTTTATATCCTTTATATCTTTTTCTATCCCCTGTAAAATATCAGCCACCTTTTGATAGGTGAGGATTCTAAACTTGTTTTCTCCTAAAAATTCTGCTGACAGTGCCATCTCTTTAAAAAGTTTTGCAATATCTTTCGTAGAAGCCATATAATATAGTATAGCATTTATTATTTCAAAAAATAGGATACCCAATATCATAATAATCTGTAATTCAATAGGTTTTTACTCATTATTTTTTCATCTAAAATTAATATAATATTAACGATATGTTGTTATATTAAAAACCTGAAAAGGAGGTGATAAAATGAGAGTGATTAAGTGTAAGTCCAAAGAGTCGTTGGAAAGGCTTGAGGCAAAGCTTATCAAGATGCACAAAAGAGTGGCTATTATGCACAAAAAAGATTTGGGCAACACTCTAAAAGATAAGCTTCTAAAAGTGGATGTGTTGTTGCTCCTTGACGAAAGTGTCTAATACATAAGAGCTCTCTCGTTTGAGGGCTTTTATTGTCAAAAAATTTTTTGTTTTCTAACCCTTGGATCGTTTAGTATAAGCAATATATCTGCAATGAGGTTACCTATTATAAGCATAATGCTTCCTATATATAAGCTTCCCATAACCAAAAATAAATCTTTTGATAATACCGCATTTAATATTAAAAGCCCCATACCAGGCCAGTTGGTAACGATTTCCACCAAAGAAGCACCAGATATTAAAGAGGATATCTCATAGCCAATCAATACCAAAAACGGTGATATCATATTACGTATTACATGCCAGAGGATAATAGAATTTTTTACTTTTGAGGCTTTTAAAAAAATATACATAGGGCTCTCTAAAATATCTATTGTGTTTGTTCTAACAAGCCTAGCAAGGCCGCCAAAAGATGACAAGCTTAAAGATAAAACTGGAAGCATAAGATGTTTGATATTAACCCCGCTCAATATATCAGATAAGTTTAATGCCTTTGTTTTATATAAAAATATCATTACTATGAAAGCCATTATAAACGATGGCACCGACATAGATATATAACATAAGCCTTGTATGACTTTATCGTATATGGTGTCTTTCTTAAAAGCTGAAAAAACTCCAAGGAAAAACGCTGCACTCCAAGATATAAAGGCTGTGGGTATTGAAACCATAAGCGTGTTTGGTATGCGCTCTAAGATAAGTTTATTTACGCTTTCATTATACTCTATGGAATACCCTAAGTTAAGTCTAATGGCATCCAGCAGCCAATCTATATATCTTACAAGTAGTGGTTTATTAAGTCCATAATAAGCTTCTAAGGATTTTATGGTTTGAGGAGATATACTTGGATTTAACTTTAGCTGATCAAAAAATCCACCTGGAGCTAAGTTTATAGCCAAAAACGATAAAAAACTAACCCCCAGTACCACAAACACGCCTTGTAAAATCCTAATGCCTATAAACTTAGCAATCTTTAGATCCATATATATGATATCTTATTTTATACTATTTGGGAATGGAAGAATTTCCAACTTCTTTTATAGAATAATAAACATAGTGCTTTTAGGTATGGTGATGGGGATATATTGTTATGAAGTGGAGATATTCTACGATCCATAAGCTAATTGGAAGTTGGAGTTTTTGTATAGAGCTTTTAAAAAAGTTGACTTTTTGCTTTGATGTGCTATAATAATAGGCTATTAAGTTTTTTTGTTTGGAGGATTTATGGACAATGTTAAGACTATAAGACCGAAGGTAGAAGATATACAAAGAGATTGGTGGATAATTGATGCAAAGGATATGGTACTTGGAAGGTTAGCAGCATTAAGCTCAAACCTTTTAAGAGGTAAGCATAAGCCTATATATCAACCAGACATGGATTGTGGTGATTTTGTAGTGGTCATAAATTCTTCTTTGGTGAAAACCACTGGAAATAAACTTAGAGACAAGATGTATCAATTTCACACAAACCATCCAGGAGGTTTAAAAGAAGCTTCCCTTGGTTTTATGTTGGAAAAAGATCCAAACAAGGTTATTATGCTTGCGGTAAAAAGGATGTTACCTAAAAATAGGCTTGGTCATAGGATCTTGAAAAGGTTAAAAGTATACGAAACTGACAAGCATCCTCACACAGCCCAAAAACTAAAACCCATCAAATAAGGAGTAATATATGGCGGTAGTTAGAAACTTTAAAGTTTTAGAAGATAACGCTTTGCATGGCGTAGGCAAAAGAAAAGATAGCATAGCAAGAGTATGGCTTGTTAAAAATGCTTCTGGTTTTATAGCAAAAGCCAGAGACTCCCATCAAGAATATGATATGAAAGATTATTTCCAAAGAGAAAGTTTATTCTCAAAAATATTGTTTCCATTAAATATTACAAATTCCACTGGCAAGTTTGGGGTTTATGCTATTGTAAACGGCGGGGGTTTGGCTGGTCAAGCAGAAGCTGTAATGTACGGTGTAGCAAGAGCACTACTAGCTTATAATCCAAATTTAAGAACTACTCTAAAAAGAGCTGGCCTTTTGAAAGTGGATGCCAGAATTAAAGAACGTAAAAAATACGGAAAAATGGGTGCTCGTGCTAAGTTTAGATGGAGCAAGAGATAAAAGTTGGTATAGCTGGGTTTACCGGCTATACTGGTCTTGAGCTTTTAAGAATATTATCAAAACACCCTCTTGTAAAAATCACCTCTTTATCCTCTTCCACACATCACGGTGAGTATTTATCGGAAATCTTTGATTTTTTACCTATGGATGATATAAAAATCGCCAAAGAGATAGAAAATGTAGATGTAGTATTTTTAGCCC
>DDOS01000073.1 GCA_002341805.1 Aquificaceae bacterium UBA2488 | reverse complement strand
TTCTTAAACCAAACTCCCTTACAAAGTGAAAAATAGTATGCCTATATTTATTAAAGTATTCATAAGATCTTCCTATATACTCATTTATTATATTTGATGTATAATAATAAAAAAACCTATCTTCAAAATCTTTATTAGATGAGAAATTTTTATTTTCTATAAAAGCCTCAATGGATTTAAAAGTATTTAAAAGCCCTATTTTATCTATAAACCTGAAACAAGGTGAATAATCATTCTCTTGAAGGTTTTGGGATTTTTTATATGAAGCTTCTGGACATGGACCTGTTGTGGCATGGATTCTACATGGGCTTGAGCATTTTGTACCCACATATCTGGCGTTTACACCTTTTACATATGGAAGGTCATATCCATAAACATCTTCAAAAGAGGATGCTCCCATAACTACCAAAGTAGGTTTGCCAAGCCCTGCTCCTATATGCCCCACAGAAGTCTCGGCTGAGATTAGTATATCCAAAATACCCACATAGTTTATAAGATGCTCTACATCTTTTACATGCTTTGATACGTCTATGATAAATGGATATTTTTCAAAATACTCATTGGCTAAATCTTTACCAGCATCTGTATAAGCACACACTATCGTATACTTATCCTTAGCATAGTTTAATATAATATCTAAAACATCAGCAGGGATTCTTCTATGTATAGAGCTTGATTCAAAATGAACACCAAGAATAGGTCTACCAAGGGATATATATCTTTTAATCTTATTTATATTTAGTATAACATCTCGGTTTTTAGATAGGTTTATATCTGGTTTTTTATCTAAAAGCCTAATACCAAAAATAGATGCCAAATAATCTGGTACAAACCTATTATCAAAACCAATAGTAGCCACATGAGCAGTAATATCCACTATATAATCAAAACTATCAAAAACAGATATATTTATAGGTCTTTTTATAAGATCATCTATATAAGGAGTATTTTCTAAAATCTTATTCTCTTCTTTGTGTTGTACACCTATATAAATTCCTCCATAGGTTTGTTTCAGGGCTTTTAACACAGGGATAAGATGGATTGTATCTCCTAAGGCAAAAGATGTATTTATAAAAATTTTTCTATTAGTAAGATCAACACCTTTTTTATAAATTTTTTCCATTGGTATATCTATATTAGAATGAATTATATTTTTAGTATTTGGATCTATAAAAGATAGATAATATTTATCCTTTTCTACATTAAAGTCTTCTTTTTCTAATTTTATGTTAAATAAAGATTTTGATATATACATTAACTAACAGTGCACACAGGAGCCAAGCTATAAGCTTTACAAGTACCTATGGCTGTAGCAACAGCTTTTACATATGTACAAGTACAAGCCATGGTATTGCTATCGGTGGATATAGAGCATATAGAAGAAAAAGTAGGGTCTACAGTATGTCCACTCATTGCCAATGTATTTACGGCTACGTTTTTTAAATATACATCTTCCAAACATTCTCTAGCATCTTGTAAAGCAACCCCTTGGGCAGATGTTTTTATATACTGTATATAAGATGGTATTGCAATAGCTATTATAATAACTATTATAGCTATAACCACTAAAAGTTCTATAAGAGTAAAACCTTTATTTTTCATACAGAGGGGCCTAAAGGCCCCAGTACAAATATTAATAAGCTGTACAACCAGCACCACCAGTTGCGTTAGACGTACATATACCTGTACCAGTAGCTATACCTTTAACCACCACACAATTACATGATGCGTTAGCACCTGTTACTACACTACAAACAGAAGCTATAGCTGCATCTATAGTATTTGTTGCTCCTAAAGCAGCCGCAGCAGTATTTTGAGCTGTGACCTCATCAAGACACTGTCTTGCATCCGCTAAGGCTGCACCTGATGCAGCATTATGCATGTACTGAATGTATTGGGGTATAGCTATAGCTGCCAAAATGGCTATGATGGCTATAACCACCAATAGTTCAATAAGGGTAAAACCCTTGCTTAGGCCTCTTTTCTTAGAGAACTCTTCTTTTAAAACCACTATATCCTTCATAGGACACCTCCTTAAAGTTGATAATAATTAGTATACATGCTTTTATTCAATATTGATCAAAATATGATACATATTGTATGTACATTGTAAATACAAAAATGTCTACATCCTGTCTATTTTTATGTCTAAATGAGTGTCTATAAAAATATATAGACGAATATTTTTATATATCTACATTATAAACATCTTATAGACATCTCATATAGACAAAAAACTTATAGTATTATCAATGACTTAAAAAGATTTTGACAATATAGACAAGGTATTATATTTATCTTCTTTTATATACTTTAAAAAATATTTTATTTAAAGGATAAAAAGAATTTATTAAACATGTCTATAAAAAATTTTGCCGTTTTTTCGCTCTAAGATAGTAGACTTATCTATTTTTATCTGTTTGGCATTTTCTAAAAGCTTTAAAACAAGCTCTGTTTTTTGAAAAGAGTCTATGTTGAAAACTTTTCTTATCACACGTCTTTGGATGGTTTTTGGTAATGTTTTTAGGCTTTTAATATCAAGATAATCTATTTTTGAGATAATATCCTTTGTGTATTCTTCTAAAAATCTATTCTCTTCTTGAAGTACTAAAATTTCATTAAAAACCGTATTTAAAAAGTTTGGGTTTATGGATTCTAAGAGTGGTATAACTTTGTGTCTTATGAGGTTTCTACTTAGCGAGATATCGTAGTTTGTATAATCTTCGCACCAAGTAAGGTTTTCTTTTTTGGCGTAGTTTATTATCTCTTCTTTTGTACATAATATGAGTGGTCTAATAATGTTTTTCTCAAAAGCCTTAAAACCTTTTATACCAAAACCTTTTGTAAGCCAAAGTATAACAGTTTCTGCCAAATCATCAAGGTGATGAGCGGTGGCTATTTTGTTAAACCCATGTTTTTTGGCTATATTTTGTAAAAACTCATATCTTTTTTCTCGGGCGTTATTTTCTATATTTCCCTTTAAAGATTTTATATCGTAAGTATCTACAAAAATATCCACATTGTACTTTTTAGCAAAATCTATACAAAACTCCTCATCTTTTTTGGCATCTTCCCTAAGCTGATGGTTAAAATGAGCAAGGGCTATATCTACATCAAACACATGTTTTAGTTTTATAAGAAGATAAGATAATACTAAAGAATCAACTCCCCCAGAAAAAGCTATAAGGATTTTATCATGTTTTTCTATAAGAGAAAATCTGTTGTTTGCTTCAAAGATTTTTCTTGCTAAATTCACATTCTTTCTCCAAAGATAAGAGTGCCTATTCTTACTATGGTAGCTCCTTCTTCTATAGCTATCTCAAAATCTGAAGACATACCCATAGAAAGCTCTTTAAGTTCTATATTAAAATCTTTTTGAAGTTTATCTCGTAATTCCCTTAGTTTTATAAAATATGGTCTAACAAGCTCTATATCTTCAAAATATGGAGGTATACACATAAGACCTTTTAGATGTATATTTGGCTTTTGTAATATATATTCAATAAGATTGTTTATATCGTTTTCTGATACACCAGATTTTGATGGCTCATTTCCTACATTTACCTCTATTAGAATATCTATATTATCCATTTTCTTATTAATCTCATCCACCAAAGGTATCCTATCCACAGAGTGAATGAGTTTTATTTTATCTTTTAAATACTTTACTTTGTTGGTTTGAAGATGTCCTATAAAATGCCACTCTATATCATAGTCTTTTAAAGCTTCATATTTTTCTAAAAACTCTTGGACTTTGTTTTCTNNTTTTCTCCAAAAAGCCTAAGACCGGCATTATAGGCTTCTATTATATAATCTATTGGCACTGTTTTAGTGACCCCTAAGAGTCTTACCTCATCTTTTTTTCTACCTACTTTAAGACAAGCTTTTTCTATACGATCTAAAATCTCTTGTATCTTAGCTTTTAGCATAAAAATATTATATAACGTGTCTGGCGGGATTTGAACCCGCAATCACAGGTTCCGGAGACCTGCGCTTTATCCTATTAAGATACAGACACTATATATT
>DDOS01000106.1:3034-3248 GCA_002341805.1 Aquificaceae bacterium UBA2488 | reverse complement strand
CTTTCTTTTTTACTAAACTCTATACCCACAAGGTATATCTCTTGATATTTACCTATATACTTTTCATAGTATCTTTTTTCTTTTATTTGATGTAGTGCTTTTTGTTCTTTTGTATCTTCTACTACCTTAAACTCTAATATGATAACTTTATCTTTGTACACAATGCTTAGATCAATTCTTCCTTTGTTGGTGATATCTTCTGGCATGATATTAA
>DDOS01000106.1:0-2933 GCA_002341805.1 Aquificaceae bacterium UBA2488 | reverse complement strand
AAGTATTGGTTTATCGTATTCATCTATAAGTACTACAACTTTTTGGTTATATTTTTCGTAGGCATTTATAATAAGATGTTCAAAACAAGAAGCACAGTCTTTTTCATTACATTCTAAATTTAGATATTTAGCGTTTAACTTAAGATGATCATATATGAAATTTTTAAGATAATCTATATTTTCTGATGTAGTGCTTCTTAAACCAAAATCTATATGTATTACAGGATGCACTTTATCCCAATCCCAATTATCATATAAATAAAGCCCTTCAAAGAGTTCTTTTTTACCAAGGAAAGCCTGTTTTAGAGTATCCACAAATAAGGATTTACCAAATTCCTAGGGCGGGATAGGAAATAGTATCCCCTTTTTCCAAGCTTTTCTACAAAGTGTGTTTTATCCGCATAATAAAAATTATCTGATCTTATCTTTTCAAAGCTTGATATCCCAATAGGTAGTGTTTTCATGTTTTTAGTATAAGAGAATAAAAGATTGCTGTCAAGAGAGCTTCGGCTTTTAAATGGAAAATTTAAACCTTATTTATAGCATTGATTATACTTGCTATTTTGTTTTTATTACATTTGATTTGCGTAAAAATTTAATAAGATGTAAATTTTTTATTGCACAAATATGTATAATAAATGTGCATTAAAATATACAAAAATATATACTAAAACCGCCAAAAGCATACAAATAATAATATATAGCAGCTGAATACCAAAAGCTCTTATAAACATGCTGTGGTTGATAGTATCTATGTCTGGTTTGTTGTCTTTTTAGTTTAAGCTCTTTAAGTATGTTAAATGCTTTTTTATCTTCACTAGCTTAGCTAATTAGCATTTTTATGTATTTATCTACTATTCTGACAAGGTCCATTTGGGGACTGTTTCATACATTGTGTAAATTGTAACATATTTCATATCCTACCTTCAAACAAAATTTGTAATTGTGCTTTAATGGTTTCCCAGTCTTTAACAGGTTTTTGCCATTTCTCATCAAGGTCTAGTGCTACACCATAGCAAACCTTCAATAAAGCCATATCATCTGGAAATATCTTTTTACCATAGGTAACTTTCTTTATCTTGCTGTTAATACTTTCTATGAAGTTAGTGGTAGCAAGCATCCTTCTAATCTCATAGGGATATTTAAAGAAAGTTAGAAGGCTATCTAAATCATTTTCCCAACTTTTTACAAGGTCTTTGTACTCATCTTGGTATTTAGCCTTAAATTCTTCAAATCTTTGTCTTGCTTGATCCTCATTTATGGCCATGTATATGGCTCTTAATTCTTTTGCTATAATCTTCTTATCCTTATTCTTTACTTTCTTAAGACTATTCCTTACTTTGTGAACAAAACATTTTTGATGATCTGAGTTTGGGAAAACAGCTCTTATACTTTCTTCTATGCCTTTTAATCCATCACTTACAAATATGATAACATCTTCAACACCTCTGGCTTTAAGATCATTTAGCACATTAAGCCAGAAGCTTGCACTTTCTGTCTCAGATATCCAGAATCCAAGTATCTCCTTAAATCCATCAGTATCAACACCTGCTACTACATAAAGAGCCTTCTTAGATACTCTATTCTCTGATCTAACAGAGACAAAAAGACAATCTATAAATATTGCAGAATATATCTCTTTAAGAGGCCTTGTAAGCCATTCATTTATCTCAGGTATTATCCTGTCTGTTATCCTTGATATAGTACTTGCTGATAATCTTGTACCATAGACATCCTCAAGTATATCCTGAATATCTCTGGTAGAAAGGCCTTTAGAATAAAGGAGAAATAATTTCTTCTGTAGATCTTCTACTAAGGACTTTTCTCCTTTGGGTATTAAGGCAGGTTCAAATTCGGATTTCCTATCTCTTGGTACTTTAATATCAATCTCTCCAAGGCTTGTATTTACTTTTTTCTCATAATATCCGTTTCTATAGTTATCAGGGTCTTCTCTTCTCTCATGCTTGGAGTATCCAAGATACTCTTCTAGTTCTTTCTCTAAGAGCTTACCTATTGTGTGTCTTAGAAACTCCTTCATCATCCTATGAAACTCTTCTCTAATCTTCTCTGCTCTTTCCATCTATACCTCCTTATGAAATAATATTCATAACATATTATCACACACATAAAGATTTACACAATTAAAGAGACAGTCCCTCCATTTGAACTGCTTCTTTGCCTGTTTCTTTAACAATAGGATATGGTGATATTGGCCTTTTCCTTACATACTCATCTATTTTAATATTTTGCTTTTTAAGTATCTTTGGTATGTCATCAGATATGATACTATATAATGCATCAAGGTTTTGGACTTTTTCAAAGATCCTAAACTTATACTGAAAGGTGTTTTATATCCAATTAATTGGATAATCACATAAAGCAAGATAAAATAACCTAACTAAACTCTTACCAATTTCGCATTGGTTCTTCATAACACATACCTTCTAAACATAAAAATTTTTGCGTATCAACATATATTACCATACCTCACTATACAATTTCATAGTTTTACTATTTTTCAATAACAATTCTATATAATACCATACATAACAATATAATAACTTTTTTCTTTAATTTACAATATTATAAATATTGGAGTATTTAAGATATGGTGTTTGTATCTCATTGTCTATCAATGTGTGTCTCAGTGTGCCATAAGTGTGACATAACAGGATGGTAAGAACTTGTAAAATATTAAATAATAGTAATTTCATGAAATTGTGATTATAAATTGTATATGATAAAAGTTAGCTTAAGTGTTAGATTTTCATTGATTACCAGAGGATAAATCGGAGAGGGAGGGATTCGAACCCCCGGTGGGCTGTGAACCCACAAATGATCTCGAGCCACATTATTTTCGGTAATGAGTAGGAGATCATGCACTTTCTTGTTCGGTGTGAAAGCCCGTTTTTTATTTCAAGCTTTTTAGATAT
>DDOS01000024.1 GCA_002341805.1 Aquificaceae bacterium UBA2488 | reverse complement strand
CTTATGGAACGCTTATAAGCTTAGATAGAACCCCTATTGTAAACAAAGCTTTTATAGAAGCTATAAAAGAAGCAGGCGAATATTATATTTATCCACCCTGGGCACTAATTGTAAAAACAATACCTTCAATAATGTTTAAGTACATTACAGGATTCTTAGAACCAGCCATAAAAGAATCCGAAGCATATGCAGATAAAACCCTAAAGCTTGTTTTTAGGCTTTTGAAAAAAAGATCGCTCACCATAGAAGAAGCCTATAAAAAATACAAGAAAGAACACATAGATTTTTATCTACAAAAAGGACTTTTAAGACTTACGGATAATCCAGAGTTTTTAGTAAAACTTGATATAAACCAAAAGTCCACTGAAGAGTTATTGTTAAAACGAGCTAATATAAGCTTTATTGTAGGAGATTATAAAAAATTTCTATATTCCTTTAAAGAAGATGGTCAAAATCTTATAATAACACCATCTATTCATGTGGCTAAGGATCTATCTGAAGACTTAAAGGCTATTCTTTTAAAAACCCCCGTTAATATATTGAATGCAATACAATGTTATAAAAAAGTTTTTACTGAGGATGGTGTATTTGTAAGTACTTTGTCAGGAGTATCTTTGCCGTTTTTCAATTTGAAACATATTTTTATAGTAGATGATATGTATTCGGATATATATAAGTCAAAAAAAGAACCCTTTGTGGATTATAGAAGATTGGCTTATTATATAGCAAAGTATACTGGTGCAAAAATATATTATGCTTCAAACACTCTCAGTGTAAATGGATATTTTTTACAGCAAGAGAAAAGGGCTAATGTGATAAATATAGAATTGAACATGCCAAAAATAGAAATCATAACAAAGAAAAACAAAAAAGTCCTCATAGAAGATAGTGTATTAGATATCATAAAACAAAACTTAAATAAAAAAATACTTTTTTATGTAAATAAATCTGGATATAGTTACGCTTATTGCCCAAGATGTGATGCTTCAGATACATGTGTTTATTGTGAGAGTTATATTACTTATTTTAAAAGCATGAATATGCTAAAATGCACTCGCTGTGGTAAAGTTAAGCAAGATTTTATATGCTCAAGATGTGGATATGATCTAATGATATCAGGAGCTGGCATAGAGCAGTATAAAGAATATATAGAAGCTATTTTCGGAAAAAGAGAAAATTTTAACTTCGAATCTCATACACCAGAAGAAGAGTTTGATATAGTTTTTGGCTTTTTATTGGAAAATCTGTTGTTTGCTCCAGAATTAAGTGCCAGAGAAATATATCACAACAAATTATGGCAACTTGCATCAAAAGCTAAGGAAGTTTTTGTTCTAGAGACTCTGCATATAGACAAACAATCAATAGAATCTTTGTTAAATAGAAATCAAAATATCTTTTTAGAAGATGAGCTAAAAAGAAGACAAGACTCTAAAGAACCGCCTTTTACAAAGGCAATCCTTATAGAGATGAAAGATAATATAGAACTACTATACAATGAGCTAACAGAAGAGGGATTTTTATATGTATCCAAACCAAAATATTTTTATGAAAAAGGAGAAAGACATTTTAGGCTTTTAGTAAAAATAAAAAACCAAGCTAATCTAAGAAGACTGAGCACAATCTTAAGAAGATATAAACATTATAAAATAAATGTAGGCATAGAGAGTTTTGTGTAATACCCATTTTTGTTTTGTAATCAATACTAAATTTAAATCAAAATTCATCCTTTTATAAAAAGTACTTATATTTTTTTATAAGAATAGATATATAATTATTATATTAGACTTTGGGCAAAGGTAAGGAGGATTTTATGACTTTAAATTTGGCAAAGTACACATCTTTAAAGATAAAGCTACTCGGCCTTGGGCTGATAACGTTTATTTTGGCAAGCCTATATTTTTTCGAAACCTACCAAACGAACATGGCCAATATGGAGCAGATGTCTTATGAAATGAAGGCCATATCCTTAGCTAAACCCCTTTTTAAGATGTATATGGACTTGGAATCTGCGCGTATATATAGTAGGTCTTTAGCCGGTGGAAATGTTTCTGTAAAACCATCCTTAGAACGGGCCGTTAGCAAAGTGGATAAAGACTTAGAAGAGGCATCTATTATAAATGCCAAATATGGAAAAGACATAGGAGCTGACAAAGATTTTGAGCTTTTAAGAACTACATGGTACAATATGAGAAAACATACATTTTCTTACACAAAATCCCAAGTAAAAGATAATTATAATCATATAGTATCGATAATTTATAGAAAACTATTATTACAAGATTGTTTTGAAAACGGTAGATTGATAGCAGATTCCTCCACGGATAGGATAAACTTAATTATTGGCTTATTTGTAGTTCAAGGACCTGTTATAGATTATACTGGAAGACTATCCTCAAGAACCGCCCAGGTAATTTATGATAATCAGTTAAAGCCATCGGATATCACAATGCTTCAAACTATATCTGCGGATACAAAGCTAAGACTAAACAACTTAAAGAATATATACTATAAATATGCTTATATCTATAATCCAACATATAGAAATGATTATGCTAAGTTTTTAAGCCTTTATAATGTAATGAATGACTCTTTTTTACCAACTTTACAAAATATCATAGCAAATGGACCTCAAGCCGTAACCCTAGATAGATTTTATGCTTTATATGAAGCAAGTACAAGATTTGGAAAGGTCGAGGTGATTTATTTATCAAATAATCTTTACAACGATATTATAAAAGAATATAAGGTGTCGAAGTATACTTTGTTCATAAGCTTATTTATATCTATTTCTTTGGCTTTAATAAGCGTATCTTTGTTCTTCTACCTATGGTATATAATAAGAAAAGAACTAAATATACTTATGGATGCTGCTAAAAATATAGAAAACGGTAAGCTGAGCGTTAGTCAAAACATAGATTTCAATGATGAAATCGCAAAAGTGATAATTACTCTTATAAACGGTCTAAATTTAGCTAACAAATTTTTAGAGGATATAAAACAAGTGGTAGATAATATGGCTAATCTTAATTTTACTAAAAGCATAGAAACAAATGCTGTAGGAGATTTCGATATCATAAAAGATGGTATAAATAAATCTCTTGGCTATCTTAGGGAGCTTTTAAAAAATACTACAAACACGGTGGTAAAACTTGGCACATCCGTGGAAGAGCTATCGGCCACCACACTATCCATATCCCAAGAAAATGCTAACTTAAATGAGCAGATAAGCTCTATAACAAACGCTGTGGAGGAGGTATCTGCCACTACAAGCTCTATAGCCTCGAGTATGTTAAATACCAAAAATGCTGTTAATAAGCTATTTGGTTTAGTGAAAGAAGGAACCGCTAAAATAGAGATTGCAAGCTCCACAGCTAAGAATATGGAAACTTTAAGCAAAGAGATAAATACGATAGTGGAAAATATTATATATATCACAGAGCAAACAAATCTATTAGCCCTAAATGCAGCTATTGAAGCTGCCAGAGCAGGAGAAGCAGGTAGGGGCTTTGCAGTAGTAGCTGATGAGGTGAAAAAACTTGCCGAAAGAACAGGAACCTTTGCCAGAAATATAGCTGATATTATTCAAAAAGTATCAAAAAGCGTAGAGAATACTGTAAGTGTAATTCTTGATATAGAAAAATATTATAAAGATATAGAAGGTTTATCTAATATAGTGCAAGAATCCTCTGAAGCAGTATCCACAGCTATAGAAGAACAATCTGCTACCTCAAGTACATTAGCTCAAAACATGCTTAGCATAAAAGAGTTTTCCGATAAACTATCAAATGCTATAGAAGAGTTATCTGCCACATTTAACCAGCTTGCCAAAACTTCAGAGGAGTTGAAAATTGAAATGGAGAAGTTTAAGTTTTAAAAATGAGCGATTATGTTTCCATAAGAATGAGGGCTTCTTATAGAGGCCTTCATGTTTCTGGGGCTGAACGTATATGTAAAGTAAAAGATTTAAATTTTGTAGTTTCAGAGCTTTTACAAAGACCTAAAAGATATGATTTTATAAGCTTAAAAACTGAACACACAGACCGTATTGAGTTTATAAATCCATTACCCATCAAGAGTTTTTTCATGAAATCTGTGGGAGAGGGAAGAGCATTTGCCAAGAAACTTCTTATAGATTTTGGTATAAAAAAAGATATAGTGGAAAATGTATTTGAACTTATTTCCACAGGAGCGGCAAACGGTAGAAATATGAGGGGAGCTATGCTAATAGATATAGACACAGGAAAGAGATTGGAAAAAGATCAAGAAAAAGGTATAAGGACTNNAAGTAGATTGGGAAGATAGAGAATATGCTTCTAATATATTATCTTCTTATCCGCCTTTGGGACTTACCAGTAGAAGCTTGGATGCGCTGGCTTTGGTATCTAAAAATGTAGAATGTGGTGTTTTAGCAGAAGTATGCTGGAGTGATGATAAAGACTATTCCACAGGCTATGTGGTGATAAACGGCGTATACCACCGGATAGAACCTCTAAAAAAAATAGGAGACCCTTTTGGAGGAAGGGCTTATTTTGTAAAAGCCGAAAATTTAGAAAATATAATAAATTGTCTTAGAGAAAAAGCTTTTTTAGTAAGACCTTAATTTAGATTTTAGCTTATAATATAAATATGGAGCTTTTATATTATTTGTTGGTTGGACTTTTTATAATAGTGGCTATTTTTATAATAGTTTTGGTGCTTTTACAAAAATCAAAAGGTGATATAGGTTCTGCTTTTGGGGGTGCTACGGCTCAGTCCATATTTGGTGTAGGAGGAGTAGATACTATACTCACAAAAGGTACTTATTGGTTTACTGGTATATTCTTAGTGCTAGCCATTATTATTGCCATAGTTACCAATGTAAGAAATAACTCATCTATAATGCAAAGTGAAAGCGTCAATACTCATCAAACAAAGCCCGTTAAGTCTAAGTGATACGCTTATATTATTAGAGCATATAACAAACATAGATAAAAACACTATATACTTACACCAAAAAGATATAGATGTAGATTTTGAGGCTTTTAATAAAATAGCAATCAATGTATTAAGGGGTATGCCTATACAATATGTCCTAAAAAAATGGTGGTTTTTTGGAGAAGAGTTTTTTGTAAAACCACCTGTATTGATACCACGACCAGAAACAGAACTCTTAGTGGAATATGCTATTAATATGGTAAAAGATTTTAAAATAGGTTTTGAGCCTTTTGTGGGAAGCGGTATCATAAGCATCATACTTTTAAAACATATAAAACATCTTAAGATGATAGCTACAGACATAAATAAAGAAGCTTGTAAGCTGACCCTTGAAAATGCAAAACTCCATAATGTAGAAAACAGGCTATTGGTATTATGTTCTGATATAGGGAATGCTCTTGATTCGTCTAATATAGATTTTATTGTGGCAAATCCTCCATATATTCCAACAGATAAGCTAAAAACCCTTGATAAAAGTGTACTTGATTACGAGGACATAAAAGCCTTAGATGGTAAAGAAGATGGTTTATTTTTTTATAAAAGCCTAAAAACGCTAAATATAAAACCCATGATATTGGAAATAGGACATGACCAAGAGAAATCTATGAGAGAACTTTTTGATAATGTAGATGTAATATATGATTATCAAAATCATCCAAGAATAGCTATCTTAAAATAATATGCAGCATACTAATTTTTTCATAATGGATTAAAATTTATAGGATGTTTAGAACAGGAGGTTTTTAATGGGCAAAAAAGTTTCTTTTTTGTTAGAAAAAGCTTTAAATGGTGATAGAATTACCGAAGAAGAAGCTGTTTATTTATACAAGTATGCACCCATATCAGCCCTTGGACATGTGGCTAATGAATTAAATAAACGAAAAAATGAAGATAAAGCTTATTTTATAGTAAACAGATATCTAAACCCCACAAATATATGCGTTTATAAATGTAAATTTTGCAGTTTTGGAGTGTCAAAATCTGATGAAAAAGCTTTTGAACTAAGTATTGATGAAGTCTTAAGAAAGATAGAATATTCATATAAAAATAACATTACAGAAGTGCATATAGTGGGTGGATTACCACCTCATTGGAAAAGAGAAGATTATGTAGGCTTAATAAGGGTTGTGAAACAAACGTTTCCTGATATTATTATAAAAGCTTATACTGCAGTAGAGATAGACCATATAGCCAAAATCTCAAAATCCACATATGAAGATGTTTTATTAGAGCTAAAGGATGCTGGTTTGGAGCTTTTGCCAGGTGGTGGTGCAGAGATTTTTGCCGAAAGGGTGAGATCTGTTATAGCTCCCAATAAAGCAAATGCTGATGAGTATTTAGAGATTCATGAAACCGCTCATAAACTTGGTATACTTACAAATGTTACGATGCTGTATGGTCATATAGAGACCATAGAGGAACGAATAGATCATATGTCTCGTATAAGAAATCTTCAAGATAAAACACGGGGTTTTCAAGTGTTTATACCCCTTGCTTATCATCCTGAAGGTACATCTCTTGGTGGTGAGAGGACTTCTTCTGTGGATGATTTGAAAACTATAGCTATATCAAGGATATTCTTGGATAATTTTGAGAACATAAAAGCCTATTGGATAACTCTTGGTGAAAAACTAGCCCAGGTGGCTCTAAACTATGGGGCAAACGACATAGATGGAACCTTAGAGGAAGAGCTTGTAGTTCATGCTGCGGGTTCTAAAGAATCTTATGGAAAAACCGTGGATAAGCTTGTGAATATCATAAAAGGAGCTGAAAAAATTCCTGTACAAAGAGATACTTTTTATAATATAATTAGAGTGTATAACTGATATGTGTGGTATTGTAGGATATGTAGGAAATTCTGAAGCTTTGCCTATACTTCTTAGCTCGTTAGAGAGACTTGAGTATAGAGGGTATGATTCGGCGGGTGTTGCTCTAATAGAAAACGGAAATATTTTCTTACAGAAAGAAGTAGGTAAAATAAGAGAATTAGTTAAAAGCTTATGGGGCAAACCTTCCAAAGCTACTTGTGGCATAGGACATACAAGATGGGCTACCCATGGGGCTCC
>DDOS01000125.1:3438-3653 GCA_002341805.1 Aquificaceae bacterium UBA2488 | reverse complement strand
TTAAAACCAGATAGATTTGAAGACATAGTAGCAGCGTTAGCCTTATATAGACCAGGTCCTATAAAAAGTGGAATGGTGGATAAATTTATCAATAGAAAATTAGGTAAAGAAAAAATAGATTATGAGTTTCCAGAGCTTGAAGAGGTTCTAAAAGAAACTTACGGACTAATCGTTTATCAAGAGCAGATTATGTTTATATCAAACATCTTGGCAGG
>DDOS01000125.1:1088-3428 GCA_002341805.1 Aquificaceae bacterium UBA2488 | reverse complement strand
TAAGAAAAAAGCAGATCTCATGGCAAAGATAAAGGATGATTTTATAAAAAGAAGTGTGGATAGAGGCTACGACGCTAAAAAGATAGAATCTCTGTGGATGGCTATAGAGGAATTTGCTTCGTATTCGTTTAATAAATCTCATTCAGTAGCCTACGGATACATATCTTTTTGGACTGCTTATATGAAGTTATACTATCCAGAAGAATTTTTCACGGTAAAGTTTTCCACAGAAAACTCTGATAAGAAATTTATAAACCTTCTTAAAGATGCTAAAAACTTTGGTATAAACATACTCCCCCCGGATATAAATAAATCTGATGTAGATTTTGCCATTGATAATAAAAACCAAATACGTTTTGGTCTTGGTAGAATAAAAGGCGTGGGCGAAGATACTGCCAAACATATAACATCCGTTAAAGAGAAGCTTGGTAGAAAGTTTGAAAATTTTCAGGATTTTATAAAGAATACCGATAATAGAAAAGTAAACAAAAAAGTGTTAGAAGCTTTGGCAAAAGGTGGGGCTTTTGATTCTATCATAAAAAATAGCAATTACAAATCTAAAGAGGAGTTTGTGTCAAAATTATTGAGTACCCAAGATGTATCTTCGATAGGTCAAAAAACTCTATTTGGTATTGCTAAAAGCCAAGATACAAACACCAATAAAAATACAGAAATAGATATACTAAAATTGGAAAAAGAGGTTTTGGGCTTTTATATATCTAATCATCCATTGGATAAATACAAATGGTTTTTAGACAAAAACAAAGACATTATAAATATCGAAGATATAGATGACATACAGATGATAGACAATCAGCAAGAATATACATTAGCGGGAGTTGTAAGTGACTTGCAGATAAAAAAGACAAAAACAGGTTCTTATATGGCTATATTCAATCTGGTGGATAAGACAGATATCATAGAAGTGGTGGTATTTCCAGATAAGTATAAGTCCGTTGAAAATGTCATAAAAGAAGATGAGGTTATTGTAGTAAAGGGAAATTTAGACATCGACATAGAAAATGAAAATGTAAAAGTTTCTGCAAACGATATCTATGGAATAAATACATTTCTTGGTCTTTATTCAAATCTTATAATAAAATTAGATGACAAAAAATCCAAAAAAGATAATTTAGAAAAACTAAAAAAGATTGTAGATAAGTATATACAGCTTAACAAAGATGACATCTCAAGAAGTCAAAGTCTTATCATAGACATTGAAACCAAAGACTATAAAGCTATTATTCAAACCTCCACAAATATAGTGCTTTGTAAAGATCTCATAAATGATTTAAATGGTTTTGGTGTAAATTTTGATTTAGCTTCTTAATAAAAAATTAACAATTCATGTGTATACTAAAAAGCAACAATTTTTAGGAGGTAACGTATGAGAAAAGCTCTATTAGCATCAGCAGTGTTTGCTGGTTTTGTACAGGTTTCAATGGCATGGACTATAACAGGTGCAGGTTCTACCTTTATAGAACCAGCTATGCAAAGATGGGCTCTTCATTTTAAACAAGCCACAGGAAATCATGTAAATTATCAAGGTATAGGTTCTGGTGGNNTATATTGCAAGCCACTAAAAGAACAGTGGATTTTGGTGCATCAGATGCTCCATTAAAACCTGAAGAGTTAAAACAAAGAGGTCTCGTTCAATGGCCTGATGCCATAGGTGGCGTTGTGATGGGATACAACATACCAGGAATTGGTAATTATCAACTACACTTAACTGGCAAACAAATATGTGATATATATATGGGTAAAGTTAGATATTGGGATGATCCTGAGATAAAAGCTACAAACCCAAGGTTAAATCTACCTCACATAGCCATTACACCAGTGCATAGAGCTGACGGATCTGGTACCACTTGGATATTCACAAACTATCTAACAAAAGTATGTCCTGCTTGGGCTCAAAAGATTGGTTTCAACACTGCTGTACCATGGCCAGTAGGTATAGGTGGAAAGGGTTCTGAAGGTGTTACAAACTACATAATGAGAGTAAGAGGCGCTATAGGTTATGTGGAGTATGCATACTTCAAGCAAAATCATTTCAATGTGGCCGTACTGGAAAACAAAGCTGGTTGGTGGGTAGCACCTACTATGCAAACCATGATAGCTGCTGCAAAACAAGCCAATTGGCAAGAGGCTATGAAGCATGACTTTTACATGGAATTACCAAACCCTCCAGGCAAGTATTCTTATCCAATAGAAGGTCCTACATTTATAATATTACCAAAGGGCAAAGACACAAACAAATATGTATTACAGTATTACACTTGGGTATTTGATCACGGAGATAGTGATTTGAGAGCATTGGACTACATAACATTACCAGCT
>DDOS01000125.1:0-1080 GCA_002341805.1 Aquificaceae bacterium UBA2488 | reverse complement strand
GAAAAACGGATTGAGCTGGTAAGATAAGTTGAAATAACTAAAGGCTTATATTATGATAGAATTAAAAGATAGCAGGGCTTTGATCCCTGCTGTTTCTATGAAAAGAGATGGAAAAGTAGCGAATGCTATATTTAAGTATTTGGCTTTTAGTGCAGCGATCTTAATACCCACTATAGTAGTTTTAATATTTGTAATTCTTTTCATAGAAGCATATCCTGCTATCAAAACCTTCGGATTTTGGCATTTTATCACCAGTAAAAGCTGGAATGCAGTAGATAATCACTTTGGCGCTCTTACACCTTTGTTTGGTTCTGTTTATGTGACTTTTTGGGCACTTGTGATAGCAACTCCAATCAGCATAGGCATTGCCGTATATATCACGGAGTTGGCTCCTCAATGGTTTAAACCTATTATATCATCTGCTATTGAGCTTTTAGCAGCAATACCTACAGTCACCTATGGTATGTGGGGACTTTTTGTATTGGCTCCCGTGATGCAAAATTATATAGAACCTTGGATATTAAATAATCTATCCACATTGCCTGTTATAGGCTTCTTATTTAATGGGCCTGGAATTGGTATAGACACATTCACTACATCTATAATATTATCTATCATGATTACACCTTTTATGTCTTCTTTGATAAAAGATGCTTTTAATTTGGTGCCAAGGGTGGTAAAAGAGTCTGCTTATGGACTTGGTGCCACAAGATGGGAAGTAATTAAAAAAGTAGTTATGCCTTATACATCCTCTGGTATATTGGGAGCTGGCATATTTGCTGTAGGTAGAGCTCTTGGAGAAACAATGGCAGTATCTTTTGTGAATGGGAACAATCATAATCCAGGAAGTTTGTCAGATATGTTGTCTCTTTTAAATTCGGTAACCACCATAACGGTGACATTAGCGGATGAGTTTACTGAAGCTATGACTCATCTATATTTGTCTGCATTATTTTATTTAGCACTTATTCTTCTTAGCATATCTTTTACCACTTTGGCTTTAGCCAAAATACTTGTTTGGAGAATAGAGAAAAAATGGCAAAGGTAAATGTAAAATCAAGAGTTATAAAAAGTAATATA
>DDOS01000074.1:2933-10268 GCA_002341805.1 Aquificaceae bacterium UBA2488 | reverse complement strand
CATATTAGTAGCTGCTATATAGCAGCTACTAATATGATGAGTGTAGCAGCAATGATAGGAATAGACTCTTGTCCTATAGAAGGGTTTGAAAAAGAAAAAGTGGAAGAGATTTTAGAACTAAATACCAACGATTATGAAATAGCTATGTTTGTGGCTTTTGGGTATAGGGTAAATCCACCCTCCAAAAAGTATAGGCTCTCATTAAAAGATTTAGTGGAATATAGATGATCCATAGATTTCCTTTATTTTTAGTGATGGAGAGATTGGAGCAAAGCTTAAGAGATCAGCAAAAAGCTATAAGTGCATTGCTATTGGGTCCTAAATATGTAAGCGCAGATTTTTTTAACACCATTTACAATATCTCCATAGATATGATAGGACTATCTTATACTCTTATAGGCATGATAGATGAAAATATAGATAAATACACCAAAGAACATATATTTTTAATATCTTCTGAGGCATTATCTTTGTTTAGTTTAGTAATACCTTATTTGGAGATGGAACTTCCTATATTTATGGAGGGTATATACATTGAGCAAGCACCAATCCAAGATTTTGTGTTGAGACTTGCTTCTTACATAGAAAAATCCATATTAGAAGAATCGTTCTCAAGGGAATTTATACTTGATGCTTTTGATAAGCTTCTTCGTAATTTATCGTATTTTCAATATATAAACGAGCGCATACCTCGTGATCTTTAGCATTTTCTATATATCTAAAAGCCTCTGGTATAGACTCTATCATATCCATCACGCTCATAGACTCCATATGGGTTTTAGAAGAAGCTGTCTCCCCTGCTATTCCATGTAAAAATACACCAAGTTTTAGGGCTTTTGATATAGACATTTTAGATAAGAATGTGGTTAATATACCGCTTAGTACATCTCCAGTCCCACCCTTTGCCATGGCAGGGCTTCCCCTCATAGAAACATAAGCCTTATCTTCTATGCCTATCACACTTATAGCACTTTTTAATGCAATAGAGCATTTATATTTTCTGTGAAAATCAAGAGCCACATCTATTTGGTTTTTTATAATATAGTCTTTATCAAACCCAGTTAGTCTCGAAAACTCTCCTATGTGAGGGGTTATGACGATATTTTCTTTTTCTAAAAGCCCAAGAGCTTTATATTTTGAAATAATATTAAGCCCATCCGCATCTATTAATATGGGTTTGTTAAAGTTGTTTACAATATATTCTATAACTTTTAATCCTTCTTCATATATACCAAAACCCATACCTATGCCAATGGCATCAAACTCTTCTAAGTTTATATTCTCTATTGATGTTATAAACCCATCTTTTGAGGGAAGTGAGTATTTTATTTGTTCTACCAAAAGCCCAGATACAGAAGAGATATTTTCTTTTGGAACACCTACAAACACCAAAGAAGCGCCAGCTTTTGTGGAAGCTTTGGCACTCATTGTGATGGCCCCAGTATAGCCTATATTTCCACCTATTAGAAGAATTTTCCCTTCTTCCCCCTTGTGGGTATCTAACGCTCTTTTTGGTATAAGGGGTTTTATATCTTTTATGCTTAGAAGTATCTTATCTTTGTTTGGTATGCATATATTTGGTATGGATATATCTTTTATATATATGATCCCACAATATTTTGAATAAGGATATTGTATATGATATGTTTTTGGGTTTGAAAAGCTAACCGTGTAATCTGCTTTTACACAATGCTCTGATGGTATGCCTGATGGTATATCTACAGACACCACAATGGCTTTTGAGTTGTTTATAAAATCTATATAAGGTATAAACTCTTCTCTTACAGGAGGTTTAAAACCAGTACCAAAAAGCCCATCTATTATGACATCGTATTTTTTTGTTGGAAAATCATAATATATATTTATGCCAAGGGATTTTGCAATCTGAAGCTGTGTTTTAAACTCTTGGGTTTGTTTTTGGCTTTTAGTGATTAAAATATCCACATCTATAGAATGTTGGAAACACCATCTTGCTACTCCTATGGCATCGGCTCCGTTGTTTCCAGTATTTGCTATTACCAAGACAGATGTTGGTTTTAAAGAATGTACTATATCAAAAACAGATTTTATGGCATTTTCCATCAAAACCAAGGAAGGTATGCCAATATTTTCTATGGCACACCTATCTGCTTGGCTCATCTGCTCTGGGGTTAATATGTATATCATTTATCGTCAAGGACTTTTATACAAGGAAGTTCTTTTCCTTCTAAAAGCTCTAAGAATGCACCACCACCGGTGGATACAAAATCTATGGCGTTTATAACCCCTGCTCTTATAATGGCATGGTCTGTATCCCCACCCCCTGCTATGGATAATGCTTGAGAATGAGCTATAGCTCTTGCTATCTCAAAAGTACCATCTTTAAATCTCTCATACTCAAAAGCTCCCATAGGCCCATTCCATACTATCGTTTGGGCTGTTTGGATAAGCTCTTTTGCCATTTCAACAGAAGCATGCCCTATATCAAGTCCCATGTAATCTTGAGGTATTTCTTGCCATAAGACTGTTTTGGTTTCTGTTTTATCAGAAAGCTCTTTTGCCACCACAAAGTCTATGGGTAGATAAAACTTAACCCCAAGCTTTTTAGATATTTCTATGATATCTCTAGCGGTATCTATGAGTTCATTTTCCACCAAAGATTTTCCCGTCTCATAACCCATGGCTTTTATGAAAGTAAATGCCATAGCCCCGCCTATAAACATCTTATCCACTCTTTTTAAAAGATTTTTTATCACATCTAACTTAGAGGATACCTTAGCCCCCCCTAAAAATGCCACCACTGGTCTTTGGGGGCTTATCATGGCTTTTTCAAAATAAGAGAGTTCTTTTTCCAATAAAAACCCCATACAAGCAGGTTTTAAAATCTCTGGTACACAATAAACCGATGAGTGTTTTCTATGGCATGTGCCAAAAGCATCCGATATATAAACCTCACCAAGGGATGCAAGCTTTTTGGAAAAATCTTCATCGCAAGCCTCTTCTTCTTTGTAAAATCTTAAATTCTCAAGCATTATGATATCTTCTGGTTTTGCGCTTTTAACAAGATCTTCCACTTCTTTGCCCACACAATCAGGAGCCATTATTACATCTTTGTGTAAATATCTTGAGAGTCTTTTAGCCACTGTTTTTAAAGAATATTTTTCATCATGGCCTTTTGGCCTTCCAAGGTGAGACATCAAGATGATGATAGCCTGAGCATCCAAAAGATATTCTATAGTAGGAAGCGCCGCTCTTATCCTAGCATCATCTTCTATATTCCCTTGATCGTCGATAGGCACATTAAAATCTACCCTTACAAGCACTCTTTTACCCTTTACATCCGCATCTCTAATAGTTTTTTTGTTTGGCACAAAATACCTCCTTAGTGATATTATACCAAAAACTTTTAATAATCATGTTGATTTAGGAAGATAATTGTATTATTATATCATTGTAATAATGGGCAAATGCCGCCAGCNNATATTAGGCGGGGTATAAATACCAGCCCGAAGCTGTTTTTCAGGCTTTGGATATAGGTAAAGAATGTTTAATATACCAGAGGTAACACCAGATGAGGCTAAGAAGATATTAGAAACAGATGAGAATGCTGTGCTTTTGGATGTGAGGACTCCTCAAGAATATAGGTCTGTTAGAGTGCCAAATAGTGTACTTATACCAGTGGATGATCTGAGATTTAAGTTTAGAGAGCTTGATAAAAATAAAAAATATTTAGTATTGTGTAGAAGTGGAAATAGGAGTGCTTTTGCTACCTATGCTCTAAGACAACTTGGTTTTGACGCTTACAATGTGATGGGTGGTATCATATCCTGGCCTTATGAGATAGAAAGAGGTTAATATGCATATACTAAAAGCCCAAGACTTAAAAGATATATATAAAGATATCCTAAAAAGGGCTTCTTATTTTAAATCTAACAAAGATCATCCTATTATACCTAAAAGCTGTGCTCTTTTTTTTGAAGAACCTTCTACGAGGACAAGGCTTTCTTTTGAAAAGGCTTGTAGAAACTTAAGCCTTGAGACTTTTTATATACAAGGCTCAAACTCCTCTACTACAAAAGGGGAGACGCTTTTTGATACATTTTTGGCTTTTAAAAAGATGGGCATAGATGCAGTGATTTTTAGAACACCAGAGATTATATTCGAAGATTATTTTAAAGACATAGATATAGGTATTATAAATGCAGGGGATGGGACTCATGAGCATCCATCTCAAGGTCTTTTGGATGTTTTTACGCTTTTAGAAAAAACAAACACTTTACAAGATAAAAATATCTTATATGTGGGAGATATATACCATAGCAGGGTGTTTAGATCTGGGTCTTTATTTTTTAAATTAGAAGGGGCTAATGTGGGTATATGCACATATCCAAGTCTTGTGCCAAAGGATTATCCTCTTATGGACAACATTTTTACAAGCTTAGACGAGGCTCTTGATTGGGCTGATCATGTGATAGCTCTTCGCATTCAAAAAGAAAGACATAAAGATAATTTTAATTTAGATAGTTATTTTTACATATATGGTATAACCAAAGAACGATATCAAAAGATAAAGGGGTTTTTGATGCATCCTGGACCTGTCAACAGAAATATAGACATAGATCAGGATGTTATGTATAGAGAGAAGTCTTTGATTTTAAATCAAATAGAGAATGGCGTATTTGTACGCATGGCTATGTTAGAATATATTATTTTAGGATAGGAGATGGTATTATGGAACATATATATATAAAGTATTTGGACACAAATAAGATAGGTATTTTAGAGGGCATAGATAAACCACCCCCCACCAATACTTATGTGGTCATAAGCAAAGATGATTATGTTGATATAGCTAAGGTTATAGGCGTATCTTCTAAGCTTTACGATGTAAAATCTGCTTTTTTTATAAGAAAAGCTGCAAAATCAGATATTTCCAAAATGGAGCATCTTGAAAAACTATCCAAAGATTACATAAAGATTGCCAAAGAGATGGCAATATCTCACAATATTTCTTTGAAATTTGCAAAATCTTATATACCCCTTGATAATACAAAATCGTTTTTTTATTATACTGCAGAGTCAAGGGTGGATTTTAGGCAATTCGTGAAAGATTTGGCTAAAGCCATAAAAAAACGCATAGAGATGAGGCAAGTGGGCGTAAAGGATGCTGTACAGATGATTGGAGCTGTTGGAATATGTGGTCGTAAAACCTGCTGCTCAAATTTTATGGACAACTTCGAGACTACAAGCTTAAAGGATTTAGAGTTTCAAAATTTACCGATGTCCCCTTCAAAATTTACAGGTCCTTGTGGTAAGTTGGTATGTTGTATGTCTTTTGAAAAAGTAAACTATGCAGTAAAGTATATTTTACCTTCAAACGGCACCAATATTTGCATAAATCAAAAAGAATATACTATAGACCACGTAGACCCTATAACAAATACTGTAAATATTAAAAATGAAGAAGAAAAGCTTACTCTAAATCTATCAGAAATTCTACCAGAAGGGTATGATATAGCCATGAAAAAATGTGCATCTTGTGGTGGGTGCTGCGCAAGATCTGAAGAATCTCACATACACTTAGAAGAAGTTATGGTTTAGATGGAGTTTTCTGCGAGTTTTGAAGATGTTAACATAGGTATCACGAAAAACTATGAAGATATACATACCATAAATCAAATACATTCAAACAAAGTAGTATTCTTAGGGGAGTCCAATGAAGGCGATGCCATCATAACAGACAAATCAAATGTAAAAATAGGTATAAAAACTGCTGATTGTGTGCCTATCTTGGTAAAATCTAAAAACTATGTGGGAGCTATTCATGCGGGTTGGCGTGGGCTTTATCAGGGTATTATCAAAAATGTTTTTGAGCTTTTAAGATCGTTAAACGAGACTATAGAGTTTGCTTTCATAGGACCAAGTGCCAAAGATTGCTGTTATGAAGTGGGTCTTGAGTTTAATTCTTATTTTAAAAGCCTAAAAACAAAAGATAATAAACTCTTTTTTGATACCCAAAAAGAAGCTATGTCTCAGCTGAAATATCTAAATCCAAATATATCTTTGTTTGTTTATGAAACTTGTAGTATATGCAACAAAGATATACCAAGCTTTAGAAGAGATAAAACCAAAGAGCGTATCATAAGTTACATCCAAAAGATTTAACATTATCTTAAAATAAAGGTGGTATAATAATACTATGAGTGTAAAGATTGGGATAAATGGATTTGGTCGTATTGGTAGAGCGTTTTTTAAGATAGCTTTTGAAAGGGGGCTTGATGTAGTAGCTATAAACGATCTTACAGATACAAAAACATTGGCGCATCTATTAAAATATGACTCAGTGCATAGAATTTGGAAAAAAGATATATCTTATACGGATGATTCTATAGTGGTAAGTGGTAAAAGCGTAAAAATCTCTGCAAAAAAAGACCCAGCGGAGCTTCCTTGGAAAGACTTAGAAGTGGATGTGGTTATAGAATCCACAGGACTTTTTAGGGATAAAGAAAATGCTTCAAAGCATCTAAAAATGGGAGCCAAAAAGGTGCTCATATCAGCGCCTGGGAAAAATCCAGATATTACCTTAGTCCTTGGTGTAAATCAAGATAAATATGATCCATCAAACCATCACATCATATCAAACGCTTCTTGCACCACTAATTGCATGGCACCCACATGCTACGTGTTAGATAAAGAGTTTGGCATAAAGAATGGCTATATGGTAACAGTGCATTCTTATACCAATGACCAGCGTATTTTAGATTTGCCCCATAAAGATTTAAGAAGAGCAAGAGCTGCTGCTCAAAATATAATACCCACTACCACAGGAGCTGCTAAAGCGGTGGTGGAAGTGCTACCTCATTTAAAAGATAAATTGGGAAGTACATCCAGAAGAGTACCTACCGCAGATGGTTCTATAATAGAGCTAACAGCTGTCTTAGAAAACCCACCAAAAGATATATCTGAGTTAAATATGGCCTTCAAAAAAGCCTCTGAAACATATCTAAAAGGTATTTTAGAATACTCTGAAGAACCTCTTGTGTCTATAGATATAGTGGGAAATCCTTACTCTGCTATATTTGATTCGGAGCTTTCTTTTGTAAACGGAGACTTAGTGCATGTGGTAGCTTGGTATGACAACGACNNCGAATGGGGATATTCTACGAGACTTGTGGATTTAGCGGAGTTTGTGATAAGCAAAGGTGTATAAACCTCTAAGTTTTATAGATATCGCTGAGATTAAAGTAAAAGCTGGAGACGGTGGAAATGGAGGAGTTTACTTTTTAAGGGAGAAGTTTAGACCTTTTGGTGGCCCAGCTGGAGGTGATGGTGGTAAAGGTGGAAGCATCATCTTAG
>DDOS01000074.1:0-2928 GCA_002341805.1 Aquificaceae bacterium UBA2488 | reverse complement strand
ATTTTAAATATAAAAGATATTTTGTAGCTCAAAATGGAGAGCCAGGCAAACCCAAAAACCAACACGGCAAAAACGCAAAAGATATTATTATAAAAGTACCTGTGGGTACTGTGGTGATAGATAAGAATACAAATGATGTTCTTTGGGATTTTACAAAACCAGGTGAACGCTTTGTAGTGGTAAAAGGTGGAGAAGGAGGTCTTGGCAACTCCCATTTTGCGACATCTGTAAATCAAGCACCTAAAAAGTTTACCTATGGTAAAAAAGGAGAAGAGAGAGAGCTTTTATTAATATTAAAAACCATAGCAGATATAGGCATAGTAGGTCTTCCAAATGTAGGAAAATCGACCCTCTTATCTGTTCTAACAAACGCCAATCCTAAAATTGGGGATTATCCTTTTACCACACTACATCCTGAGCTTGGGGTGTTGGAGATATCTTACGATAAATCTTTGGTGCTTGTGGACATGCCAGGTATTATAGAAAATGCTCATGAAGGAGCAGGGCTTGGTTTAGAATTTTTAAGACACATAGAGCGTGCAAAAGCTATTTTTTTAGCCATAGACTTATCTTCAGAGGATGCTGTTAGAGATTTTAACACCTTATATAATGAGCTTTCTCTATACGACAATACGCTTCCCAAAAGGATAAAAGCCGTAGTAGGTACAAAGCTTGATAAAGCTGATGAAAATAATATTAAAAGCCTAAAACATTTGGCTCAGGAGAAAAACTTAGTATTTATACCCATATCTTCAGTAACTTTTGAGGGTATAGAACAGTTAAAAAACTTCATAAATACAATAAATTAAAAACAAAAACAATTTATATCATGTTTTTATGCTTTTATTAAGAATATCTTAATCTTTATAAGAAGCGCCCCTCAAAAGAGGGGCTAAAGAAGGATAGGAATGGTTGCACCAAGATGTTTCTAACTTAATAATAACTTTTATCTCCACTTACTTTTCCAGCAAATACTTTATAGGCATATCTTGTGTAAAATAGCACTAAAGGTACAAATATTACAGCTACTATAAGCATAACTATAAGCGTTAAATTTGAAGAGCAAGAGTTAAATATATTTAGGCTATATTTTGGATTTATAGTGGAGCGTATCAATACAGGGAATGATGCACAGGCTACATTTAATACCGTAGCAGTATTTACCAAAGCAGAAGCATAAACCATATTATCGTATTTTCCAGATTTTAAGAAAGACAGATAAAGGATTAAGCCAAGAGCCATCAAGGCAGGTATTGCAAATAGTAGTGGATAGTCAAAATAGTTTTTATATAAGAAAGGAGCTTCCACCATGGCTAAGGCATTTGTTAGAATGACGCTAACCGCATAGCCAATAGCGCTTATATAGGCATATTTTTTGCTTAGCTCAAACACATGACCTTCGGTTTTTCTAAGGAGATAAGCAGCTCCATGTATAGCAAACATAAATAAGCTTACAAGACCCATAGCAAGAGGTACTGGTCTTAAAAGTGTGAAGAATGTTCCATGATATACACCTTCTTGATCTATTGGCACACCCACTACGGCGTTACCAACCGCCACTCCAAAAAGTATCGCAGGTAATACATTGCCAAGCCAATAGATAAAGTCAAAAGTATGACGCCAAGTCATTGAGCCTCTTTTATTTCTATACTCAAAAGCCACAGCTCTTCCAATAAGAGCCCACAAGACTAAGAGTATAGCCAAATAAAAACCAGAGAAAGAAGCGGCATAGACAGTAGGAAAAGCAGCAAAGAGAAGACCTCCGCCTGCTATAAGCCACACTTCATTTCCATCCCACACAGGAGCCACAGAATTATATAGCACTGTCCTATCGTATTCGGTTTTTGTGAAAATAGTGAGTATGCCAGTGCCAAGATCAAACCCATCGGTTATAGAATAGCCAATCAAAAACACCCCAGCTATCAAAAACCAAAGTCCTTGTAAGGTAAAAAGTGCATAAGGTAATATACCCATATTTATCCTCCTTATGAAATCCTATTGTTATTGTCTAAGTCTGTTTTGGTAGCATTCAAAGCCACATTTGGAATACTGCCGCTTGGTGAAGTGGATGGAGTAGATTCTTCTTCTTGATACTCTTTAACTTTCTTTATCATGGTAGTTATATATACATAGAATAGCAAGAGGTAGATTGTGATAAAGGTTATTACAGAGAACAATACATTTGAAGTAGCGTTAAAGGATACTGCATCGGCAGTCTTTAAGACCCCCGTCACTATCCAAGGTTGGCGGCCTATTTCTGCAGTCATCCATCCAAGTTCAGAACCTATAAAAGGAAGTGGTATTGAGTATAATACAGTTTTAAGGAAAGCTTTGTTGGTATAAATTTTATTGCTTTTAAGAAGATATAAGCCCCATAGAGCTACAAAAGCAAAGAAAAATCCAAGATCTACCATTATATGGAAAGGCATGAACACAAGATTCATTTGTGGTAAATCTTTGTTAGATATGTTGTAAGCTTTCGCTTTGGCTTTATCGGCGGCTATTTCTTGTAGTACTTTGGGATCTGTGGAGTTTTGAGCTTCTAAAGCTTTTGCTTGGTCAGCATAGTTTTGAGCTTTTTGATCATACATCTTTATAAGATCACCTATACCATACACTTTTGCATCAAAGTTGTGATAAGCTAAGAAGGATAAAAGCCCTGGTATTTGTATGAATGGATAGGTTTTCTTATTGGATTGGTCTACATATCCAAATACATCCAAAGAAGCTGGTTGTTCGGTTTGCCATTTTCCTTCCATCATGGCAAGCTTTAATGGTTGGTACTCCGCCACAAGATGACCAGCTATATCACCTACTACTATTTCAAAAATTGATACGACGGTAGTAAATATAAGAGCAGCTTTTAGACCTATCTTAGCTGTCTCTACATTTTTGTTTCTTAGTAAGAAGTAAGCCATCACACCCATT
>DDOS01000018.1 GCA_002341805.1 Aquificaceae bacterium UBA2488 | reverse complement strand
GCATCTCTTACCATAGTATAAGGTACACCTTGATGAGTTCTGGCAGAACCATCCGCTCCTAACGCGCCGTTGTCCGCAAAATCAAGATCTGCTCCAAACTGTACTATTGGGTTTATTTGACCCGCAAAGTAANNCCTCGTTTGAGCCACTGAGAAGTTTGTGGAAGAATGATCGTTTGTATAAGTAGCACCGTTGTTTTGAGCCCAGATTTCCATCTTTAAACCCACTTGAGCGTATTCATCGTTTGAAGCTTTTAATAAGATTGCATTAGCACTATGTCCTAATATACATAACCCAAATACCATTAAAGCACTTCTTTTCACGTATCTCATAGATACCTCCTTTACGTTATGTAAGTTTATAATAACGCTATATTCACTAAAACACAATGATATAAATCATATATATTACGATTTGGTAAAAATTCNNAAAAATTAGAATTTAATCAATTTATTAATTGGTATAAATTCTTTTCCTTCTTTTTTGAGATGGTAAAATTTTTTAGATTCTTTGTCTTCCTCTAAAAAATCATTGTAAGCTTTTAATAAAGCTTTTTTATACTCCTCTATTATATCTGAGGGTTCTATTTTATCTATTTTGGCAATATAAGAGCCAAATCTTTTCAAAATATGCAGTCTATATGTATTTATAATATTTTTGTCATAATCAATTTTAAAAAACTCAAAGAAATCTTCCGCATCCTTTAAATCTTGTAAATATTTTAATGTTTCTGCATCTCTACTCATAGGTTTTTTATCTCAATATTATATTTTTGAATTCTATAGTTAAGCTGCCTTACAGTCATTCCAAGAAGTCTTGCAGCTTTTGCCTGAACCCATCCAGCCTTTTCTAAAGCAGCTATGATTCTTCCTTTTTCTGTTTGATCTACTACATCTTCTTGACGAGTTCTATGGATATTGTCAGCTGTGTTAACCTCGGCATCCGTATTTTTGAACTTTTGATAAATCTCTTGTTTTGGGATAAATACTTCGTTTTGTTTTAAATTATTCTCAAGTAAATGAGAATAGCATATATCTCCCCTCATGCAAGATAATGCATCTTTATATATATAATTCCCTGAGGTGAATACAAATGATCTTTCTATACAATTTTCTAATTCTCTCACGTTTCCTGGCCAGCTGCAATTTAGCAAAACCTCCATTGTAGATACATCAAATTTGACATTTCTACTATAAAGTGTATTGAGGTTTGATAATACGTGGTTTGCGATAAGGGGTATATCTTCTCTTCTTTCTTTTAAAGGTGGTAAAAATATAGATACTACATTTAGTCTATAATATAAATCTAATCTAAAATCTTTTTTCCTCACCATATCCTCGAGATCTCTGTTGGTGGCTGCTATTATTCTCACATCTATCTCAATGGATTTTGTGCCGCCGATTCTTTCTATGGTTTTTTCTTGTAGTACTCTCAAGAGTTTTACCTGCATCTCAAGTGGTAAATCACCTATCTCGTCTAAAAATAATGTTCCGCCATTTGCAAGTTCAAATTTGCCTTTCTTTTCTGCAACAGCACCAGTAAAAGCCCCTTTTTCATATCCAAAAAGTTCAGCTTCTAACAAATCCTTAGGTATAGCGGCACAATTCACAGCCACAAAAGGTTTATTAGCTCTATCGCTATTATAGTGTATGGTCTTAGCTACTACCTCTTTTCCTGTCCCACTTTCTCCTCTTATAAGTACTGTGCTTCTGGTATTGGAGACCAATTTGATCATATCAAAAACATGCTTCATTTTGCTACTAATACCTATCAACCCTTCAAAGGAATATTTTTTCTTGGCATCCTTTGCAAAATAAGATTTTTCTTCCTCAATAAGTTTCTTCTCATCCTCTATAGTTTCCATGTTTTTAACAAACTCTGCTATCAGCAATGAAATCATCTTTAAAATATCCACATCTTCACCATAGCTAACCACATCTTCTTTCCTTTTGTCCACAGCCAATACACCTATAATCTCGTCTCGTAATTTTATCGGAATAGCATAAAAGGATAAATTTTCATCTGAGGATTTTCTATTTGATTTGTTTGTAAAAAGAGGCTCCTCTTTTATATCAAATACTACGATAGCTTGCTTACTTTGGAAAGACCTACCAACAATACCTTCGCCTATTTTATATCTTATAGATTCTTGAATATCTTTGTCGATTCCATGAGAGACCGCTATATAAAGCTCATCGGATAGCTTATCTTTAAGCAATACCATACCCCTATGCATATTGAGATAATAACTCATTAAATTTAAAATATCACTTAGACTCTTTTTGGTTTCATGACTAGAAACAAGAATTTTACTTGCTTCATACAAAAAGTTTAGAGCTTTTTTAAGTTCAGCTGTTCTTTTAGCTTCAAATGAACTCATATAACACCACCTTTTTAATTACCTCTATTAAATTTTGGAGCAATAACTATGCCAAACTATGTAGCATAAAAGCTTAACACATACAACGTACATCTATAAATATATAACATAATGTATTGTTTGCAACACCAATAAATGTAATAAAGATTACAAATGTTATATATGTTAAATACTTATATATCAGTATTGTATTTTCTTTAGCGAATATATTCCAAGTGGTATAAAAATTGCTCATCGTAAAATAAGCTATAAAGGAGGTTGCGTTTATGTTTGAATACAGTGATATAGT
>DDOS01000123.1 GCA_002341805.1 Aquificaceae bacterium UBA2488 | reverse complement strand
AAAATGAACCACGAATACTATATGAGACTTGCCCTTAATGAAGCATACAAATACAAAGGGCAAACCCATCCAAACCCAGCCGTTGGTGCTGTTATTGTAAAAAACGATAAGGTTATATCAATAGGTGCTCATAAAAAAGCAGGCACAGATCACACTGAGATAGTGGCGCTAAAAAATGCTAAAGAATCTGTGGACGGGGCTACCATGTATGTAACCTTAGAACCCTGCAGTTTTCACGGCAAAACCCCTCCATGTTGCCCTGCTATCATGTCAAGCGGTATCAGAAGAGTAGTTATAGGCTCAAAAGACCCAAATCCGAGAGTATCGGGGAAAGGTATAGAGTGGCTAAAATCTGCTGGTATTGATGTAATAGATAATGTATTAGAAAGCGAATGCAAAAAACTAAACGAAGATTTTTTTATATATATTACCCAAAAAAGACCTTTTATAACATTAAAATGTGCCATGAGTCTTGATGGAAAACTTGCCAAAGAAGATGGAACAAGCAAGTGGATCACTTCAGAAAAAGCCAGAGAACTATCTCACATATATAGAAGATACTCAAGTGCCATCTTGGTGGGTGTTAACACCATATTAAAGGATGATCCTGAGCTAACCGTAAGACTAAAAGATAACGATTATCAACCATATACTATTATAATAGATAAAGATTTAAAAACCCCAGAAAATGCAAAAACATTTAAAAAGGGATACGATAAGGTGATTATACTTATCCAAAATCCAGATAAATCTAAAAAAGAGCTTTTTGAATCCCTTGGTATTAGGCTTTTAATATTGAAACATTTTGACATACCATCTATTTTAAAAGCTCTATATGAGATAGATATTATGCATATTTTTGTGGAAGGAGGAGCATATACTATATCGAAGTTTTTAGAAAGCACTTGGGATAAGATGCTTATCTTTAGAGGTTATAAATTTATAGGTAAAGGTATATCTCTTAATTTTGATGCAGACTTTTTAAAATCATATAAAGGTAATATAACGCAAATAGATGAAATTACGGATTTATTGGAGATAAACAATGGATATATCTCTTTTTGATTTTGATTTACCAGAAAGCCTCATTGCCAAATATCCAGTAAATCCAAGACATGACGCCAAGCTTATGATCATTGATAGAAAAGCTAAATCCATCAAACATTCTACATTTTGGTATCTTGATGAGATTTTAGAAGAAGGAGATTTACTTGTTTTTAACGATACAAAAGTATTGCCTGCAAGACTTATGGGCAAAAAACACGGGTTTGAAAATTCTTCAGTGGAGATACTCCTTTTAAAGCACATCCAGGATGATGAGTGGGAAGCTCTTGTGGGAGGTAAAAACATAAAACCTGGGCTTACAGTGGATATAGCACCAGATTTTCAAGTGATTATAAAAAGTCAAATAAAAGAGTCTAAGTTTTCAGTGCTTTTAAAAGTCAAAAGCAGCATAGAAGCAATTCATAAATACGGCAAAATTCCAATACCACCTTATCTTCAAAGGGATGAAGAACCAATAGACAAAGAATTTTATCAAACTNNCAAAAAAGAGTTTTCAGTAGCAGCACCTACGGCATCTTTACATTTTTCTGAAGAACTTCTTAATAAACTAAGAAAAAAAGTAAATATAGATTTTGTAACACTCCATGTATCTTATGGGACTTTTAAACCAGTCAAAGTAACCAACATAGAAGAACATACTGTGGACGAAGAGTATATTGAAATTTCACAAAGTGTTATAAACAATATCAAAAGCACCAAAGAAAAAGGCAAAAAGATTATAGCGGTAGGTACTACCGCCGTAAGAGCTTTAGAAACCACTCCTTACAAGCCATATTTTGGATATACAGATTTATACATAAAACCAGGGTTTGATTTTAAAGCGATAGATGCTATGATTACAAACTTCCATCTTCCAAAATCTTCTTTACTCATAATGGTATCTGCCTTCACAGGAAGAGAGTTTATATTGCAATCTTACGAAGAGGCTAAGCAAAACAACTATAGATTTTACTCTTATGGGGATGGGATGATAATATTGTAGAACAGTCATAATAAGCCCATTTTCAAGCTTTTAAAAAACACATAATATAATTAACTGATTGTCATTATCGCTTACTATTATCACTTATCATTATTGTTAACATATTCACATTTTTGTAAACAAAGTTAAAATATTTAGCATACAAAAAGCTGATTATTATATATATAAATATTTGGAATGATATTTGCTCAAAAATTGTTAAGAACTTTTAAAAGGAGGTTTTTATGAAGAAGATCGAAGCGATCATCAAGCCCTTCAAGCTTGATGAGGTCAAAGACGCTTTGGTGGAGATAGGTATTGGCGGAATAACCGTCAGCGAAGTTAAGGGTTTTGGTCAGCAAAAAGGCAAAACCGAAGTGTATAGAGCCACTGAGTATGTTATTGATTTTTTACCAAAGATTAAAATCGAGACGGTGGTAAAAGATGCAGATGTATCAAAGGTGGTGGATACAATTTTAAAAAGTGCCCAAACAGGGAAGATGGGCGATGGCAAAATCTTTATTTTTAATGTGGAAGAAGTAGTTCGCATAAGAACAGGTGAAAAAGGAGAGGTTGCTATATGAGGTTAAAAGGTATGTTTAGGAAGTTTGGCGTTGGACTTTTGCTACTAAGTGGTAGCGCATTTGCCGATACTGCTCCAAAGTTAAATCATGGTGATACGGCATGGATGTTAGCGGCAAGCTCTTTGGTTATGCTCATGACAATACCAGGACTTGCATTTTTCTAT
>DDOS01000133.1 GCA_002341805.1 Aquificaceae bacterium UBA2488 | reverse complement strand
GTATAATCACCACCTACGAAGAATCTATCATCAAGAGGCACACCCAAAGTACCCGAATAGGATTTTGCCCAACCAAGGGTTTCCCTGGCAGAGAATATGGTACCTGTATAAAACAAGTGATCTTTTATAAAGTTTGCGTTTGAAAGTACTACTTTTTGAAATTTTTCTGTACCACCAAGGACAGGTAACGCTATAGTGTAGGTAGCTGATTGTATGGAACCTTTTGATGGAAAGAGATAGTAGTTGGTGGTGTTGTGAGATATTGATAATATCAATTTTCTGGCTTGCCAAACACCTGCTTGGGATTGGATAACTGGAGGCGTAGAAGAGGATATGTCTGAATAGGTTACTTTTTGTATGCTGGTGCCAATGCTTGCATACCAATATTCCCCAAACTCTTTAGTAAGCGTGAGGTCAAGACCCACCCTTTGAACAGTGTAGTCTATGTAATAAATTTTGGTATCATACAAAGAGGTTGTTAAATCTATAGGCTGGTTGAATAGCCATTTGTGGGTATAGCTTAAAGCGTCGTTTTCGTAGTTAGCACCGTAGGATAATGATAAGCCAGCTATATCCCCTGTTCCTAAGAAATTGCCCTTCCTGATGGAGGCAAAACCTGCTATACCAGTAACCTGGTTGTAACCCATACCCACTGAGAATTGGCCAGTGTATCTTTCTTGAATCTTTGTATATATATCATTAAAATTATCAGGTTTTGGTACAGGTATTATGTTTACATCGCTATAATATCCTAAGTTCATTATACGATCTTTAGATCTGCTTAGTTCGTGTCTTGTGATAAGATCGTACTCCTGGACACGCATTTCTCTTCTTATGACATAATCNNTTCGTAGTTTCCTCTTATATGTATAGTACCTGCATAAACCGGTCCACCTTCATACACATGAAATACAAGATTAACTTTTTTGGTTTTATAGTCTGGCTCTGCTTTTACCGCTGTATATTCGTTTATGAAACCTATTTTTCCATATTTCTTGGAAATGTTCTCTTTTATTAAATTTATAACAGATTTTTTATAATATTTATCGCTATCTCTATGCTCTATGATTTTATCCATCAACTCTTTTTGCGAGTACATTTTATTGCCTTTAAATACTATGTTTCCTATTTTATATCTCGGTCCTTCGTGGATATCTATGGTTATATTAACTCTATCTCCATGCTTTTTGATGATGGGTTTTTCTATCTGGACTTCGTAAAAACCTTCGTTTATATAAAACTTTTTAAGGCTTTTCATATCATCTTTCAAAACTTCTTTGCTAAAAGGTGGGTGCCATCTAAAGGCCAATAAGCTAAAAGGCTGGGTTTTCATGTGATCCAAGAGTCTTCCGTCGCTAAATGTTTTGTTGCCTTTGAAGTCTATATCTCCCACATAGGTAGGTTTTGTCTCTTTTATGTAAAATACCAATCTTGAAGCCCCTTTAACGGGTATTATTTTGTAGCTTATACCCACATGAGAATATCCATTTTCTTCGTAAGCTTGTTTTATGCGTCTTATAAGCTCGTGGATATCTTCTTCGCTCAAGACTTTTCCAAGTTGAAAATGTTTTATGATTTCTATTTTTTCATTTATACTGGAAGATGGTGTTAAACCTTGGGTGGCTTGATTTATACCAAACTTGCCTACCTCAGTTTCAATGCCAAGTTTTTTAGCCAAATCGCTGGAGCTTACCCTTTTATTTCCTTTAAATTGTATTCTATATATAATAGGCAGGTCTTTTACTATGTATATTAGTTTTATGTGATCATCTTTTTTAACTTCCTTTACGGCTATATCTTTAAAATAGCCAGTTTGGTATAGTCTTTTTAGGTCCTCAGAGAGCATGGTTTTTGAAAACTGCATACCAGGCCTAAGCTTTAAAAGACCTTTTATCAAGCTTGATTGTATATATTTGTTCCCAACCACTTCTATGCTTGATACTGTTTGTGCAAAACTTATGGATACCAATAAAAGTATAAAAAATATGGCCTTACGCATTAGTATTTTCTTTCCTCTGGTTTATATAAGCTAATATCAACATCTTTATAACTTACCTCCAACTCTTGCTTATCATTATAGCATACTATAGAATGCTTTAGGAAGTTTTGGTCATCTCTTTCTTTGTAGTCTTCCCTTGAATGTCCACCTCTTGATTCTTTTCTATATAATGCACAAATAGCCACTGCTTTTGATAATTCAAGCATATTTTTTAATTCTAAAAGCTCAATAAGGTTTGTATTAAATATCTTTGATTTATCAGAAACTGGTATGTGATTCCACTTGTCATAAAGCTCTGTTAGTTCGTCATAGGCCTCTTTTAAAGAGGATTCTGTCCTAAATATCCCCATTTTTGACCAGGTGATACTACCCATAGCATCTCTAACTTCGTGAAGTTTTGTAGAGCCTTCTCTTTTCATGAGATTTTCTATATATTCTTTACCGTTTGTGCTTTTGAGATTATCTGAAAAGTCTGTATTAGAAGCGTATTCTGAAGCATAGCTTCCTGCAAATTTACCAAACACCACAAGCTCTGTTAGAGAGTTTCCGCCAAGCCTGTTAGCCCCATGTACTGATACACAAGCGCATTCTCCTATGGCTAAAAGACCTTTTATAGAAGTTTCTGAGCTTTTAAAATCATCAACATCTATACCACCCATGCAATAATGAGCGGTAGGTCTTACGGGTATCGGGTCTTTAACGGGGTCAAAACCTTCAAAGTCAATGGCAAGCTGTCTAACCTGAGGAAGTTTTTCTTTTATCTTAGCTTCCCCAAGATGTCTTAAATCCAAAAGTACATAAGCTTTTACCCCTTCTCCTATGCCAAGTCCTTGAGCAATTTCAAGTTCTATAGCCCTTGATACGATATCTCTTGGGGCGAGCTCCATTTTATTGGGGGAGTATTTTGCCATAAATCGCTCACCTTCGGCATTTATAAGATATCCTCCTTCTCCTCTGGATGCTTCCGATAACAAAATGCCTGTCTTGGCAAGTCCAGTGGGATGAAATTGGATAAACTCCATATCCTTTAGCCTTAAACCCTTCCTTAGTGCGATAGCTTGTAGGTCTCCTGTATTCCCTGAGGCATTTGTGCTTCTGTGCCAGTATATACGAGCAAATCCACCCCCTGCTAATATCACAGATTTTGTTCTTATATATAAAACTTCAGAATCTTTTATGTTTAAAAGCTCAATACCAATCACTTTGCCGTTGTTTATATCTATATCAAGAAGAAAATATTCATTAAAAAAATCTATGTTTTCTTTTGATGAAGCTTGTTCAAATAGTGTATGAAGAAGTACATGGCCAGTTCTGTCCGCAGAATAAACGGTTCTTGGGAAGGATGCTCCACCAAAGGGTCTTTGGGATATCTTGCCATCCTGGGTTCTTGAGAAAGGCACCCCCATCTTATCCAGCTCATATATTATATCTGGAGCGTGCTTGCACATAAATGCTACAGACTTTTGGTCTGCTAAAAAATCAGAACCTTTTATAGTGTCAAAGGTATGTTTTTCATAAGAGTCATTTGGATCTGCTATGCCTACGCTGGCATTCATGCCTCCTTGAGCAGCTCCTGTGTGAGAGCGTGTTGGAAAAACCTTAGATACCACTGCTATTTTTATATTTTTGTTTTTGGATGCTTCTATGGCAGCCATGAGTCCTGCGCCACCACCACCTACTATTACAATGTCGTATTTAAGCATAAGTATATTATATATTAAAATTGTATTATTTATTGATTTTGTTGATTAGCCCATGGATTTTTTGGTGTCCAAGAGTTTTTTGGCTTTTCATATTGAGATAAAACTGTAAGTTCACTACCCTTTATATTTAAAATGGTTATTTCTACCCTTCTATTTTGAGCTTTGTTTTCTGGAGTGGTATTTGGTACCAATGGATGATATTTGCCATATCCTGCTATTTTGACCTTGGCAGGGTCAAAACCTTTTGATATAAAGTATTTTGCCACAGATGCAGCCCTATCGGTGGATAATTCCCAGTTTGAAGGGAAGATGGGAGTATGTATAGGTGTGTTATCCGTATATCCATCTACTTCTATAGGGTTTGGAAGTTTTGATATTATGGTATAAATAGCATATAAAAGTGGTTGATATCGGGGATTTATGTCAGCGCTTCCACTGTTAAAAAGTATTGTATCCTGAAGTATTAGCTTTATACCCTCTGGTACAAGCTTCACTTTAAATTTATTTTCTAAACCTTTTTCTTTTAACATTTTTTGAATTTCTTTTAACTTTTGATTTATATATACTCCTTTTTGGGTGAGTTGAACCTTAGGTAGTACAGGAGCTGGTAATATCTGAGATGGAAGAGTTTCTTCAAAAGGTAGTATTCTCATACCCATGGCTTTTGCAAAGGCTTCTGCATAAACTTTTGGGGACTTGCTGCCTCTCATAATAGCATAAAGAGAGATAAACAAAGCTAATAAAAGCGTTAAAAAGTCTGCATATGGTATAGCCCACTTTTCGGAGACTTCTTCTGGGCATTTAGATTTTTTCTTAGCCATAGTTATCCTCAGGCATAAGCACTAAGCCTTTCCTCTATGAGCCTTGGGTTTTCGCCTTTTGCTATGAGCCTTACTCCTTCTATTATCATATTGCCTGTGGCCACCAACATCTCTAATTTTAACTTTGACTTTCTACCCCATGAACCAAAGATAAGATATGAAGTTGTTATTCCATAAACCGTTGCTACAAACGCTGTAGATATACCGTCTGCAAGTTTTTGTGGGTCATTTAACTCGGTTAAAGCGTGCATAAGTCCAAATACAGCTCCCGTAAGACCCATCGTAGGAGATGTTTCTGCACAAGCTTTCCAATACTCCACCCCTATTTTTAGCTCTTCTTCTTCTTTGGTTAATTCTGCTTCTAGTATAGATACTATGGACTCTTCTTCCATGCCAAGCACTAAAAGATTTACCCCTCTTTTTATAAGAGGGTCTTTGATCTCGTCTATAGTGGACTCTAAGCTTAAAATTCCTTCTTTTCTCGCTTTAGTGGCTATTTCTAATAGCTCTTCTTTTGTTTTTTCTGGATTTACTACACTACCGCTAAATACCATTTTTAGAGCTTTTATAATATAAGGATGCTTACCCGCAGGCATAGATCCCAAAACTCCAAGCAATGTAGATGGTATCACAATCAAGAATGCAGGAGGTTGTATAAGAATAGCCAAATGAGCACCGTCTAAAAAAGCTCCCAACAGCAGTGACCCAAAAGCTAAGAATCCAACTATAGAAAGTATATCCATACTTTATACCTTATCGGATAAAACATCCATTAATTTTAATATATCATGTTTTTTTAACTTAAAAGCTACTTTGTTGCATAGGATTTTTGCATAAGAATCGAAGATCTCTTCCATGACCACGAGGCCATTTTCTTTCAATGTTCTTCCAGTTTGGGTAATATCCACTATATAATCGCTAAGCCCTATCAAAGGAGCTATTTCTAAAGACCCATTTAGTTTTAGGATTTTAATAGAAACATCTTTTTTATCAAAAAACTTCTTCGCTATATTTACATATTTGGTGGCTATCTTAGTAAAGTGAAGTATCTTATAATCTTCTAATTTATCGGGTTTACCTGCCACCACCATTTTACATCTACCTATATTTTTTAAATCTAAAAGCTCATATACCTCTTTTGGTTCTTCCATGATTATATCAAGCCCAGCTATACCTATATCTGCTACCCCTTGCTCCACATANNGGTTTCACTATTAAAAATCTAAAATCCCTCATGTCGTTTATTAGCTTTCTTGTCTCTTCTATGGGTGAGGGTATTATATTTGTTTTTACTAAAAGCCCAGAAACCTCTTCTAAAAGCCTTCCTTTTGGTATAGCTATCCTAAGCATTAAATCTCTGGTTTTAATTTTACGAGCACTTCTCCTGGATTTATCACCTCTCCTATACTCACCAGGATCTCTTCCACTTGCCCATCTATTGTGCTTTTTATCTCATTTTCCATCTTCATAGCTTCTATAACGATAATAGTATCTCCTTCTTTTACTTTATCTCCTATGCTCACTTTTATATCCACCACCTTACCAGATATTGTAGAAGATATGTCTCCTATACCTTGGGCTTTTGGTCTTTGAAGTGCCACAGATACGCCATTTGATATTTCACCGCTGGTGATATTTTGCTGGGATATGCTTATCTCTCTTATGGGTTCTATAGCCACTTCCTCAAGCTGATCGTTTATCCTTACGAATAGCACTTTTCTATTTTTAGATATCTCCTCTTTACCAGCTATTTTTATATTAAATTGTTCTCCGTGTACTAATATGTTAAACTCCACTGGAGCGTTTTCATTGCAATCGGTGGTGGTATATTCTGTTTCTCTTTGTACTAAGCCTTTTTCAAATTTCTCTCTCCATTCAAAAAATTCTTTGGCTACCACTGGAAGTATTGCATAGGATAAAACATCCTCTTCATTTCTTGCACCTTCTTGATAAGCATCCTCTCTTACGGTATTTAGCTCGTTTTTAAGCAAGTCCGCTGGCCTTATGTCAAAATAAGTTTTGTCTTTCTCATCTTTTAGTATAAGTTCCATTATTTCTGGTTTTATGGAAGCTGGGGGTTTGCCATATAGTCCTTTGGCGTAATCTTTTATCTCCTTAGCCACCACTTTGTACCTCTCTTTATTTACTACATTTAGAAAAGCCTGAGAGCCAACCATTTGACTTGTCGGAGTCACAAGCGGTGGATAACCAAGATCTTCCCTAACTCTTATGACTTCTTTTAGTACTTCCTCCAATTTATCCTCTAAGTTTTGCTCTTTCAACTGACTTATGAAGTTGCTTATCATACCTCCTGGTATTTGATGGGTAAATACAGAAACATCTGGGTATGGGGGTAGTGTATCATATTTTTTATATTTTTTCCTAATCTCTTTAAACATAGTACCAGCTTTTTCATATAGATGTTCATCTATGTTTACTTCATATCCAAATTCCCTAAATACATAACACATAGTTTCTCCAGCAGGATGTGAGGTCTGAGAGGATATAGAATAAAAAGCAGTATCAAACATCGTAGCTCCTGCTTCCAAAGCTTTTAGCTGAGCCATTTGTGCAAGGTCTGCGGTGGTTTGAGTGTGTATGTGGATGGGGAGTTTAAATTCTGATTTTAGGGCCTTTACCAAATCATAAGACATTTTTGGTGTTAGAATACCTGCTTGATCTTTTATGGATATGATGTCTATCCCCATATTTACCAAATCTTTTGCAATGTTTACATAATATTCTATGGTATGGACTGGGCTCGTGGTGTAAGATAAAACACCTTTTATGGTAGCCCCTACACTTTTGGCGGTTTCAATGGCTTTTCGCATGTTTCTAACATCGTTTAAAGCATCAAATATCCTAAATGCCTCAATACCATTGTCGTAAGACCTTTTCACAAAAGCTTCCACTATGTCATCTGGATAGTTTCTATATCCTACGATGTTTTGACCTCTTAAAAGCATCTCAAGTTTTGAGCTTTTAGCAATATCTTTAAACTTTTTAAGCCTTTCCCATGGGTCTTCTTTTAGATATCTCAAACATACGTCAAAGGTTGCACCTCCCCATACCTCTAAGGACCAGAACCCACATTTATCAAGGACTTCCAATACTGGAAGTATATCTTCTGTTCTAACCCTTGTGGCTAATACGCTTTGGATACCATCTCTTAGGCTTACATCTGTAAAGTATAATTTTTCCATATAAATATTATCTTATATTCTTTGCCAAAAATCAAATAAAAAATGTAAAATAGTTTTGATGAGAATGTTTTTATTTTTTTTAGAGAGTATTCTAATAAATGTATATTTTTATACGATTGTAATATGCCTTATATTTTTTTCTATAGAGTCTTTTTCTTTGGCTTATATACTTATGTCTGTTAATATATTAACGGCTCTTGGTTTTCTGTTTTCTTGGTTTTCTTATTATTTTANNTTTTATATACTTTTTGCCCCTTGGTATCATGCTTAGTTCTCTAAATTTTTTCTATAAGCTCATCAAACAAAAGAAAATTCAGATTTTTTATGTATTTGGTTTAAGACCATACGATATCATAAGAAAAAGCTTATTTGTGGTTTTGCTACCTGTGATAATAGGTGTAGGGTTTTCTTTTTTGATAACCAGCGAAGATATCACTTATGCTAAAAACTACATGCTTCAGGAATTTGCTAAAAAAGCTATAAATTCTATACCTCCAAAGACTTTTACCAACATAGAGGACTATTCTGTTATCTTCGATAGTAAGCAAGAAAATAAATTTTTCAATATATTTATACATAGCCAAAATAAATATATATATGCCAAAGAAGCTAGTTATAAAAACGGTGTTTTAAGAGTTAAAGACGGAGAGATACTCTCCAACGAAAATGGTAAAAATTATGTGATTAGTTTCAATACTTTTGATATACAGCTTTATAAACTAACAAAAAATTCGTTGCCTAAGAACAAGGTACAACGAGATATTATCTTTGAAATACTAAATATTGTTTTGACGCCTATCTTTGTGCTTGTTGGGTTTTTTATAATATCTAATATAGATATGAACTCAAATGTATTTTATATGTTTTTGGCTTTTAGCGTGATATTCCACGAAGCCATAGTAACGCTTATGAAAATGTTTATACTAAAAGCCTAAAAACTTAACCAAAGTTGTTGGAAACCTTTGATTGGGTTGATTCTAAGCCTTTTTCTAAATTGCCATAGACTTGATAGGCTTTTGATAGGTCTATTAACCTAACCATCTCTTTTACAGGGTTGACATTGGAGCCTTCCAAAGCACCTTGTATAAGGGTGGATGTATTGTCTGGAGTGGTGTTTTGCGCATTGTATAAATCATTTCCCGCCTTTTCAGGGTTTGTTAAATCCACCAATCCTATAGTACCCACAATGGTACCTACGCCGTTAGTCCCTTGGTTTACAATAGACACATCTCCGTTAGAAGATATGTTTATGGATATAGCCGTAGGTGGTATCTGGATGGGGATGTTGTTTTTGCTTAACACTTTCATGCCGTAGTGATTTACCAAATATCCATTTTTATCCAATTGGAAATCTCCGCTTCTTTGATATAAAATCTGCCCATTGTCATTCATCACTTTGAAAAATCCTTTGCCGTTTATAGCTAAGTCCAAGGGGTTATCGGTTTTTTTGATGGGACCTTCGGTATAGTTGGTATAAACTTTTTCCATGATAGGATATACATAATTGTTGGACGGGTTATCTGGACTTTCTCCTGGTTGTTGGGTAGCATCTGGGGTATAATATGCCAAAGCACTCAAGAAATCTTTTTTAAACCCTGGGGTATCTGCGTTGGCAATGTTGTTAGCCACCACATCAAGCTTTCGTTGTTCTAAACTCATTCCGCTGGCCAATATATACATGGGCTGGTAATCAAGTGCCATATCTAAAATATATTCATATTAATATTTTTTTCAAGCTTTTAAGGATATGAAAATATTTTCAAGCTAGATTTTATATTTTTTTTAGAAATTTGGATTAAAATTATTGTATGGAGATTTTAGAGAAAGATAAAGCTGTGTTGAAGTCGTGGCTTGGTAGAAAAAAAGGAGAGAATGTCTCTTTAGAAAATTTTAGAAATTTGGTGTTAAGTCTCATGGTAAGGCCAAAAGCTTCAGATTACAAAGAATGCCTTATTTTTATGGCAAAGGATATAGGCATTCAAGATGCTCAAAACTTAGATATAGATACCTTAGAGGACATTCTTTTTAGGAATAAAGACCTTATGCTTATGGCAAAACCAGAGCATATACCTATAAAGAAGTTTTTCTGGCTTGCGATGGGTGGTATTGTGATATCTGTAGCGGTATCTTTCTGGACATTTCTTATAGGTACTATGAGTAGGCCTGTCAACCATGCCATGTGGGCTTTAGCAAGCTTAATACTTACTATAATAGGCGGTGTTCTTATGTATATAGGTTTTAAACAGCTTCCAAAATACAAAAGAAAACAAGATGAGGTGGAGGTAAAAAGCATAGATGACCTTGTCTATGCTCTTCAAAGGATATATGATATAAAGCATTCATGAAGAAAGCTCTTATTTTACTTTTGTTTTTGGCTTTTATTAACATAAGCTTTAGTAAGGGTTTTGCCGATGAGTTGATGGTTTTCAAAAAAGCCTTGAAACTATCCAAAAAAGACCCTCAAAAAGCAAACATACTAATAAAAGAGGTCTTATCTTATCATAATCCTATTTTTTACGATGATGCTTTGGTGGTATACGCTTATTTAAATAATGATCCAAGCATTTTAGTAAATATAAACCCTTCACATCTCACAAGAGGATTTGTATATGAGTATTATAGGCTTTTAGCCAAGATAAATCCAAATATAATGTCCCAGAAACCTTGTTTTTTCATAGACAAAGCATCAGCTTTATATCAAAACCAAGAGGCTATAAAAAATGCACTAAAGGGCGGATGCTTTTGGTTTGCTTATGAGATATCTGGAGATAGTGATTCTTTTTATGCCAAAGAATCTAGATTTTATCATTTTTTATTTAGCAATAATTTTACAAAAACAAAAGATATACTAATCTCTTTAAAAGATTATAAAAATTATAATTATCTTAAAAGCTTTTATGCAAACTATATTTATAAATATTTATTCTTTAAGGACAGACCAAGTGATGTTGTAGAATATGCCAAATATGTGGAGGATGGGTTTTATAAATATTTTTATGAAGGTATATCTTACTTTGAGCTAAGAGACTATGCTAATGCAGAAAGGTCTTTTAAAAAAGCACTAAGATACGATAAAACAGGGGCATCTTACTATTGGCTTTACAAAAGCACTAAAAACAAAAAATATTTAAAATTAGCATCAAGATACGATGATTTTTACGGAACTAAGGCAAAGATAAAACTTCACATACCTATAAAAACGCATTTTATAACCTGTAAAGATTATATTATAGATAAAAGGGTAAAAGCTTTTGAAAAAGCTATGCATTCTGGTTTCAATGCTTTTATTTGGAAATATTATATGAAAAAACATTATACCAAAAAAGAATTGTGTGCAATATTTCATATAAACCCAAAGTTTTTTATGGATAAAGAAAGAATATACGATGGATATCCTCTTGTATTTTCAAGATATATTCCTAAGGATACCGTAAATCCATATTTAGTTTTGGCTATAATGAGAAAGGAGAGTTTTTATAATCCAATAGCAAGGACATACTGGGCTTTTCCTGATAAAGAATCTACCACCATTGGTCTTATGCAAGTGAAGGATTCCACCGCTCAATTTGTAGCTCAAAAGTATAATCTTTCTTTTTGTGATGATATGAAAAGCACAAAAAACTCTATTTTATATGGATCTTATTATCTTAAATTTTTAAAAGGTATAACCCCAGATTTTATAAAAACGATAGCCTCTTACAACGCAGGGCCTGGAAATGTGGCAAAATATAAAAACTTTTCTGATACGCTTCTTTTCATAGAGCATATACCAAACCCCATAAACCAAAGATATGTCAAATATGTATTAAACTTTTACTGGCATTATAAATACGGGATGTAATTATCGTTTTACAAACTTTCTTAGCTGATGTTCTACTATCCTTGCAAATGTGATAGGAAGATTGTTTATGGATTTTAATATGATGGCGTTTGAACCAAATATCTCCTTTATAGGCATCCCATCTAAACCCACTCCTATGGCTACAATGGGAATTTCTAACTTTATTAGATTAACATAGGTGTTTAGGTCTTCTTTTTTCATGCCTTTGGTGGGTTCTCCATCAGAAAAAAGCACCAATACACCCTTTTTATGGGTTTTTTGCTTGTAAAGTTCTATGCGTTTTTTGGTCTCTTCCAAGGCAAGTCCTAAGTTTGTACTTTTTTTGGGGGATATATTTAGGATATTGGACAACACGCTTTGGTAAGGTGTCATAAAATCCTTCAAAATATAACACTCTTCGTTGAAAAGCTCGATGGAAAAATCAATACCCAAATCCGATAAAACCTCACTTATAAGTATTAGGCTTTTAATAGCGTTTATAAGTTTGTCTTGTTTACGCATGCTGGATGATATATCAAGTAAGAAAGAGAAAAATACATTTACATGCTCTCCTTTGTTTTTGCGCATAAAGATACGGCCACTCTTGGTTTTTATCTCGGTGGCAAGAGCCAATGGATTTATGTACTTCCCCGTTGTGTATCTTCCTTCAAAAGCGTCCTCCTCTGTAGGCAATATGTTTGATATATTTCTTTTTAAAATCTCTGATACTGCTAAAATAGAATTTTTTAAATCCTGATAGGCTTTGGTTTGGTCCTTACTCAAAGAACCGCTTTTCGAATTAGAACCCTCTGATGAGCCCTTTGAAGAGCCAGAACTCATCGATTCTTCCCAAGGTTTTATGATAAAGCTTAAAAACCCTCTATGCTCAATATCTGCTTCTAAGGTTTTTGGCAAAAACTCCCTAAAAAATAAAGCATCTTGCTCTATCATCTCCATTTTTACTATTTGTTTTGCATAGGCTATCATCCATTCTGGCACCTGTTTTAGTAAGGCTTTTACCTTTTCAGTGATATCTTGGTCTATGTTTGCTTTTCTTATGCTATTGAGAAATGTGATGTCTTCATCTTTTAGCTTTCCTATGATGTCTGTGGTGATTCTTCCCGAGTGCTTGTCAAACTCTTTTAATATAAGCTCTGTAAGTCTTATATCCTGAGATAGCTCTACAAGATGTCTATATCTTGGCCATACAGATTCTATCAGGATGTTGTAGGCTTCTTTTTGGTCTTTTAGGGCTTCTTCAAAATATTTTTTGGTATCTAAAATGTATTTTTCAATGCTTTTAATATTATCTAATTGCTCTTGATAAAAGCTCTTATACATATTTGCCAAATAAATGTGATGAGGATATTTGGACTTTATAGCGTTTAGCTTAGATAGTAATCTTCTTTTGGCATGGGCGTTGAAGTTTATATCGTTATCAAGCCTTATATTTTCAAAAATCGAATAAAGACATACAAAACATGTGGGGTCATACCCTGCTCTAAAAACCTCTCTTTGACCGATCCTAAATAAAAATAGATTTGTGCTTAATATATACCTTATTTCATGCCCTATGTCGGATATAGCTTGCTCTTGGGAAGCTCTTAAGAACTCCGAAGCGTTGTAGACAATACCCTCTGGTATCCTTGCCAATACAGGGATATCTTCTACCTCTCCTTTAGCCCACATGTCCACTATGGGTACATACTTAGGGTCGTATCCACACCCCCAACCTTCTTGGGAATGTTTTACTTCAATATCGTATTCTCTTTCTAAAATAGCGGATATTTGATCAAATTTTGTCATTGTCTACAGGGTTTTACATCTTGAAGTAGCGTAAATATGGTCTCTCCTAAGACCGATATAGATTCTTTTGTGGCTAACTCTTTGGATAGCATGTATTTATCCACTACAGATTCCAATGCTTTCAAAAGCCTAAAACGTTGGCAATCATCTTTTAAATATATACATCTATGCACCAATATGTTTTTAAAGCTCTCTATGTTCTCACATAAAACATAGTTTAGATTGCCCCCAGTCTTTGCATTCATTATGATGAGGTTGATATTGCTGGCGAAATCCATCTTGAGCTCTGTAAGAGCTTTATCGAAAGGATTCTCTTTAACACTATCANNACAAAAACTTTTCCAAGCACTCGCTTAGCATAGAACAAGAATCTTTCATATCACACCTCAAAATTTAAATAGATATATAAGATAATCCAAACCTCCAAAAAATCAATAAAAAAATCTAAAAACAATTTTTATGCTTTATAATATTTTTATGGATTTTGGTGCTATCAAATATGAAAGTGCATAAAAATATTTATGAAGGTATAGCTTTTATAATTTTGGGTTTTATCAGTGTTTGGCTTTTAGATAGAAAACTATCTTATTATATATATATGCACTCTCATGCGGAGTTTTATAAGAAAATTTATCCTATTATGAAGGCTATTAGTTTCTTAGGGCATTATGACATGCTTTTTATAATATCTTCAATGGTGATGGTAAGCGGTATATATTTTAAACCTATAAGGCCTTATATACTCAGCATCGGGCTTTGTTTGGTGTTGTCGGATAGTGTCGTTATTGTATTAAAATTTTTACTTGGTAAGGCAAGGCCAGAACTTTTTATAACAAAACATATGTATGGGTTTTATTTTTTTAAAAGCCAAAGACTATACTCATCTATGCCATCAGGTCATACACTTTTAAACAGCGCTTTGGCTTTTATTACATATTTTAAAAACAAAAAAATAGGAGATATACTTCTTATCTGGGCTGTTCTTGTGGGTATATCTCGTATATTCTTATTGATGCATTATCTTGGAGATGTATTGGTAAGCTATGGGCTTGGAATTTTGATATCCACCTTAGCATTAAGGCTTGAAAACCTATATTTAGATTCTAGAAAAAATATCATATAAATCTGATTTTAGTTTTGTTTTGGCTAATTATCTTGGTATACCTTAGGGTTAGTACTTTTAACAACATAATAAATCAAAAACGTTTATAATAAAAATATGGGTATAGATGAACTTATTATAAACAGCATAAGGTTTTTGAGTGTAGATGCTATAGAAAAAGCAAACTCTGGACATCCGGGCATGCCCCTTGGAACGGCTCACATAGGCTATTTACTATTTGACAAAATATTAAGATACAACCCAGAAAACCCAAAGTGGGTAAACAGAGATAGATTTGTACTTTCCAATGGTCATGGGTCTATGCTCTTATACTCGCTTTTATATCTTTATGGGTTTGATGTTAGTTTGGAAGATATTAAAAGCTTTAGACAGCTTGATAGTAAAACTCCAGGACACCCAGAAGCTCATGTTACAAGAGGTGTAGAAGCCACCACTGGACCACTTGGTCAAGGGATAGCCAACGCTGTGGGTATGGCTATAGAGCAAAAACACTTATCAAGCATATGCAACAAAATGGAAGAGCCTATACTAGATTACAAAATGTTTGCTATGGTGAGCGATGGGGATTTGATGGAGGGTATCTCCTACGAGGCCGGGGCTTTGGCGGGACATCTTAAGCTTGACAATCTTTTTATCATATGGGATAACAATCGTATCACCATAGATGGTGAAACTTCCTTAGCTTGGTCTGAGGATGTATTAAAACGTTTTGAGGCTTTTGGCTTTAGGACAGAACATATAGAAGATGGATACAATTTAGAGCTTTTAGAAAAAACCATAAGAGAGCTCCTAAAAGATCAATCAAAACCTGTATTTTTATCTGTAAGAACCCATATAGGTTATAAAAGCCTAAAACAAGACTCTTCTTCTTCCCACGGATCCCCTCTTGGAAAAGATGCGGTGGCAAAACTAAGAGAAGACCTAAACTGGCCCTATGAACCTTTCCACATACCCAGCGAAGTGTTAGAGTATACCAGAAGAAAAGTAAAAGAAGGGAAAAACTTAGAGGGAGAATGGTATGGAAGGCTTTTAAAGTACAAAGAACATCATAAAGATGTGTATGATATCCTTACAAAAAATATAAATATTGAAGAGGCTATAACCAATATGCCAAGATTTAAAGAGGATATGGCCACAAGGCAAGCTTCAGGCAAAGTGTTAAACGCAATATACAATTATATACCTACACTTTTTGGTGGGTCTGCAGACCTTCACGAATCAAACAACACATACATTCACAACGAAGGGGATTTTTCTTCCACAAACTATTATGGTAAAAATATGCACTTTGGTATAAGAGAACATGCAATGGGAGCTATCGCCAACGGTATAGCTTATGGAGGTATCACAACCCCTTATGTGGCTACATTCTTGATATTCTCAGATTATTTAAGGCCAAGTATAAGAATAGCTGCCATGTCAAAACTCCATGTGATATATATATTCACCCATGATTCCATAGGAGTGGGAGAAGATGGACCCACACATCAACCTGTGGAGCAAATCCCTTCTTTAAGGCTTATACCAAATCTATGGGTTTTAAGACCAGCGGATGCCAATGAAACCGCCGTTTGCTGGGAGATGGCTCTAAGAAGAAAAGATGGTCCTGTTGCCCTAATCTTATCCAGACAAAAGCTTAAAACATTGGATAGAGATGTATATGCCCCTGCAAACATGGTAAAATATGGAGCTTACACCTTATACAAAGACGAAAACCCTGAATATGTGATAATAGCAAGTGGATCCGAAGTCGGTCTTGCTATTGGGCTAAAAGATAAGCTAAGACAAGATGATAAAGGCGCATCTGTGGTTTCTGCTCCGTGTCTTGAAATCTTTGATAAGCAAGATGAGGTTTATAAAAATAGGGTAATCCCTATGAACGCAAAGCATATAGTGATAGAAGCTGCTAAGGATGGTCTTTGGTATAAGTATGTAAACAAAGATGCTCTTATAATAGCAATGGATGATTTTGGTAAATCTGGTAAAGGTGATGATGTGATGAAGCATTTTGGGTTTGATGTGGATAGTATATATAGCAAGGTAAAACAAAGATGGAGCTAAGAGCCACCACTGTTATAGCCATTAGAAAAAATGGGCAAATGGCAATAGGAAGCGATGGACAAGTGACCTTAGGCTCTCAAATACTAAAACATGGAGCCAGAAAGATAAGAAGACTCCATAAAGATACGGTGCTTGTGGGATTTGCAGGTTCTGCGGCAGATGGACTTGCTCTGATGGAACGCCTTGATAAAAAACTTGAAGAGCATAGGGGAAACTTAGCAAGAGCGGCGGTGGAGCTTGCCAAAGAATGGAGAACAGATAGATATCTAAGAAGGCTTGAAGCAGTTTTGATAGCTTGTGATNNAGATGTGATAGAACCAGATGAGCCTATATTAGCTACGGGGTCTGGTGGAGATTTTGCAAGAAGCGCCGCTAAAGCCCTATATTATCACACAGATAAATCTGCTCAAGAGATTGTCAAACTATCCCTTGAAATTGCTTCTGAAATCTGTATATATACAAACAATCACTTTAGCATAGAGACTTTGTGAGATGTATATCCGTTGTAATACCTTTTTATAACGCTTCTAATTTTATTTTAAAAGCCATAAATTCTGTTAAAGACCAAACTTTTTTACCAAAAGAGCTTATTTTAGTGGATGATGGCTCTACCGATGATACCTTAGATATTTTAAAAAATTTGGATGTTCCTTTTGATTTCAGGCTTTTAAGAAACAAAAAAAATATAGGAAGATCTTATTCGAGAAATAGAGGTCTAAAAGAAGCTAAATGTGATTTTGTGGTGTTTTTGGACGCAGATGATATGTATTTTAAACATCATCTTGAGTTCTTATCCAAAGAAGACGCTGATTTAATATATTCTATCCCAAGGACTTTCATAGACGAAGATGATAATATATTAAGAGTATCAAAAAAAACATATCCATCCCTTAAAAATATGATACTTGGTGGTATGGTGGGCTATCCATCTGGTATGATGGTAAGAAAGGATAGTTTTTTAAGTTTTAATGAAACGCTTCATCAACGAGAAGATTGGGAATTGTTTTTAAGATATTATAAATTAAATCTTAGTATAAAGCTTTTAGATATAAATAGCGTATCTATAAGAGAGCATAAAAAAAGAACCAGCAAATCCAAAGAGTATTTTTATTACACAATGATGGTTTATGAACTTCATAAGGATATAGCAAATGCCGATACATATATAAGCATTGCAGAGACCGCTTTTAGATTCAAAGAAAAATCAGTGGGTTTTAAGTTTTTACTAAAAGCCCTAAAACAAGATATAACCCTTTTAAAAGATAAAAGACGTATGTGGGAGATAATAAAGAGAATCCCGAAGCTATGAAATTTAGCTTAAATTAATGCCTTAGCTAATTATGCGGTTTATCCTCTGACAAATAACCTTGCATATATGTATATAAAACAAATAATTTTGTTATATTAATTAGTAAATGTTTTTACTGGAGGTATACTATGGATGTTATTAAAAGAACTGGCATAAGAGAAAAACTTGATATACAAAAGATAAGAACGGTTTTAGAGAATGCCGCCTCTTTATTAAAAGAAGAGAAAAACATATATCAGAAAGAATTTCATTATGAAGAAGATGCTTACGATGTAATAGACATAGACGAGATACTACAAGACATAGAGATAACCCTTTTTGATGGCATTGAAACATCTGCTATATTCCAAGCTATACTACATTCTTTGTTATCAAGGGCTATAGATGACCCTATATACGATGCTGTGGCTAAAAATGTGCTTTTACAAAGAATATACAAACAAGCTTTTGGTGGTGTTTATTCTCCCAAAAAAGCCTACAAAGAACTTTTTATAAATTATATAGATGATGCTGTAGATTTAGGTCTTCTTGATAAAAACATGGGTTCTTTATTTGATTTGGATTTACT
>DDOS01000054.1 GCA_002341805.1 Aquificaceae bacterium UBA2488 | reverse complement strand
TAAAACCTAAAAATATAACCTTGTTTTCTAAATCTAGACCTTTGACGAGCTTTTGAAGTTTATTTTTTAAAGACCCCTCTCCTAAAATATGTAGTTTTGACTCTTCTATATTTGCTATCTTAAAAGCCTCAATAAGACTTTCAAAGTCTTTATCAGGGCTTAGTCTTCCCATACTCAAAAAACTAAAACCTTCTAAAGTTATATCCTCTTCTTTTGCCATAGTTTCTATGCTTTTAATATCCACAAAATTTTCTATAAGATGAATATTTTTTGCCTCGTATTCTTCTAAATTTTTAACCACCTTAGAAGATACCCCTACAGAAACATTTGCATATTTGTATAGTTTTTTTATAAGTTCAAGCTCTTTTTTAGAGTATAAGTCTTTTGGCACTTGCTCTATGATTATGAGTTTTGGTTTAAGAAGGTTTTTGGCTTTTAGATAACAAAGTCTTGTATTCATATCTCTAAGATGAGATATTATCACATCAAAACCATTTAGGGTATTTTGAAGCTTTTTAAGAAGGTTTTTCTCATACCAAAAAGCTGGCATATAGAAGGGCTTTTTCTTTATATCAAGCAAGATAATGGGTTTAAAATCTATTTTATAATCTATTATGTTTTTTGTTATTATAAACTCCTCATCAAAATCTTTTAAACACTCATAGAGCTGAATAGCCACCTTTTCGGCCCCACCGCCTGCAAGGGTATTTATCACATGAGCTATTTTCATAGATTTAGTATATCATGGTATATGGTAAAATACATTTATGAAGGAAAAGCTAAATAGTTGTTTGCTCATTGGAGCGATGACTGGTATTATGATGCTCTCTTCCTGTGGTGGAGGAGGAAGTGGTGGTGGTGGAAACCCCACAAGTACCAATACATCCTCNNATCCTCAGTGGGATATTTCATAGATGCACCAGTACAAGGCTTATACTATACTACCTCGAGTGGTGTTAGTGGCTATACTGGTTCTGATGGTAGCTTTAGCTATAATGTAGGGGATAGTGTAACCTTCAAAATAGGCCAAGTTATAATAGGTAGTGCTAATGCAACTATTTCTAACATCATCATAAACCCTGCAAGCTTATATGGTGTTTCTTTATCTCAGTTACAAAATTGTATAAATAGCATTAGCAGTTGTAATATCAACGACTATCCTGCCATATTAACATCTCAATTAATCCAAACTTATGGAAGTTGCACCAATGCATCATCTACTATATGCTCTGTTACAAGCAGTCCAAATTTACCTTCTATGAATATATCCACGATAAACTCTTACAGCAGTTATTCTTCTTTTACGTCCCAATACAATCTTATATCTGCAAGCGTGGCTACAAACAATCTAATAAAGAATGCCAGCGGCTTCACACTAAACATATATTCTGGTACTGATTATCAAAATGAACCTGTGGTTATGGTATATATAAACAACCAACCAGTCAAGCTCCTTTTGGATACAGGTGCAAGCGGCTTAGTGGTAAATCAAAGTGCTATTGGCAATGCAATACCTCGAAGTGCATATACAAATCAAACATTTTTCAGTTCTTATGGTGATGGTTCTACAATATCTGGTACGATGGCATCAGCTACTGTATGTATAAATCCAAGCTTAGCTCAATCTTGCATAACAATGCCTATTGGAGTCATAACAAGTGGCAACGCATACCCAACAAACGGAGAAATTCAAGGGGATTTTGGGATGGATAATGCCCTTAATACCCAAGGTACATCAAACGCTTATAGCTATAATTATTATCTTCTACAACAAAATCAATATCTTAACGCTTTTGAAATCCAATGGTATTCACTATCTAACGGATATTGGCAAGGGTCTAGCACAAATCCAATAGGACAGATCGTATTTGACAACGCAAACAATTCTGCTCCAAGCTATATATTTTCTTACAATGGAAGCTTTCCAGAAACGAGCATGAGCTTTAAAAGCTATACAGATATGGGTTTGTTTGATACAGGCTCAAATTATGATTTTATTTCTACATCAGTATTACAAGCTGAGATACCAAATTATTCCACTTCAAAGGATGAAAATAATTGCAATTCCCCCGCTTGGGTAAATGGCGGGTATATCATAAGTTATTCCATCAATAGTTTTAACAGCTCTATAACCACAGAACCCCAAAGTCAGAGTATGTGTAATTATATAAGCGCTGGTAGCTTATTTGAAGGCTTAGTTATGGATAATGGGCAATCTGCCGTTGGCGCTGAAGATATTGGCCTTCCCGATATGCTTGAGCATACTTTTTACTGGTATTTAGATGCAAACCGCGGATTTGTTTATCAACTTGGTATAAAATAAGGAGGTAATTTATGAAAAAATTGTTTTTAGTGCTTTTACCATCAATATCTATAGCTTTGCAAATATTTGTGGGTCAGCCCTTTAACGAATACTCGTTGTCGGAGCAAAAGTATATCAACAATCAAAATATAAAAGTGATCACCGGAGAGCATTTTACTTATTATGTTAAAACCCAAAACGGTATAGTAAAAAGCATAACTGCCATTGCTCCAAAGATGTTAGCTCCAGCTGAGGATTTTATAAAAGATGTAAATCAATGCAAGAAAGAACTCGTAATGAGAGTGCCTTTAAGAATGGCAAGATATGAGTATGATTGTCCAAACGGTACATACATATATCAGACTTTCGGAGTTGTAGGGCATTTAGAAACAAGCGCATGGATAAAATGATTATCTTATAAAAAGCCCCAAAACAGGAGATAAGATAAAGTTTAGAAGCTTTATATCCTTTGATATACCAAGTAGTTTAAGTCCAAGGGCTATTATGAGGGTAGCACCCACAAAAGATACTATATTCAACGAGTTTTGGTTTATAAAGCTTTTAAGAAAGAAAGACATATAAGTGAGAACACCTTGATAAAAAAGAATAGAAAAACTGGAAAAAGCCACAGACCTACCCAAAGAAGAAGCTAAGAGAATAGAACTAATACCATCCATAATAGCTTTTGACAAGATGATACTATTTTGCCCTCTTGTGCCTTCTAAGATACATCCTAATATCGTAACAGGCCCTACACAAAATAAGATTGTGGCATCTATAAACCCATCTGGGGCTATATTTTTAAAAGCTTTGGAAACATATTTATTTAAAATATTTTCAAAATCAAAAAGATAGCCAATACCACCTCCCACCATTATACAAAACAAAACCCACATGAGATTGGCATGGGCTCCTTCCTTAAAAAGATGATAAGCAAGACCAAAAGAAAATATACCAAAAGCATGAGTTATTGCAGTTTTTAGGCTTTTAGGAAAATAAACGCCCACATAAGAACCAACTATGCCTCCCATAAACACTAAAAGGGCGTTCATGAGAGTACCCTCACCGATAAAATATTCTGGCATGTTTTTATACTTAGCCTGGGGGCCACATCATAGGACGCCCACCTATGATATGAAGATGGATATGGCTTACAGTCTGTCCTCCGTATTCTCCTACATTAAGAACAAGCCTATAGCCCTCTTTTAGATTTAGCTGATTTGCTATGTCTTTAGCTTTTAATATCAATTTGCCTACAAGAGCCTGATGCTTATCTTCCAAAGAATGAACTCCTTCAATGTGCTCTTTGGGTATCACAATCACATGAATAGGGGCCACAGGCTTTATGTCCCTAAAAGCTACTATGTCCTCATCTTCATACACTACATCTGATGGTATTTCCCTTTTAGCTATCTTACAAAAAATACATTCCATAGAAATATTTTAGCATACTTTGATAAAATATTAGATGAAGTGGGTTATGAAAAAAATTTTTAATACTTTGTTAGTTTTGGCTTGTGGGATTTTTATAATATCGCGCTCTAGCATGGCCCAACAGCATGAATACGCTCCAGATATCAGATTTAACGCTTGCATGGATAGAGCAAATAGAATAACTGTAAGAATGGTAGAATGTGAAAATAATGCCTATGATATGTGGAATGACCATCTAAATCGTTATTACAGCGAGCTTATGTCTATGTTAAATCCACAGCAGAGGCTTCTTTTGAAAAACCAAGATATAGCTTGGCTTAGATATGTAAAAGCAAGAATGAATTTTGATACAAATGTACTTGCCACAGGCGGGATTATGGACCAAATAAACTTTGCCGACAAGCAAAGACATCTCATAAGAAGAAGAAGAACTATATACCTTATGAATGCTATAAATACCATTAAACAAAATTCTGGCAACTAAGTGCATAGGTTTTTTGCTTTTAAGAAAGATGGTAAAATTTCATTAGACAAAGACGAAGAGAAGCATTTTAGGATTTTAAGAATAGAAGACAATGAAAAAATAGAGCTTATAATAGATAATAAAATATATAAGGCTTTTTATAAAAGCAACAATTTTGATATCACAGAAGAGATTACCAAAGAACCCATCAAAAAGATATATCTAAATGTATGCATACCAGCTAAGCTAAGCACATTTGAAGATATCATAGATTTTGCAGTCCAAGGGGGTGTGTTTGAGATTGTTCCTGTTATATGTAAAAGAGGGTTTCAAGACAAAGCCAAGATATTAGAAAAGTATGATAGATTCAACAAAATCCTAAAAGAATCCATAAAACAGAGCAGACCTTCTTTTTTACCAAGATTAAAAGATGTGATTTATTTAAAAGATGTAAAACCGATGGGATATGGTATAGTATTTGATAGTTTTGAAAAGCCCAATACAAAGACGCCAAATGAAAATACATACTCAATAGCCATAGGACCAGAGGGTGGGTTTTCCAAAGAAGAGCTTGAGATTTTATATGAAAAAGGTTTTAACAGGCATTCCTTAGGAGACAATATACTAAGAGAACCGTTAGCAGTATTTGGAGCAGTATTTTTGTTAAAAAATTGCCTATTTTAAATTTAAGATATATAATATTATGAAAAGTATTTTGAGGAGAAGCTTATTATGGAAAGAAGAGAGTTTTTGAAAAAAATAGGACTTGGCGTAGGTGCTCTTGGTCTTGGCACCGCTTTTGGAGACGATATCATATTAAAAGCCCAAAACACTTCTAAAAAAGTTATGCCATGGGTGGCTATTACCATAGATGATGGATGGTTTGATAGAGAGACGATGGTAAACATAGTAAATCACTATGGAG
>DDOS01000118.1 GCA_002341805.1 Aquificaceae bacterium UBA2488 | reverse complement strand
AAAAGATGAAATTTATTAAAAATAAATAAATAATTACTGACTGATAATATGGTAAAATATCACAAGATAACACGTCCAAAGGTCAATATTTTTATATTCATATAATTTAGTATATCTCAAATTTCTATTTCATCACATTTATTCTTAGGTTTAAATATTTAGCATCTGCTTGTGGGTAATAAATTCTGAATTTTACAATATTCATACATCATGACATTATAATCTAAACGATTATAATAAATCCCAAGGCTTAGTACCATCAAATATGTAAATAAGCTCCCATATCTTACGCATAAGATACAAATTTAAACAAATAATATACTTCAAAGAATAAGACCTTTAGGTAGGATTTCATTATTTTATATTAAATATTAAATATTAAATTGGAAATTAGGGTTTACTATATCCTTTAAAAGTTCTTTTATATAGGCTTTATCTGTGCTTTGACATTTTGAAGCTTCTTTGTTTAATGTATGCATATTGTCAAAGGGATTTAGATACCAGTTTATTTTTATATGTGCTTTGTTTTTGGCTTTTAATATAAAATTTAAATATTCTAAAACACTTTTTATAAAAACTTCATCCACATAAGGAGGATAGACAGTAGTCCTTAATAAAAACGGCTTTTCTATTTCTATTAGATACTCAATTGAGCCCACAAGCTTGTTAAAACCATTTTTATCACCAAGAGGTTTGTAATCTAGAGCTTTTATATCTATGGCAAAATAATCCACAAAATCTTTTATACTTGAAATAGCTTCTTTGTTTAGACCGTTTGTATCAAGTTTTATATAATATCCTGAGTGTTTTAGAATTTTTAAAAGATCGTACAGACCATCGTTCTCTGTAGGTTCTCCTCCAGATATACATATCCAGTTTATAAGATGTTTTCTTTTTTCTAAAAGCTCAAATACAAAATTATCATCAATAGGTTCTATTGTTTTTAAAACTATATCTTTGTTATGGCAGTATGGACATCTTAAATTACATCCTCCTAAAAATAAAACACTGCATAAAGAAGGGGGTATGTGGATCATCCCAAAATCTACACCAGGACAATCCACAAAAGATGTTTTTTGAATACCGTATATCATAATGAATATTCTAATCTATCTCTAAACTCCTCTTTTTTACCAGCATTCCATCTTTGCACTGGTCTGTAATAACCTACTACTCTTGAATATACTTCAGAGGGTTTTCCACACTCTGGACAATTGAAATGTTCACCTTTTATATAACCATGATTTGGACATACAGAAAAAGTAGGAGTGATTGTAAGATATGGTATGGGATAATGTTTAAAGGCCTTTTCTATAAAATCAGGCACTATCCTTTCGTCTGGAGATTCACCTAAGAATGTATGTACCACCGTGCCACCTGTATAGAGTGTTTGCAAGTCTTTTTGATGGTCTAACACTTCAAACGGGTCATCTGTATAACCAACGGGTAGAAGTGTGGAGTTTGTATAATAGGGAGCATCCTCACCAGAAGTCATTATATCTTTAAACCTTGCTTTATCATGTTTGGCAAGTCTGTAAGAGGTTCCTTCTGCAGGTGTTGCTTCTAAGTTGTAAAGATGTCCTGTAATCTCTTGATATATAGATAACCTTTCTCTCATCTTTTCAAGAACTTTAACAGCAAAAGTTTTCCCTTCTTCTGTCTCAATACCATATCCTAAAAAGTTTAATAAAGATTCATGCATTCCCACTATACCTATGGTAGAAAAATGATTATCAAAAGATTTTAAGTATGCACTAGCATAGGGCAACAATCCGCTTTTTAAATGTCTTTCTACTACACGTCTTTTTATCTCCAAGGACTCTTTTGCTATATCCATCATGTTAAAGAGCATAGAGAAATACTCGTCTTCTGTCTTTGCAAGATACCCTATCCTTGGTAGATTTATAGTGACTACTCCTATGCTTCCTGTTTTATCTGCAGCTCCAAAAAGTCCACCCATACGATTTCTTAACTCTCTTAAATCAAGTTGCAATCTGCAACACATAGACCTTACATCTCCTGGTTTTAAAGAAGAGCTTATGAAATTTTGAAAGTAAGGAGTACCATATTTGGCAGTCATCTTCCATAAGAGTTTTGCATTTTCTGAATAAAAATCAAAATCTTGTGTTATGTTATAAGTGGGTATTGGAAAAGAGAAAATTCTACCAGCATAATCTCCTTCTAACATCACCTCCATAAAAGCCCTATTTATCATATCCATCTCTTTTTGGAAATTTCCATAATATCCTATGTCTTCTCTATCTTCTCCTCCTATTATTACAGGTTTGTTTTTCATATCCTCTGGAACAGTCCAATCAAAGGTAAAGTTTATAAAAGGTGGTTGAGAACCCCAACGAGATGGCACATTCATAGCAAACACCATCTGCTGAATGATTTGTTTTATCTCGTTATAGTCCAAATTATCTATTCTTACAAAAGGAGCTAAATAAGTGTCTACAGAGTTTAGAGCTTGAGCGCCTGCAAACTCCATCTGCATAACACCTAAAAAGTTTACCATCTGACCTGTTATAGAAGATAGATGTTTAGCAGGTCCTGCTACAATTTGACCATATCCACCTCTAAATCCTTTTCTTAAAAGGTCTTCCATAGACCATCCAGCACAGTAAGCCACTATACCATGTGATAGATCGTGAATGTGAATATCTGCATTTTCATGGGCTTTCCTTATATGCTCAGGATATATGTTTTTTAGCGTGTAGTTTGCTATGACAGAACCAGCCACATGTAGATATAAACCAGGATATGAAAAGCTTGAATTTGAATTTTCAAAAGTCCTCCAATCCTTTTGACTTATATAATCTTTTACAAGTTTGTCTACATCTATAGTGTTATCATTTAATCCTTGTATAGCCTCTCTAATCTTTGCCCTTTCTCTTCTATAAACGATATAAGCTTTCGCTACTTTTGAAAATCCATGGGATATAATAGCATCTTCCACAATATCTTGTATATCTTCTACGGATATGACATCTACATTTCTTTTTGCTATCATACTCAGCACTTCATCTGTTATATCTTTTATATAAATATTATTTTCTCCTTTAAACTCACCAGTGGCATCGAAAGCCTTCTCTATAGCTCTTTCAATCCTTAACGGATCAAAATCAACAATTGTCTTGTTATCTCTTTTTAATACGCCGCACATAGGATTCTTAGAAACGTTCCTACCGTTTGTTAACAAATCAAATACTTGCATAAAAACCTCCTAAAATGAGATATACGTTAGTTACTATGATAACATTTATTTACAAATTTTCTATGATATAATATATATTATCTTCTATCTCATCTTAAGATATTTTGATAAGTCTTGATTTTTTGGA
>DDOS01000083.1:465-3517 GCA_002341805.1 Aquificaceae bacterium UBA2488 | reverse complement strand
AAATGTGGTTTTACCAGAACCAGACGGTCCTACTATATAAAGCATTTCACCATAATATATATCAAGACTCACATTCTTAACTGCACAATTTTTGGCTTCTCCTGTACCAAAGCATTTTACTAAATTCTCTACTTTTATAGCGATTTCAGACATATTTATCCTCTAAATACCTCGAACGCTTCTACTCTCAATACTTTTCTAACCCCCAAAAAGCTCGCAAAAGCTACTATAATAATAACCATTGCCAAAGCCCCAAGCATATTACCGTACCCAAGCATTGCAGCAAAATTTGGAATCCTAAGGTGTCCAAGCCCTATCATAGCAGAAGCAAGTAGTACTCCAATCCCGTATCCTATAAACCCCACTAAAACTGCTTGAAATATAATGATATAAACAAGTTCTTTACGAGTTGCTCCTATGGCTTTTAAAGCTCCAAATTTTTCAAGATTTTCAAGCACAAAGGTATAAAATGTCTGTCCTGCTATANNACATTCATACCAAAACCTGTTTTAAACATATAAAAATGAGCGTTAACCTTAGTAAACTCTTTAGAAGTCATAGCTCTATAGCCAATCTTGGCAATCTCTTTCTTTATAATAGGTATATATCTTGGGGTTTTTATTTTTAAAAGCACATAAGATATGGTAAACCTTGTGGTGGGTAAGTCTTCAGTGGCTCTTGTATAAGTGGTATAGAGCGTAGGATTACCAAATAGTCCAGACATGGGATTTTTAGCAAAACCTACAATCACACCTTTATGATCGTTTATCTCAAATGTAGAACCTGTCTTTACGTTTCCAAGCTTTTTCAAATCGGCATCTTTTATGGCTATAAAAGCATAGCTTGAGTATATATCATCTATATTACCTTGTATCATTATGGGTCTTCCCATCAAAGACACATCATCAAGACCTACTATATCCACCGCTTGATATTTACCGTTTGGAAGTTTTACAGTCCCAGCACCTACATATATGGGAGCTGCATACTCTACACCAGGCAAACTTCTTGCATAATCAAGCACATAATCTGGTAGCGGTATATTGTCTTTTGAATTATCCACACTTTTATCCATCACCCACATATCGGCACCAGTATCATATATTGTAGAACCAGATTTTGCTATAACCCCAAAAAATGTGGATGTCATTTGAAGCATTAAAAACACCGCAAATCCTACACCCATCACCAAAGTAAAAAGCTTGCCAACATCTCCAGTGAGAAGTTTTATGGCTATTGTACTTAAACCTCTAACATTCATATATCTATCATTATAACATATAAATGCCTATACGCTATGATATATGACTGATGATTCATTTTTAAAATATCATTAATGTTTTGGTTCATACTCACTCCATGTTTGATGCGGGATGAATATTTGAGAGAATTAAAGAGGAATTTGTAAAGAAAACATCTTTCAACATTTAACCTAAGGTCTTTAGCTTTTGGTAATAAAATCTATTATCATATTGTTTAGATTTTGTTCTTTCTTACAGTAAAGACATAAATGTATATCATCGTTAGAATAGAAGCTCTTACCACAGTTCTCGCAAGTATGTTTTTTTAACATAGATATAGGTTTATATTCTTCTTTAAAATCCGAAGGTTTTATGGCCTTTCTTAAAGAGAGCGGTTTTTTAATATTGGATAAAAAGCATGCATATTCACAAAGCCCACAGGCGATACATAGTCCGTGTGAAAATTTTATCATACCATCTTCTATCTTTATGGCTTTTGATGGGCATATAGAAGCGCAAGCCCCACATATATCACAATCACTTGATATCTCTACAATACCAAATCTACTCTCAAAAGGCACAGTATTTTGACACAGATTTTCTTGATGTGAAAAGTTGTTGGTTTTACCTTCTTTATGAGAGATTCTCCTAAATTTTGGAGTATAATTTTCCGCATTTGTAGAAAGTTTTATATTTAGTCTAAATATTTTTGAGATATAATAAATTTTTGAAACATGCGTTTTTATTTTTTCATAAAAGCCATAAGTACAGGACTCACAAAAAGATACATCAAAAGTGATGTTCTTGTTTTGAAGACCTAATATATCCTTTTCGTTTATGTTCAAGATACACGGGATTACAATCTCCGCTTTATCGGATTTTAGACATCCTATACATACTTCATCTTGTTTTAGGCTTTTTATAAAACCTATATGATCTAAATTGAGCTCTATAGCTTTGGTGGGACATATAAAAGCACATGCACCACAAAGGGTACATGCGGAGGCGTCTGGAACAAGACTTGTGGGATCTATAGCTTTGGTGGGACATATGTCTATACACGATGAGCATTCTTTAGAAACCTTTATAGTGTTTATACAGTTTTTTGGCTCTGTCTTTAACGGTAATTTTAATTCTAAAAGCCCTAAGGAGTCAGTAAGGGTAAACATAATATCCAAATTTTAGAATATAAAATCTAAGTAAAGCACCACCCATTAACACCAAAATTGATGCAAGTATCGCCATGCTTTTAGTGTGTTTTTTGATGGCATATATTTCAAGTATAAAAGGTATCACAAGTCCAAGTATCATAAAAAATCCAGTAAAACCAATGGAACTTAGCATTTTAGATACTATATATTTACCTACGGCGCTTGATATGAAAAGATAATTAAGAAAAGCTGTAATAAGTATTATCTCCAATCCAAGGAGTGTGATATCAAGTTTTTCATTTTGGTGGGCTATTTCTTCTGGAGATACAAGCATAAAGTAAGCTGTGGCTGTAGATAGTGCTGATACCATAAACAATACTGGAAGTCCAGGATTTGACCAAAGAGGAATGCCTGGAGCTGTGGATAATAAAAGCCCGGTATACACTGCTGTTAAAAGTCCCATTACACCGCTTATAAATCCAAGTTTATCAAGGAGCTTTTCATCCAAGTTTTTAAGCTTTTGAGAAAAAGGAAAATTTATCTTAGAAGCTATTAAGGATAGTCCCCATATGGCTCCTGTGATGGAGTATATAAGAATAAAAGAAGCACCCCAAAATATCCAGCTGGTGGGATGAAGCCATACAAAAAATGCAAACCAAG
>DDOS01000083.1:0-335 GCA_002341805.1 Aquificaceae bacterium UBA2488 | reverse complement strand
ATAAACTGCTATCATCCATCCCCAAGCGGTTTGATGCACAAAATGTACATAATTTCCAAAATACATAGTAAGATTATCCATATATACCTCCTTAAATAGTTTGTTTGTAAGGTGGCTCGTTGAGATGATGAGAGACCACACCTATTGGTGTTTCTTTCTCGGTAACATAAAATACTTTTGGCTCCGTGCCAAGCTGAGGGCTTAGAGGCTGAGCTTTTCCCTCCAATACAAGCCTTGAAACATAAGAATCTACATTTAAATCACCAAACATTCTGCAGTTGGTGGGGCATGTTTCCACGCAAGCTGGTTCTAAACCTTCCTTTAATCTATGATAA
>DDOS01000025.1 GCA_002341805.1 Aquificaceae bacterium UBA2488 | reverse complement strand
GAGTCTTAGGAAAACCTTTGTGGATTATTTAGATGAAGAGCTCATAGAGCGCTTAAAAGCTCTAAGACTAACTATAGCCACTGCCAAAATAATACCAGAAGAGAGCTCCGAAGAAGCAAAACGTATCATAGATATAATATTAAGCTATGCCAAAGACCGCACTAAGGAGAAAAAATCATGAGGATCTTGGTATCATCCTTTGATAAAACAATGGTGGAAAAGTTAAGACATCTTTTGATGGGTGAAGATACAATTTTTGTTAAGAACGGAGAAGAAGCCATAAAAGCAAGACCCCAAGATGTGGATTTGATTATATACGATGCGGTTTCTGGGGTTGTATCTGAAAACGATGTTAATTCTATGTTTGATAAAGCTTTTAAAAGCTCAAAATATATAATATTAATGGATGATCTATTCCCTATAGACCCAGACAACCTTAAAATGCCATCTAAAATAGTAATATCAAGAGATAGAGAACTTGCCGTCATACCAGAGCTTATAAAAAAATATAAAGAGATATCCCAAAAACCAAAAACGGAAAATACAATGCCAAAGACCCAACCACCCATACAAAATATTCCTAAAAACCCAAGTCTTTCTCACACAGAATTAACGATAGGTGTGGTCTCAAGGGATGAAAAACTTCTTAAAAATATAGAAGAGTCTATAAAAGATATAGCATATCTAAAAATATTTTCCGATAAAATAGAAAAACAAGAATTGCTTAATACAGATATAATCATATATGATACCACAGAGGGCGTGTCTGCTGCCAAGGAACTTATAAGCATATACCAAGATTCTGATGTGCCTGTTATTATCATATTAGATGATATGTTCCCGATAGATATCAGCAGGATTCCCATAAGGAAAAAAATAGGTATTATAAGAGCCGAGATAGAGTCCTCTTTAAAAACATTGCTTCTAAAACTTATTTCAGATTATAATATTAGGCCTAAAAGCCCAGTTAAAAATGATAGTAGTCTAAACAGACTGTCGGAGGTTTTAAGTATGGACTCTTCAAAAAGTCATTTGAAAGATATAATAGTGGATGTATTAAGAGAAGAAATTAAAAACACCGTGAAAGAATCTATGGCAGGCGTTGATTTTAAGGAGTTAGCAAGAACAGCCATACAATCCCAAATAGCCACAGAGGATATAAAAACCCTTATGTTAAACAGCGTCAACGACATTGTAAGCAACATGAGAAATGAGATTATGAATATAGCTACAAAAGAAATAGAAAGAGCCATAAAAGAAGAAGATATAAAAACCATCATAAAAGACATCACAGCCTCTATATTAAAAGAACGCATAGAAAGCTTACTTGCATAGTTATGAAAAGACTTATCTTAGCGGAAAAGCCATCGGTGGCAAGAGATATTGCATCTGCTCTTTGTAAGAAAGTGGATAAAGAGGCTTCTAAAAAAGGTTATTATGAGTGTGAAAGCGATTACGGGTCTTTGTATATAACATGGGCATTGGGACACTTGGTGGAAATAGATGATGAGATAGCCCCTCGTAGATGGAATTTAGATAATCTTCCTATCTTACCAGAAACTTTTAAGTATAAGCCCACCGATAAGACATTAAATCAATTTAAAGTTATATCTAAGCTTTTAAAATCCACAGATGAGGTTATAATAGCCACAGATGCAGGGCGAGAAGGGGAGCTCATAGCAAGACTCATATTGATGTTAAACCACTTTAAGGGTAAGGTAAAAAGGTTTTGGACATCGGATGCTCTTACCAAAGAAGTGATAAAAAGAGAGATGGATAATCTAAAAGACGCTTCCATGTTTGATAGCTTATACTACTCTGCGTTAGCACGTTCTCATGCGGACTGGGTGGTGGGTATAAATCTAACAAGGCTTATGACGGTAAAAGCAGGAGGCGGTGTATGGTCTGTGGGTAGAGTTNNAGAGTTCAAACCCCCACTTTAAAGCTCATAGTGGATCGATATCAAGAGCATACAAACTTTGTACCGAAAGAATACTATATTATAAAAGCCATATTTGGAGATATCAAAGATACAAAAAAATCTTACAATGGTTTATTGCTTTTAGACAAACTATCCAAATATAAAACATTATCTGATGTTATAGAAGAAGATGAAGAAGATGCAAAAGAATTAAAATCAAAATATTTCACGCCTCTATTAAAAGAGAGTGCAGAAGATATAATATCCAAGCTGAAAAATATCCAAAAAGGTGTTATAAAAGATACAAAATTAACAAAAAGAAAGGAAAATCCACTCACACTCCATTCTTTAACCTCTTTACAACGAGAGGCAAACCGCATATACGGATACTCTTCCATGAGAACATTAAACATAGCCCAAAAGCTTTATGAATCCTACAAATGTCTTTCTTATCCAAGAACAGACTCAAATTATCTCGGAGAAGATGAGGAGACCAAAAAGCTTGTTAAAAATTTGCTTAAAAGCTTTGGATATCAAGAGCTAACTAAAAAAGTGGATACTGTGGGTAAAAGAGTTTTTGATAGCTCAAAACTAACAGATCACCATGCTTTGATACCCTTTGGTAAACTACCGCAAAACGCAAGCCCCGAAGAAAAAAATATATACAACCTTGTATTTAGACGCTTTATCGGAGCTTTTATGAACCCATACGAATACGCCATACTCACCATAAAAACAGACTTAAATACTAAGGATGAGGGCTTTACATTTTTATCAAACATAAACATAGAGACCCTTACTAAGGAAGAATATGAAAAATGCTATCTATCTCTTTATAGGCCTTACAAAGAACTTGATGACGAGGAAAAAGATATAGATTTTGATTATCTTAAAAGCCTAAAACCAAAGGACTCGGTGGATAAAAAGTCCTTAGAGGCTATACAAAAATTTACAAAGCCACCAGCTCTTTACACTGAAGGCACGCTTTTAAAAATTATGGAAAAACTTGGACTCGGAACACCCNNTGCCACAAGAGCCTCCATTATAGAAACACTTCTTGAGAGAAGGTATATATCCCGTCAAGATAAATCGCTTCTTCCCACACTAAAAGGTGTTGAGCTTGTAAAATCGTTAAAAGAAAGCGATATATCAAAACCAGAGATGACCGCCTCTTGGGAAGATGAATTGGAGCGTATATATAAAGAACGAAAATCCAAAGAAGGTTATCTAAGGTTTATGCACAACATAAAAG
>DDOS01000051.1 GCA_002341805.1 Aquificaceae bacterium UBA2488 | reverse complement strand
ACGGAGGGTGAGCCCGTGTTAGACGAACTTTTACGCATAAAAGGTATGGAAGAGCTTCAAAAATTCATATTAAAAGAAGTACAGATGGTGTATAAGCTACAAGGTGTTGATATAAATGATAAACATATAGAAATTATAATTCGCCAAATGTTGCGTAAAAGAGTCATAGTGGATCCTGGTGATAGTATCTTTACCGTAAATGAAGAAGTGGAAGTAGAAGAGTTTAGCGAGCAAGTGAAAGCCATAAGAGAAGCTGGCGGAAAAATACCTAAGGCTGAACCTGTGCTTGTGGGTATTACAAAGGCTGCCCTTTCCACTAAAAGCTGGATTTCAGCGGCATCTTTCCAAGAAACCACAAGAGTTTTAACGGATGCTGCCAGTGAAGGTAAAGTAGATGAGTTATCTGGCGTGAAGGAAAATGTAATAATAGGTAATCTAATCCCTGCTGGTACTGGTTTAGAAGAGTATAAGGATGTTGATATTCAAATAGTGGAAGCTGAGGTTGACATGGTCAACAAGCAAACTATTTGATTTTTTAGATTTTTATGTTATAATATTAGCTTATTGTTTAGGAGGAAGTTGTAGTTTATGCCTACAGTGAATCAGCTTATAAGAGAAGGACGTGAAGCCATAAGAAAGAAGAGCAAAGCTCCTGCTTTGCAGGGCAATCCTCAGAAAAGAGGTGTTTGTGTAAGGGTTTATACAGTAACTCCTAAAAAGCCAAACTCAGCTCTTAGAAAGGTTGCGAGAGTGAGATTGTCTAATGGTATAGAGGTGACTTGTTATATACCTGGTGAAGGCCATAATTTACAAGAGCACTCCATAGTATTAGTTAGAGGTGGAAGGGTAAAAGATTTACCTGGTGTCAGATATAAGATTGTCAGAGGTGCTCTTGATACTGCTGGTGTTGCAAATAGAAGACAGTCAAGGTCTAAATATGGAGCTAAAAGGCCAAAAGCTGGTGCTCAACAAACAGCTAAAGGGGGTAAGAAATAATGCCTAGAAAAGGACGTGTAACCAGAAGAGAAATTGCTCCAGATATTAAATATAACAATATTTTGGTGCATAAGCTTATAAACAAAGTTATGGAAGACGGCAAGAAGGGTATAGCTGAAAACATAGTTTATACTGCTTTGGAAGCTGTGGCAGAAAAGCTAAATATATCACCTGTGGAAGTTCTAAATAGGGCTCTTGAAAATGTAAAACCTGTTTGGGAAGTACGCCCACGTCGTGTTGGTGGTGCTACTTACCAAGTACCAGTGGAAGTGGAGGAGCATCGTAGAGAATCTCTTGGTATAAAATGGATTGTGGAAGCAGCGAGAAGTAGGGCAAGACATAGAGGATCTTATACGATGACTGAGAGATTGGCAGCAGAAATTGTAGATGCCATAGAAAACAAAGGTACCGCTGTTAAGAAAAAAGAAGATACTCATAGAATGGCTGAAGCAAACAAGGTGTTTGCTCATTTTAAATGGTAATGGAGAGATAATATGCCAAGAACAGTTGCTATCGAAGATTTAAGAAATATAGGTNNAGTAGCTCACATAGATGCAGGTAAAACTACCACCACAGAGCGTATTTTGTATTACACCGGTAGGACCTATAAGATAGGTGAAGTTCACGAAGGTGCTGCTACGATGGACTGGATGCCTCAGGAAAAAGAAAGAGGCATTACCATTACTGCGGCTACCACAGCTTGCTATTGGAATGGTAAGCAAATCAATATAATAGATACACCTGGACACGTCGATTTCTCTGTGGAAGTCGTTAGGTCTATGCGTGTTCTTGACGGTATTATATTTATATTTTCCGCGGTGGAAGGTGTTCAACCCCAATCCGAAGCCAACTGGAGATGGGCAGACAAATTTAATGTAGCTCGTATAGCTTTTATAAATAAANNTTATAGAGTTTATAATGAAATAGTAAAAAAACTTACAATAAAACCAGTAGCCACTCAGATACCCATAGGTACTGAGGATAATTTTGTGGGTATTGTGGATCTAATCAACATGAACGCTATAATATGGTTAGAAGAAACCCTCGGGGCTAAGTTTGAGATAAGAGATATACCAGCAGAATATTTAGATAAAGCCAAAGAATGGCGTGAAAAAATGGTAGAAACCATTGCTGAGACTGATGATGCCCTGATGGAAAAATATCTTGAAGGCAATGAACCAACTATAGATGAATTAAAATCTGCTTTAAGAAAAGCCACAATACAAAAACAAGTAGTTCCGGTATTGTGTGGATCTTCATTTAAAAATAAAGGTGTCNNCAACCGCTTTTAGATGCGGTGATAGATTATCTACCATCGCCTTTAGATGTACCACCGGTTACTGGTATAAATCCAAAAACCAATCAAGAAGAACAAAGACTTCCAAAGGATGATGAGTCATTTTGCGCTTATATATTCAAGGTTGTTTCTGATCCATATGCAGGACAGCTTAGCTATTTTAGAGTGTTTTCTGGTAAAGTACAGGCTGGTTCTTATGTTTTAAACTCCACAAAGGACAAAAAGGAGCGTGTGGGAAGGCTTCTTTTGATGCATGCAAACACCAGGGAAGATATAACTGAAGTGGCTGCAGGTGAGATAGCTGCTGCGGTAGGTGTAGATGCGGCTACAGGTGATACCATATGTGATGAAAAAGCTCCTATTATATTGGAAAAGCTTGAATTTCCAGAACCTGTTATATCTATGGCTATAGAACCTAAAACAAAGAAGGATCAAGAAAAGTTATCCCAAGTTTTAAATAAATTTATGAAAGAGGATCCAACCTTCAAAGCTTCTATGGATCAAGAGACTGGTCAGACTTTAATACATGGGATGGGAGAACTCCACCTAGAAATTATGGTGGATAGAATGAAGCGTGAATATAATATAGAAGTAAACGTTGGTAAACCTCAGGTTGCTTACAAAGAAGCTATTAAAGGTAAAGCTACCGCAGAAGGTAAATTTATAAGACAAACTGGTGGTAGAGGCCAATATGGACATGTGATAATAGAAGTAGAACCATTGGAAAGAGGAATCGGTTTTGTATTTGAAAATGCTATAGTAGGTGGTGTGATACCAAAAGAATTTATACCTCCTGTGGAAGAGGGTGTAAAAGAAGCTATGGAGAATGGTGTGCTGGCTGGTTATCCTGTGATGGATATTAAAGTTAGGTTATTCGATGGATCCTATCACGAAGTGGACTCTTCTGAAATAGCTTTCAAGATAGCTGGTTCTATGGCTTTTAAAGAGGCTACGAAAAAGGCTGGACTTGTATTATTAGAGCCTATAATGGAAGTGGAAGTGGAAACTCCAGATGATTATGTCGGAGATGTTATAGGAGACCTCAACTCTCGTCGCGGTAAAATAATGGGTATGGAAAATAAGGGTATTATTACGTCTATAAAAGCTCATGTACCATTATCTGAAATGTTTGGGTACGCCACTAATTTAAGAAGCTTAACCCAAGGACGTGGTACGTTTATAATGAAGTTTGCTCAATATAGTGAGGCTCCTGCCAGTGTCACTGAAAAAGTAGTTGGTGAAAGAACTAAAAACCAATAAAGGAGTTAGAGTATGGCCAAAGAAAAGTTTGTTAGAGAGAAAGAG
>DDOS01000095.1:710-3926 GCA_002341805.1 Aquificaceae bacterium UBA2488 | reverse complement strand
CGAGAGAAGAATTAGGAGTGGCATCAGTCTTTTAGCTCCGTTAATTCTTCTGAGGCTTCATAACCTCTTAGTTTAAATATAGCCACCACAAGACCAAGTCCTATGGCCACTTCAGAGGCAGCTACCGTCAAAACAACCACACTCATCACTTGGGCATCCACTTTCCCTAAAAAATGAGAAGCACTGACAAGAACTACATTTGCACCATTGAGCATAACTTCTGTAGAAACAAGCATAGTTATAAGGTTCTTTCTAATGATGATACCAAGCACTCCAATAAAAGTTAATAAGATACCAAGCATCATGTAGTACTTATCCATTGGCTTTCTCCTTGCCAAATATTATAGCACCTATCATAGCAATAAGCAAAATAAAAGAAGCCAATTCAAAAGGCACTATATACTTAGTAAATAAAGCACCACCAAGAGCAGACACATTATCTTTTGGTAGTGACACTCTCATAGTGGATAATTTTGATTTGAAAACAAGATAAAAAACACTTCCTATTATAAGCAAAAAAGCGGGTATTGCTGTAAAAAATTCTTTTTTGTAAAAACCATCAAACATTTTTATCTTTTCCCAAGGTATGGTGGTAATCACAAGCACATAAAACACCACTATAGCAACAGCATATATCACAAGCTGAAGACCCGCTAAAAGATCCGCCTGCAACGCAAAAAAACTTGCTGATACACCAAGTATAAACACCAAAAACCAAACCATCACATGTATTGGGTTTTTAACAAGAATAGTACCAAAAGCACTAGCAACACTAATCAAAGCTATTATACTAAAAGCTAAAAATTCCATTTAATCTTACCCCATAGGGTCTCTCTTTCTTTGTCATCTCTCCAGATTCTATCTGGAAGATCTCTTACTGCTTTAGCATTGGTAGCACCTATATACTCCATCTCATCCATGTTAAGCACTGCGTCAGATCTTCTATATACTGACATCTCATGAATATCGCTCATGGTAAGACATTCCACAGGACAAGCATCCACACAAAGCCCACAAAATAAGCAGTTTAGAAGGTTCATATCAAATCTTACCACTTTCTTGGTGCCATCTGGCATCTGAACTGCTTCTATCCTAAACAGTGTAGGCATAGGGCATGCGGTTTGGCACATATAACAAGCCACACAGCGAGATTTTGCTTTTTCAAAGGACATAAAACCCTGTATAGCCTTCAAAGAGGGTGGCTCTTCACCATCATAAACGAAATGCCCGTGTTTACCCCTAAAACGTTTTGGAGGTGTGATTTTTTCCTTTGGATATTGGGTGGTAATAGGCTTTCTAAGAAGATTTCTCATGGTGATACTCAAACCTTTCACAAAATCCAAAAACAAAAAAGCTTCTAAAAGTCCAAGTTTATCGCTTCTCTTTAGTTTTTTGGTTTTTATCATAAACATGACCTCACACCTTAAAATACACCAAAAATGCTGTGAATACTAAGTTTACTATAGAAATTGGTAGTAAGTATTTCCAAGCAAACTCCACCACATCCTTAGCCTGATATCTTGGAAGTGTCCAATGCACCCATATTACGAAAAATAATAATCCAAAACTTTTCGCTAAAAGCCAAATATAACCAGAAAAAGAACCAAATATATGAGGGCCTGACCATCCACCAAGATATAAAACACTCGCTATTACACAAAGTCCTAGCGTATTAAGGTACCACTCTGCCAATGGGAATATACCAAACTTCATACCGCCGTATTCCACATTATAACCAGTGACAAGCTCAGCCTCTGCTTCTTGTATATCAAAAGGCACACGCCCAGATTCTGCCAGCATACAAAATAAAAACAGTATAAAACTAACGGGTTGATACACTATATACCATATACCGCTTCTGATTTGGGCATTTACAATATCAAACACATTCATACTGCCAGCTAAAAGTATCACGCTTAAAGCTGCAAACCCAAGCACTACTTCGTAGCTTACTATAAGAGCTGCTTTTCTCAAAGAACCTATAAAAGCATATTTGCTGTTTGAAGCCCATCCTGCAAAAAGAGTACCGTAAGCTGCCATAGAACCCATTGCAAACACATACAAAATAGCTATGTTTAAATCTGCCACAATAGGCTTTATCTCATGACCCATAAACTTAAAAGAGGGTCCAAAAGGCACCACCGCAAAAAGCATAACAGCAGGAATCAAGGCCATCATAATAGCTAAATAATAAAGTGTGGTATCTATACCTCTTGGGAGTATTGGAGCTTTTGTCATAAGCTTTATACCATCGGCTAATGGTTGAAGCAATCCAAAAGGACCCACCACCGTTGGACCTCTTCTTACTTGGAGATGACCTGCAAATTTTCTCTCATACCAAGTGAGATATGCTCCAAGCCCAAGGGTTACCCCAAGCACCACCAATATCTTAACAGCAATTACGATAGCGTAAAATATTATATCGTTCATCTATCTGTCTCTCCTACCACAGGGTCTATACTACCAAGTAAAGCCACCGCATCCGAGATAGTTTGATGTTTTATGGCTTTTGGGAATATAGAAAGATTATAAAAAGAGCAAGAGCGAATTCTTAACCTATAAGGGGACGATTTTCCTATGGAATATATATAAAACCCAAGCTCACCTCTTGGATTTTCTCCGGATGAGTATATTTCACCTTTTGGCATGTTCTCTCCATGTACCACAACCCTAAAAGATTTCACCATGCTCTCCAAATCGTTAAATACATCTTGTTTTGGAGGAATTACCGCTGGATGATTTTTATTTACATAAGGTTCATTGGGAGACATCTTTTCAAGGGCATCCACACATTGTTCTATGATACGAGCACTTTGATACATCTCTTCCATACGCACCAAATATCTATCGTAAACATCACCTATATCCCCAGTAGGTATATCAAAATCTATTAAATCATAGGCTGCATATGGCTCTATTTTCCTCATATCATAGGGAATGCCAGAACCCCTTGCCACTGGACCAGTGAGTCCAAAATTATAAACATCCTCCTGGGATATAATACCCACATCTTTCGTTCTTTTTAACCATATTCTGTTTCTTGTTAAAAGCCCATTATACTCTTTTAGTTTATGATAAAAATCTTTTACAAAATGTTTAACCACCTCCAGAGTACCTTGAGCCAAATCGTAGTGAGTGCCTCCAATTCTAAGTATAGCAGAAGTTAATCTAAAACCTGCGTTACCCTCTATTATATCCATTATTTTTTCTCTTTCT
>DDOS01000095.1:0-685 GCA_002341805.1 Aquificaceae bacterium UBA2488 | reverse complement strand
ATGTGAGTTTATACGCTGAAGCTCCGCAAACATCGTCCTCATGTATTTGGCTTTTAAAGGTACTTCTATATTAGCTAATTTTTCTACGGCTTGAACATAAGATAACTCACTACAAGCTGCCGATAGATAATCCATCCTATCGGTATAGGGTAAAAATTGGAAATAATGAAGGTTTTCAGCGATTTTTTCCATCCCCCTGTGAAGCTGACCCAATATAACATCTGATTGAATAATATGCTCACCTTCTAAATCAAACAAAAACCACATTGTACCGTGGGTTNNCAGGATGAAGAGGACCCCAGTTTAAAACAAGCTGATTTCTTTTGGTGATTCTTGATTTTTCTGTTTTTTCAATCTCTCTCATAGTAGGTACATATGTATGTATCAACTCAAAATCATGGGAAGGTGGCATCGTATTACCCTCTAAGACTTCAGTTAAAGATGGAAGTTTTTGGGTAGGTATACCACCTAAAGGGAAATCTTTTCTTAATGGAAAATATCCATAATCATCCCACATAAACATGCGTTTTATATCTTCGTGTCCTTCAAACTCCACTCCAAACATGTCATAAGCTTCTCTCTCCGCCCATTTTGCCGCTCCAAATAAAAACATAGCAGTGGGTAGCTTATTGTTTTTAAACCATACTTTAACGACTAATCTTTCAAAAGTATAAGGATTTACAAG
>DDOS01000105.1:372-11754 GCA_002341805.1 Aquificaceae bacterium UBA2488 | reverse complement strand
GTTTATAAACATATTTGGTGGAATTTTGAGATGCGATAGGCTTGCCAATGGTCTTATAGAAGCTGCTAAGATGGTGGATGTAAAAATACCCATAGTGGTGAGGCTTGAAGGCACAAATGTAGAGGAGGGCAGAAAGATTTTAAAAGAATCTGGTCTTAACTTTGAAAGTGCCACAGATATGTGGAACGGTGCTCAAAAAGCTATAAAATCAGCTCAAAACTAAGGAGGCAAGATAGATATGTCTATATTGGTGAATAAAAACACTAAGGTGGTGGTACAAGGTATAACTGGCAAAGAAGGCTCTTTTCATGCTACCCAGTGCAAAGCTTATGGCACAAATGTAGTAGCTGGTGTAACCCCCGGTAAAGCAGGAACAGATGTGGAAGGTATACCAGTTTTCAATACAGTGAAAGAGGCAAGGGATAACGCAGGAGCAAATTGCTCTTTGATATTTGTCCCACCACCTTTTGCTGCGGATGCTATAGTGGAATCTGCTGATGCCGGTATTGAGCTTATAATATGTATAACAGAAGGTATACCTGTAAAAGATATGATACCTGTAAAGTATTATCTTAAGAAAAACTATCCAAACACTAAACTCATAGGTCCAAACTGCCCAGGAGCTATAACTCCAAGAGAGGCTAAAGTAGGTATCATGCCAGGACATATATTTAGAAAAGGTAAAGTGGGCATAGTATCAAGAAGCGGAACACTTACCTATGAAGCGGCTTTTCAGCTATCAAATCTTAATATAGGCCAGTCCAGTGCCATAGGTATAGGTGGAGACCCTGTGCATGGTATGTCTCACAAAGATGTAATAGAGCTCTTTAACGAAGACCCAGAAACAGAAGCTATTCTTATGATAGGTGAGATAGGTGGCACATCTGAGGAAGAGGCTGCTGAGTATATTGCGAGTCATGTCAAAAAACCAACATTCGCCTATATAGCAGGTATTACAGCCCCTCCAGGCAAAAGGATGGGACATGCAGGTGCCATCATAAGCGGTGGTAAAGGTACGGCCGAGTCAAAGATGAAGGCTCTAAAAGAGGCTAACGTCACGGTTATAGAAAATCCAGCTTTTATAGGTAAAACTATAGCCGATGCATTAACATGATTAAAAGAAGAGCAAAAATTAAATTTTTGATATATTATAATATGATTATTTTTTAGGAGGTTTTGTTATGGCAGATAAAAAGGTTAAGACCATTGTGGACCCAGATTTATGCACCGCCTGTGAGGTGTGCTACGATAGGGTTCCAGAAATATATAAAAACCGTGGTGACGGTATTGCTGAGGTGATCAAATCAGACGTTCCATCTGATCTTCAAGATGCGGTATTGGAAGTCACCGACGAATGCCCGAGTGGGGCTATTACCACAGAAGTAGTAGAATAAGCTCCTTAGGAGTATTTCTATTATACAGATAAATTTCCTGGGCACGGCTGGTGGCCGTGTCTCCACCTTCAAATATTTAAGAAAATCAGGTGGTTTCATAATAACCATAAAAGACACAAGAATCCATGTAGACCCAGGCCCTGGTGCTTTTTACAATATAGGCTCAATAGGTTTAACTCCTTGGGATATAGACATATTTGTACTATCTCATTTACATTTAGACCACTCTGCAGATATCAACACCATGATAGAGTCTGCCAAAGTGGGTGGTAAAGAGCAATTAGCTGTGGGAGCTCCAGAGGATGCTTTTTATGGAAATTCCAAAGTATTGTTAGATTTTATTTTAAAAAAAACGGACAAGCATTTTATATTTAAAGAAAATGCCATTTATATATGGAAAGATGCAAACATAAGAATATTAAAAGCCCATACTCATCACGGAGCGATCACTTACGGGCTTGTATTTAACGATAAAATAGCTTATCATCCTTGCGCTAAGTTTGAACCCCATATAGTAGATTATTATCCTAAAAGCATAGATACACTCATAATAAATACCACCTTTTATGCAAAAAGACCAAATATAGATCATCTTTGTAAAGACGATACCATGGAGATTATAAATATAGTAAAACCAAGGCAAGCTATTATAACTCACTTTGCCACAGAAATAATAAATAAAGACCCCAATAAAGTGGCAAAAGAAATAGAAGAACAAACGGGAATTCATACCATAGCAGCCTTTGATGGTGCTAAAATATTAGTATGAACAAACTTTTTAAGATATTGGCAAATCCAAAAGTAGTAACTGTAATAGCCATAATATATGGTCTTACAATTGTGCTGCTGAAACCTTTCATAAGCCAGTCTCAGTTTATGTTTGGTGTTATTAGCGAGACCATCTTGATAGGGGTTTTAATCTTTATGGATATATTTAAAAAGCAATAAGGGGGTGTCATGCAAACATTAGCAGTTATATCGGCTATAGTATTTGTTAGTATAGTGGTATACTTTCTAACCAAGAAAAGAGAGTATCTATACTATACCAAGAAAGGTAAATTATGGCTTGGGTTCGCTGGAGTTGCCGTTATTACTATGATGGACGAGCTGACAAGTATTTTTTATGCTCCAGGAGAAGCTTACAGATTCATAGGTTATAAGTCTATAACTTATCTTGCTCTTACATCACTTCTTATATTCTTTTACTCTCTTACGATGACTGAGATTGCAGAGATACTTGAAAACAACAAGATAAAAGGTGGCGGGGTGTATAGTTTCTCTTACTTTGTCTTTGGAGCTATGGCATCTTTTATAGCGGCTGGCTCTATCATAGTGGACTATGTAAATACAGCGGTAATGTCTTCTATAAGCGCTGTGGAAAACCTAAACTTCTTCTTTCACTGGCCTTTAGTCTTTAAGCTTGGTCTTGAGCTTTTAATAATATGGGCAATAGCTATCTTAAACTTATTGGGTGCTAGGGAGAATGCAAAAGTTACATATATTCTATTTATAATAACTGCTTATGTGCTAACTGTCTTAGCGTTTTTAGGCTTTTCAGAGCTTGGTGCTAATCAAATATCTAAAATAGTAGATTCTTACAGGACAACCATGTCTCAAGATTTCTTGACGATGGATCCTATTAAGACCATAGAACTTTTATCTATAGGCTTTGGATCTACTATATTGGCTTACTCAGGTATAGAGTCGGTTTTACAAACTCACAAACTTGTAGAAAATTGGAAAACTATATACAAAGCCTACATTATGCTTGGGCTCACGGTAGGCATATTTACACCACTCATAGGCACATTAGCTTTAGCAAGGGTGGAAAATCCTGCTGATCATGTGGATGATCTTATTACTTACTATGCAAAGCTTGCGGGTAATAATATAATGGCTATAGCGGTGGTAATATTGGCTTCTTTAACTTTAGCTTTTGCAGTGAATACCGCTTTAGTGGGAGCCACAGAGCTTATATCCACCATGGCAGACAAACACAAAGCTTACTGGATATCCACTTTAAATAGGTTTAACGCTCATTATAGAATTATCATATTTATGAGTGTGTTTTTCTCGTTTATCGTGTTGATAACCCAAGGAAATCAAGATATCGTAGCAGATATGTATGCTATTGGTCTTATAGCCACATTTGTTATAAATACAGGTACGATAGTTTTGTACAAAGTTATAAAAGGTAATGCTCAAACCAAAGAGTATAAAACAGGTATTTTTAGAAATTTAATACTTTTTATAATATTTCTATCCACATTTATATATGTGGTGATCCATAAGCCTTACGGCACTGCTATGTGGACAGCGGTGGTGCTATTTTTTATAATAGCTGGAAGTATCGTGACCCGTATAAAAACCACCGAAGAAGAGGAGAAGATAGCCCAAATAGACAAATATGCAGATGTGGTAGATTATATAGAGAGTTTGCCGAAAGATAAACCAGCGCATATTTTCTTTAGAAGACCATCTGAGAATGTTTATGAGATCGGTGAAAATATGATATATATAACATTTTTCTTTGTAAGAAGCAAAAGACCTCCTAAAAAACTCTTCAAAAGTCATTTCATACTGCCAGTTAACTCTTTCTGGGGCATAGGATATAGCTCTAAAAAGCTATTGGAAGAGATATATGAAGACCATGCGGATAAACCTTTTAACATACACTTTGGATGGCCACTTTCTTCTTGGTTTGAAAGAATGTTTACAGGCGTTATGGTATACAACATATTACAGCTTCCAAAATCTTTCCCAAGCTGGAATTTTTTAATGGAATATAAAGCTGGTTCTTATAAGCTAAAAAACAAGCAATGATAATACCCTATACATTAGCCTTTGGTGCTTCTATGATGGCAGGTGGCATGAATGCTATCGCAGGAGGGGGTACACTTATCACATTCCCAACTCTTATTAGCTTATGGCTTTCACATTTGATATCAAATACCACAAACACGGTGGCTTTATGGACAGGCTCCCTCTTAGGAGCTATCGGGTATAGGGCTTTTATTAAAGACGCTTTATATTTTATAAAAATCCTAACAACACCTTCTTTGCTTGGAGGTATCGTAGGGGCTATGTTGCTTATCTATACTCCTGAGTCTTTTTTTAACATTATAGTACCGTTTTTAATTTTATTTGCCTCTGTGGTCTTTACTTTTGGTTCAAGGATATCCAAATACACTTCGAGACTTGGATATATTAATGCTTTTTTCATACAATTTTTTACTTCTTTGTATGGGGGATATTTTGGAGCTGGGATGGGTATCATCATGCTTGGTAGTATATCAGCCCTTGGCATAGAGGATATTCACATAGCAAACACTGTTAAAAATACATTGGCTTTTTTAATCAATCTAATAGCAGCTGTTATTTTTATAATATATGGGGAAGTGAGGTTTGATTATGCTATTATCATGATGGTGGGCTTTGGAATAGGTGGATTTTTGTCTTCGTTGATAGCTCAAAGAATAAATAGAAAACACCTTAGACTTGGCATAAATATATTTGGATATGTCTTAGCTATTTATTATTTTAAGAAAGTATTTTTATGAAAGCCTTGATGTATCATAATATATCAATATCTCCCAAGGAGGCTAATCTTAAAAGCCTATATACAAATCCATCTTTATTTGAAGCCCAAGTGAAACTTCTAAAAAAACTTGGTTATAAAAGTATAAACTCCAAAGATTTAAAAGACTTTTTAGAAGGAAGATTAAAAGATGATAAATATATAATATTTACCTTTGACGATGCTTATGTGGATGTTTTTGAAAATGCTTTACCTATTTTAAAAAAATACAATTTTAGTGCTATTATTTTTGTGCCTGCAGGACTTGTGGGAGAATATAACAGATGGGACGCTGATAGATTAAATATCAAAAAACCAATAGCCTCTTGGGATTATATGGAAAAAGCCCTAAAAGATAGTTTCGAGATAGGCTCTCATGCCATATTTCATAATCCTCTTACTTATCTTGATACTAAAAGCCAGATACAAGAAATACATGATTCTAAAAAAATATTGGAAGATAAGCTGGGAATAAGTATAAACACATTTTGTTATCCTTATGGAGATTACGATGAAGATGTTGTTAAAATAGTAGAAAATGCAGGCTATGATTTGGCTTTTAGCGTAAACTCTGGTCATATAAGAGCTTTTGACAACCCATACACCCTAAAACGCCTTCACATGAGACACAATACAAACCTTTTTAGGCTTTTAATAAAATTATCAAAGTTATACGCTTAGAAAAGCTTTTTTATCTTTTTAAAAGCTGAAAACACGATATCCCAAAATATATGTACGATATCCGCCAATACTCCTCCTATCACAAACCATATGATATCTTTTTTGGGGATGTGTTCTATATATGCAGTCAGATGTTTTGAAGAAATAAGGGTTTTATGTATTAGGCTTTTAAAAGCATAAAAACTAAGTACATAAACAATAGAAATTATAAACAAAACATATATATATCTTGTGATAGTGCCAACAAAGGGTGTGTGGGATAAACCTCTATGTTTCAAGATTTTTTGATAAGGCCTCCAAAAATATTTCAGGATTTTCCATCTTTTGGTGGGATGAGAGTGTTTAAGGTCTATATCTGGGGATAAAAAAATAGTAGATATGACATATCCTACTGCAAAATCTAAAAAATATTCATGAGGCACACCGTATAAGAATATGGGCAGTGTTAAAAAATTAAGAAAATCGTGATTTTTACCAGAAGCCATCAGACTATCACAGCATCTATGAGGTTTATACCATAAGAATCTATCGTGTATATAGCTTTTAATCGCTGGCCTATCTCTATATTAGAATAAAGCTCTTCGTCAAAGCAGTTTAGCTCAAGCTCTTTTTGAGTATTTAAAATTTTTGATTTTATCTTTACACCAAAAGATTTAGCGTATAGCATACTTATAGCAATCTCTTCGGAAATAAAAACGGGCTCTGGGTTTAGCTCGCCATAAGGAGATAGCATATTTATTATATTCATAATATTTTTATCTATGCCGTTGTTGTAAATTATGTTAAGAGGAAGCTCCATGTCTATCTCTATACTTTTTTCCACTTCAAAGGATTCTTTTTCAAGCTCTTGATTTATACGGCTTTTAAAATCATCAAAGTAAGTTTTTTTCATGGTAATACCTGCTGCTCCTGCATGACCTCCCCATTTTATAAACATATCGCTTAACTTTGATAAAAGCTTATGTATATCAAGCCCTTCCACAGATCTCACAGAACCAACCGCATACTCATGATTTAGATAAAAAATACCTGTGGGTTTTTTAAGCTTGTTAGACAACCTTCCCGCCACAATGCCAAGGACTCCATGGTGCCAATGTTCTTTTCCGATCACAATAAACTTTTCTTGGCTTTGAGAGGCAATGGAATACGCTTCTTTAAACATGTTGTTGGAGAGTTTCTTCCTTTCGTTGTTGATATTGTTTAAATTGCTTGCTAAAAGCTTTGCTTTTTGATAATTTTTTTCGGATAAAAGCTTTAAAGCCAACAGTGGTTTTCTAATTCTGCCTGCAGCGTTAATCCTTGGTGCCATAAAAAATCCTATGTCTTTGGTGGTGAGCTTACTATTTTTTTCTTTATATATATAATCTATCAAGGCTCTCATACCAGCTTTTCCCATATCAACAGCATTTTCATAGGGCATATCCTTTAATTTATTCATAAGCTCAAGGCCTTTTGATATGAGGATTCTATTTATATGGTTTATAGGCATAACATCCGCCACAGTCCCAAGAGCTACCAAATCTAAATAATTTTTTATATCCACATCAGCGTTTAGGGCTTTTCTTATAGCTCCTGTCATATACAAAGATAATCCTGCGGTGCATAGACCTTTTAAGCTACTATCTAAGGCTAAGTTTGGATTTACTAATATAGCTTTATTCTCTTTGGCATTTTCGTTTATCTTATGGTGATCTAATATTACTATATCTAAGTTATATTTCTCTTTGGCATAGCTTATCTCTTCTGTGGCAGTGGTGCCATTGTCTAAGGTAATTACCAAGTTTGCATATTTTGAGAAGATATCCATTATATCCTTAGATAATCCGTAGCCAGAGTTTCTATTTGGTAAAACTGGGACTACATTTGCCCCTATTTGCTTTAAAAAATCATACATAATGGTGGTGGAAGTGACTCCATCCACATCATAGTCTCCGTATAAAATAATCCTTTCTTTGTTTTTTACGGCTTTTATAATCTTAGATACGGCCATTTCTATATTTGGTAAAAGCTCAAAACTTGGCAGGTGTTTAAGCTTCGTATCGAGATCCTCCAAGCTAAGCTCCCTTAATGAAAGCAATGTGGTGAGTACTATATCATAAAAATCGTATTCCTCATCATAACACGCTCTAGCTTTTACAACAACATTTCTACCGCAGACGCTTATCATTTCTTATAAAGCTTGTAAACAGAAGAAAAATCAAGGTCTTCCATACCATTTTTGATGGCGAGCCCATAGGCTTCTTTTACAGAGGATAGATTAAAAGAAAAAAGTTTGAAATCCTTTAAAAGGTCTTGGGCGTAATGCAGGTCTTTGTATATGGCTCTTACAGAAAACTGTGGTGAGAAATCCTCTTCTAAGAATTTTTGTTTTTTTACATTTAAAATATATGAGTTTCCTGCTCCAAGTTCTAAAAACTTCAATATGTTTTCTTTGGAAAGCCCTATGCTTACCCCAATCCCAAAAGCCTGTGCTATAGTATCGTTTATAGAACCAAGCACGGTGTTGTTTATTAGCTTGCCGTAAGTTCCAAAAGGTGCTTTTCCTAAATATATTATTTCTTTTGTAAAAAGCTTTAAAATAGACTCTACTTTATCAAGAATCTCTTTGTCTCCACCCACAAGCATCACAAGTTCACCCTTAGAGGCAGGTATCACAGAACCAAGCACAGGCGCATCAAGATAAAAAGCTCCTAAGTTTTTAAGCTTATCGTAGGTTTCTTTCACATAAGCGTAGTGATTTGTAGTCATATCTATGATGATTTTGTTTTTTATATCTCCTTTTATAATACCATGCTCTCCAAATATAACTTCCTTCGAGGCTGCCGAATCAAAAACATTTATAAATATAATATCTGTATATGCTAATAGCTCATAAGGATAATCCACTATTTTAAAATCTTTTACCTTCGATTTAGTGCGATTGTAGACTATCACATCAAGTCCTTGAGAGCTAAGTCTTTTTGCTATTGCTGAACCAAGGTTTCCAAAACCTATAAATCCTATTTCCATAAAAATAGTCTATCATATTTTCATGATTTTTCAAGCTTTTATATGATAAAATATAATAATGAAACTTTACGTGGTGCCCACACCGTTGGGTAATTTAGAGGATATCACCTATAGGGCTATAAATATATTAAAAAGTATAAAATTTATAGCTTGTGAAGACACAAGAAGAGCCCAGATATTATTACAACACTATGATATAAAGGATAAAACCTTTTTGTCTTACTATCATCCAAAAGAAGCCATCCAGATTAAAAAAATTATATCCCTCATAAGAAAAGATGAAGATGTAGCCCTTATCACCGATGCAGGCACACCTTCTATATCAGATCCTGGTTTTAAACTAATAAACGCCTGCATAAAAGAGGATATACCAGTAGAAGTCTTACCAGGACCATGTGCTCTTATAACCGCTTTGGTGGGTTCTGGACTTCCCACAGATAGTTTTGCCTTTTATGGCTTTGCTCCAAGAAAATCTCAAGCATCCTTTTATGAAGACATGTTTTCTTGTGATGTGGGTTCTTGGGTGCTATATGAATCTCCCCAAAGGATTGTAGAAACCCTTGAAGCGATATCTTCCATAGAACCAGATATAACGGTGGTTATAGCCAGAGAACTTACCAAAATCCATGAAGAGTATATAAGAGGTTCTATAAAAGAGGTTTTAGAGCTTTTAAAAGCCAAAAACCAAATAAAAGGCGAAATCGTATTAATACTATCAAAGCACAATACCTTAAAAAGAGAAGATTAAACCTTTAGTTTCAATTCACACTCAAACAAGAAATCAAAGGCTTCTACCTTATAAAAAGCTTCTTTTATACTTTTGCCCCATGTGTATAAGCCATGAGCTTTCAATAAAAACCCCTGCAGGTTTTCATAGCTTTTAAGATAACCCTCTAAAATATCACTTAGAGTCTTCATGTCCTGAGAGTTTTCCAATATAGGCACATTCATCTTAGCCTCATGGGTATTTATATTGTCAAAAGCCTTTAAAAGTTCATAATCTTTGAGTTCTATTTTATTAAAAACCTTTGATATGATCGTGGAATTTACCGAATGAACATGAAGCACTGATTTAACCCAAGGATAATGTTTATAAACTTCCAAATGAAGAAGCGTCTCTGCGGATGGTTTGCCCATACCTTCTATCTTATTACCATCTAAATCAAGTATCACAAAATCATCTTTTTTTAGATATCCCTTATGGGTCCCAGATGCGCTTATTGCGATCTTATCTTCTACTCTTGCAGAAATATTGCCTGCGGTAGCTGGAAGCCATCCTCTTTGATGAAGCTCTTGTCCAATCTCTATAAGTTCTAAGATAACATCTTGCATAAAAATATTATAAATGCCTTAACCTCACTTGGTCTTTTATTTTTAGAGTGTCTTCAAGGGTAGCAAGAGCGGTGCCTGGTTTTAGAGTGGTGGCGGTGCCTGCTGCTACGGCGTATCTTAAAGCTTCTTCTTCCGAAAAGCCCATATACTTTGCATATATATACCCTGCCACAGAAGAATCACCTGCTCCTATGGTGTTTATTACTTTTACCTCTGGTGGGAGCGCATGCATCATAATGTTCTCACTCACATACAAAATGCCTTCCTTACCCATGGACACCAAAATAGTTTTTATACCTTTTCTATTTATCTCTTTAGCAGCTACTATGATATCTTCGATGGTTTGAAGTTCTCTTCCCACCACCCTTGATATTTCATGCTTGTTTGGTTTTATAATATCTGGTTTGTGGTTTATGTTAAAAGCCAAAGCTTCACCATCGGTGTCAAGAACCACTTTAGCCCCAAGAGATTTGACTGTATCTATGATTTTAGCATAAACAGCAGGCTTAAGACCCTCAGGTAAAGACCCAGATATTATTACATAGGAAGGATTGTCAACGCTATTTATCTTTTCCATGAATTTGGTAAGTTCAAAGGGTGGTATATGCGGTCCTACGGCACTTATGATAATCTGTTTTTCGTGGGATTGAGAATTTATAACAATATTTGTCCTTGTTTCTTCGGAGATTTTAACAAAATCAAAATTAACACCTTCGTTTATCAAAAGCCCCTCTATTTCAAGCCCTGCAAATCCACCCACAAACCCAAGGGCTACGTTTGGCACGCCAAAATTTGACAACACCCTGGACACATCTATGCCTTTACCACCCGCATACTTCTCTTCTTTTAAAATCCTATTGGTATCATCTACTTTTAAATCTTCAAGCCATATAGTCCTATCAAGGGCTGGGTTTAGAGTTACAGTATATATCATACACCGCTCCTAAAAATTTCATAAGCCTCTTCTGGTGTTTTATTATATATTGTGATGGCAGAAATAGCTTTTGTCATAGATATGGCTTCTTTTAAAGGCCTTTGGTGTATGTTTCTACCTGTGCCATTGCCCCTTATACCTGCTTGTTTATAGTTATATAATTCTTTCAAAAATTCCAAGACCCCTTCTTTTGCACCACCTTCACATATAAGCCCAGTATTGCCTGCTGCTTCTACTGCTATTTGAAGAAGTTCCTTTGTATCAAACCCGTCCTTTTTAGGTACTTTTATTTTTGCAAAATCTGCTCCCAGACAAGCGGCTATCCCTGCAGCACCAGCTATTAGATCTGGGTCGTGTTCATTCTTAATGGCTTTACCCTTAGGGTACATCCACAACACCGCTATCATATTGTGTTTATGAGCATCGCATATAAGTTCAGTGGCTTCTCTTAGCAT
>DDOS01000105.1:0-355 GCA_002341805.1 Aquificaceae bacterium UBA2488 | reverse complement strand
TTAAGCCTTTTTCTTTTAGTTCTAATATTTTGTCAAAAGCGTGAAGACAAGAGCTTATGGGATCTTTTTGATCAAATGGCACTAAATTGGTTTTGGAGTTTACTTTTACCAAGTATGGTATGCTCCTATAATCTCTTGCATATCTTGTGACAAGTCCAAGCTGTGTGGCAAAAACGCCTATCTCCCCTTTCGAAGCTATTTCAAAAAGATGCCTTGGATTTGCATCATCCTTTGATATCCCCTCCCCATAAAAATCTTTATTAAGATGCTCAATCTTTTGATCTCCCGCAAAGAGCATGAGATTACCACTGTTTTTTGTAGCCTCATTAAAATTTTTCAAAAATTCTTCTTCATG
>DDOS01000011.1 GCA_002341805.1 Aquificaceae bacterium UBA2488 | reverse complement strand
CTGATAACTACAGGAATTGATATTATGAAAAGAAAGTAAACACAGGGTTTGGAGAAATTGATGTTAGAATTCCAAGAGATAGGAAAGCTGAGTTTGGGCCTATCTTAATACCAAAAGGAGAAAAGATATTGGGAGAAGATCTACAAAGAAAGCTATTTTTATTCTATTCTAAAGGTCTTTCTATTAGAGATATTGGAAGATATACTTGAAGATATTTATGGCACAAGGTTATCAGCAATCATCATATCTCTTTGAGAGAATTTATAGATAAAGCAATCTTCTTTGTTCTTGGTCTGACTACTAAGACGATATTGGGAATGAGATAAACTTTATCTTCTATGGTAAATCCTATAATGGACTTACACACTTAAGTACAATAGTACATATTTTGAATACACTTTATATATATAAAGATAACAAAATGATGGTATAATGTATATAAGATGAATATTTATAGATTTAGAGGTTTTATATGAAAAAAAGGAAAAAACTATTAAATTTAATAATAGATACATGGGATAATAAAATAATAGAATCTTTGGCTAAAAACATAAACACAAGATATACAAAGAGGCTAAAACAAGGGCTATGACAAAATGGGCATGATATGAGAGAAAATATAAAAAAATAGAAGAGAATATAAGTTTGGAGACTTTAGTCAACTGTTGCAACTATTATGTTAATATTACACCATGTTCCCCGATTTAAAATTTAAACCCAAATACCGTCTTAACAGCTAAATATTGTGGTATACTTGCCCAAGAATAAAAAAGTCTAGTTTAACTAAAAACCCATCAAAAGAGATACATCTCTTATATTTTCTATGTCCATCCAACAGAGTTTGCTAAAATTGGCTTTTATTTATTAAAATGGTTTATAATATAATTATGGATCAAGAGAAGAAAAAAGCCTTGGAAGCTACTTTAAATCAGGTGGAGAAGAAATATGGCAAAGGCTCTGTGATGCCGATGAAAGCTGCCTATGAAAAACAAAGCGTTAATGTCATACCCACTGGTATCTTGTCTGTGGATAGAGCCACCGGTATAGGAGGCCTTCCCAAAGGAAAGGTTATAGAAATTTTTGGACCAGAATCTGCTGGTAAAACCACCTTAGCCTTGTATGCTATAGCAGAAGCCCAAAAAGAAGGTGGAGTGGCACTTTTCATAGATGCGGAACATGCTTTAGACCCAAAATATGCTGCCAAACTTGGTGTAAATCTTGAAAACATGTATATATCCCAGCCAGATTATGGAGAACAAGCCCTTGAGATAGCGGATGCTTTTATAAACTCAAACGCTGTGGATATTATTGTGGTGGATTCGGTGGCAGCATTGGTGCCAAAAGATGAGCTTGAAGGTGAAATGGGTGATGCTCAAGTGGGTAAGCAGGCAAGACTCATGTCTCAGGCTTTAAGAAAACTAAAAGGAGCCACCAATAAATCAAATACGACCCTAATTTTTATAAATCAAATAAGAGAGAAGATAGGCCAGCTTTACGGCAACCCAGAAACCACCCCTGGGGGTAGAGCTCTTAAGTTTTTTGCGGATATGCGTCTTGATGTTAGAAAAATTTCTGATATTAAAAGCGGTGATAATAAGATAGGATATAGCGTAAGAATAAGGATAGTCAAAAACAAGCTTGCTCCTCCTTTCCAAGAGGGCGAATATGATGTATATTTTGGAGAAGGAGTATGCAAAATTTGTGATTTGGTGAGTGTGGCTATAGATATGGGTGTAATAACTAAGTCTGGAAGCTGGTATTCTTACAAAGACACTAAAATAGGGCAAGGTAAAGAGCAAGTTAAAACCTTTCTAACCGACAATCCAAATATAGCCGCAGAGATAGAAAAGCAGATAAGAGAAACCATATATCAAGGGCCTAAGCCTCAGGAGCAATAATGTTTTTGATGAATACTTACCCAAGGGCTGATATTGCTTTTGTAAGAGGTGAAAACGCTACGCTGTTTGACCAAAATGGTAAAAAGTATATAGATTTCTTATCAGGTATTGCGGTAAACACCCTTGGATATTCTAATCAAAAGTTTAAAAACGCCCTTAAAAACCAAATAGATAACATCATCCACATATCAAATCTATATCAAAATCCTTGGCAAGAGGAAGCGGCTTCTAAGCTTGTGAGTTTTTTTGGACAAGAGGCAGAGGTATTTTTTGTCAACAGCGGAACCGAAGCCAATGAGGCTGCTATTAAGCTAACCCGCAAATATTTCAAAGACCAAAATAAGAATAAATACCGTATTATCACCCTAAGGGGTGGATTTCACGGAAGAACGATNNTTATCTGCCACTCCAAGACCAAATCTGCAACATGGTTTTGAACCCATCTTAGAGGGTTTTGACTATGCAGAGTTTAACGATATTAATTCTGTTAAAAGTCTAATAAACAAACATACTGCAGGCGTAATGATAGAGGCTATCCAAGGAGAGGGTGGTATAAACGAACTTGACATATCATTTTTACAAGAGCTTCAACATGTATGCCAAGAAAACGATATACTTCTTATATTAGATGAGGTTCAATGTGGTGTAGGAAGAACGGGTAAATTCTTTGCATATGAGTATGCTGATATCAGCCCAGATGTTGTAACTATGGCAAAAGGGCTTGGTGGTGGTGTGCCAATAGGGGCTATGATTGCAAAAAAGCATGTGGCTAAATCCTTTGGAGTTGGTTCCCACGGAGCTACTTTTGGTGGTAATGCTTTGGCTTGCATAGGTGCTTCTGTGGTTTTAGATGAGATACCCACCTTTATGAGCCAAATACCCGCAAAAGAAAAGCTATTTAGAGAAACCCTTGAAGGTTTTGGGCTTTTAAAAGGAAAAGGACTCATGCTTGGACTTGATATAAAAACAAATTGTAAAGAGATATCAAAAATCCTTCATCAAAGAGGACTTGTGATAAACTGCACCGCAGAATCTGTTCTGAGGATGCTTCCACCTTTGGTTATATCCCAAGATGAGATAAGACAAGGACTTGATATCTTAACAAATACTCTAAAAGAGCTTTTATAAACCCCAGAGCATAAAACCTATACCAAATAGCATTAATAAGGAGGTTATTTTTAAAACCCTATCTTTTAGAATAAAGATTAGACCTGCAATGATTATATCAAACAATATGCCTTCTATCAAAGGTATCTTAAAATACATAAGATGAAGGTTTAGCTTATAAACAATCTCACCAAGATAGTAAGCTGTCAGATTTAAAGGCTTGTAAAATATATAGATTGAGAAAAATGTTATTATGTTTAAAAGCCCAAAAATAAGATATATTTCTATTATTATTAAGCATAAACGGTATCACAAGAGAAGACAAGTTGGATATAGGGCCAAGTTTTGATATAAGAGGTAAGAAGATACGATGCTTACCACAGATAACTCACAAGAGAGCATGATTTTATTTAAAAATCCCTCCTTTGAAGGTGTATCTTTTAAATAAAGCATTATAAAAAATGTTATAACACAGTGAGCCAAAACCCTATATTTTTGTAAAAACTCATATTTATCAGGAGGGTAATGCCCATAGATATGAAAAACTTTCTAAAGGTAGTTATATATCTGTAAAAATATTTTGATATTACCCCAAGTACTATATAGCTTATAGCCATTATAATAGGAGCACCATACCCCATAAAAACTATAACATAAAAACTTAATAAGAGAAATCCTAAAATCTCACCATATTCTCCCATAAACACCGTTTTTAGGTTTTTAAAAATAATATCTATATGAATACCAGACATAATAAGCAAAAACACCAAGGAGTTATAGAAAACGCCGTTAATAAATCCTCAGGAAGTGCTTTAGTGCCCTCTCCAAAGAGTAGTGCAAGCCCCCTATATCCCTAGATCAATCGTTGGTGGTGGTATTTTAAACCTGCTTTTAAGAATGTCTTTGACATCTTTCTTAGGCTTTGATTTTGATATTTCTAAAAAATCGTAAGAGGTTTTTACTTTGTTATCTTTTATTTTTATGAAACCCTTTATGTAGGCATTTTGGAGTAAAGAAATGTTTATATTTAAAATTTTATTTTCTAAGGACTTCGGAGATAACACCAAAATCTCTTTGGGTTTTAATGCCTTGGCTTTTATGTGGTATAGGCCAGTTTTATATGGTAGGTTTTTTGGCTTTTAAAAGCATGAAATAAAGATAAAAATAATATAATTAAACCAAAAATACTATGCTAAGCCATTGAGAGCTTTTCATCTATGATTTCACATAGAGTATGACCAAGTGTTATATGGCACTCTTGGATTCTGGCGGTATCATACGATGGGACTATAAAAGAGTAATGTGCTATGTCCACCATCTTGCCCCCTTGTTTGCCCGTAAAAGCCAAAGTTGTAGCCCCCAAATCCTGAGCCCTCATAAGTCCTCTTAGGACATTAGGAGAGTTCCCAGAAGTGGATATCCCCACCGCAACATCCCCTGGAGTACACAAAGCCTCAACTTGTCTTTCAAAGATGGTGTCAAACCCATAATCGTTCCCCACGGCTGTAAGTATAGAAGTGTCTGTAGTAAGAGCAACAGATGGGAGTCCTTTTCTTTCTTTTTTGTAGCGACCTACTATCTCTGCCGCCAAATGTTGAGAATCAGCAGCTGAACCTCCGTTTCCAAAAAATAATATTTTGTTTCCGTCTTCAAGGGCTTTTGCCATGATAAGCCCCACTTCTAAAATTCTATCTCTATAAAGCTCCAAAAACGCTCTTTTGGTCTCTATGCTACCCATAAAAGATTTATCTACTATTTCTTTTAAAGTATCCATATATTTATTATAATATTTTTTTGGCACGGTTGATATAATATTATATAAAGATCTTACCCACATACATACAAATCTTGGAGAATATGGAAATTGATGATTGCTACTATGTGGATAAGACTGAGTTTGTTAAAAGCTTAAGAATAGGGGGGAATTAGCGGATAAAGCTCCCCCATGAGACACTAAAACAGACAAAAAATATTACGAAAATACTTATCTGAAAATAAAAAAATCTATCTAATAAGCGTGGAGTTTTCTGAAGAAAGAAAAGAACGGTAAGAATGTGTATAATAGATTTTAGGAGAGATGGCTGAGTGGTCGAAAGCTGGTGACTCGAAATCACTTGTGGGTTTATAGCTCACCGGGGGTTCGAATCCCCCTCTCTCCGTTTTTATGTGATAAAATAATCTTATGAACAATGTAGCTCAGGATGTAGGAAGTTTTACAAGTATATTTTGGTTTTTGTTTATATTTTTCTTTATAATATGGCCATTTTGGAAAAGGACACTCCTTGATAAAGAAAGAGAGTCTATGATAAGGATTATAGAGAAAAAATACAACGCCAGGGTGATAACGATGATTCATAGGCAAGAGGGGTTATCGNNTATGAAGTTTATAAATATAGAAGACTCAGAGCAGATTTTAAGAGCTATAAGGATGACCCCAGAGGATATGCCAATTGTTTTAATAATTCACACTCCAGGTGGACTTGCTTTGGCGGCTTCTCAAATAGCAAGTGCTTTGGTAAGACATAAATCAAAAGTTACTGTTATAGTTCCACACTATGCTATGAGTGGTGGGACGCTTATTGCTTTGTCTGCAGATGAGATTTTTATGGATCAAAACGCTGTGCTTGGACCAGTGGACCCTCAAATAGGTCAGATGCCTGCAGCTTCTATATTGAAGGTGTTAGATGTTAAAAAACCAGAAGATATAGATGATGAGACTATGATAATGGCTGATGTTTCTAAAAAAGCCATAGACCAGATGGAAAAGTTTGTTTATGATATTCTTATAAAAAAGAATTATAAAGAAGATGTGGCCAAAAAGATATCCAATGAACTTTCCACTGGAAAATACACCCATGACTATCCTTTGGATGTGGAACACTTAAAGGCTCTTGGATTAAATGTCAAAACCAATGTGCCAGAAGATATATACGAACTCATGGAGTTATACGATCAGCCTCATAATTCTCAAGTTCCATCAGTTCAATACATACCAGTACCTTATAAAACGAACAATAGAAAAACTTAATGTTAAGAGTTTTTATAATAAAAAGATTTACAATAGTGCTTATACTTGTTTATCTTGTGGTTTTTGGACTTTTTTATATATACCAAGTATCTAATTTTTTCTTAACATACCAAACGAAAAGCACATATATTTTTATAGATGTTGTGAAAAGCTTTTTCCCTATAGTACTCTTTTATACAAGTCCTATAAATATCTCTATGGCCATGTTTATAACAAGCTTTTATCTTAAAAGAATAAAGATGTTTTTTGTGGCTCAGAGTTTTGGTATAGCTCCTAAATATATATTTATACCGTTTTTGACAATAAGTTTTTTACTGTCTTTTTTAAATATAATTGTAAACCAGGATTTTTTACCAAATGCCGTCAGAAACCTAAAATATATAGAACATATATATAAAAAAAATCAGTCCTATAAGCTTGGAGTGGTAAATAACTTTTGGACTCAAGAAAAGTTAAATCATGAGAATGTTTTTATAGGAGCTTCATTGGTTAGTTCTAACGGTGATTTTTATGATTTTAAACTAATAACCGTTAAAAATGGACATTTTATCAGTATATTAAAAGCCAAAAAAGCAACCCTTGAAAAGGGTATGTTTAGTTTAAACGATGCTACTATGATAAATCTAAACCCATTTTCCAAAACATATCATAATATATTAGATATAAAGGCGGATATGGATGTTTCAAAACTACATCTTTGGACAAAAACTCCAGATGAGCAATCTTTAAACGAGCTTTTAAGGACAATCTTTGTGATGAGAAAAGAAGGATTAAATATATATCCATATTTGTCTATTTTGGTGTTTAAATTAGAGTTTTCTTTTCTACCTTTCTTACTTATATGTGTACTTAGTTTTTATATTGTTAAAAGCCAAAAAACCATAGATTGGTATAAATCTTTCTTACTCCATAGTCTAATATTTGGTATTGTAGTTATAACTCCATATAGTATATCCTCAAAAATAAACCTAAACCCTTTATATTTTTTACCTATATATTTGTTGTCTGTTTTTTATTCTATAAAACGATTTTTGGATATAAATATATAGCAAACTTTATGATATAATGTAAACATGAAAAAGCTTATAGCAGCCAATTGGAAAATGCATAAGACCTATAAAGAAGCGGTAGATTTTATAAACGATTTTTTAAAAGAAGATAGCATAGATTTTGAAAAAAAAGATATATTGATATATCCACCATTTTTATATGTTTGCGAAGTTTTAAGGCTTTTAGAAAAAACACCTATAAAAGTAGGAGCCCAAAACGCATACTTTGAAAAAAAAGGAGCTTTCACTGGAGAGATCTCACCTGTTATGATAAAATCCTGTAAGGCGGAGTATGTGCTCTTAGGACATTCCGAAAGAAGGCATATTTTTAAAGAATCCGATGAACTTATTAGAAAAAAAGTAATATCTTCTTTAGAAGAAGGCTTAAGAGTGATGCTCTGTGTGGGTGAGGCTTTGGAAGAAAGAGAATCAAGCCTCACCTTTAAGGTGGTGGAATCTCAGTTAAAATTAGCCTTAGCGGGCTTAAAGGATTATGCAAACATGATAGAGATAGCCTATGAGCCAGTTTGGGCTATAGGTACAGGTAAGTCTGCAAGTCCAGAAGATGCATCAAAAGTCCATAGTTTTATAAAGGATATATTGAAAGATATTTTAGGGTCTAATACAAGGGTGTTGTATGGGGGTAGTGTAAACCCTAAAAACGCAAAAGAATTTTTAACTCAAGAGCATATAGATGGGCTTTTGGTGGGTGGAGCAAGCCTTGAAGTAAAATCATTTCTTGATATAATAAACGCTTATTGAGGCTTTTCAAAAACCAATAGATTTACCATACCAAATACAAATTTCTTTCTTTCTAAAAGCCTAAGACCATGAGTTTGACATATGGTTATTATCTCTTCTGTGGATAGGCTGTTTTCCAAAGAGTGTATGAAAAAATCCCAGTTTTTTTGACCAAATATAATAAGTCCAATGGGTTTTAAAATAGTTTTTGATATATTGGCAAAGATATCTATAAGGAAAAACTTTGTGGTATCTATTATTAAAAATCTACCCTTTGGTTTTAATGTCCTATATACCTCCTTTAACAACTTATCTTTATCTATTATATGTCTAAACACCAAAGACATAGATATATTATTAAAAATCTTATCTTTAAAAGGCATATCTTCCGCTGAACCTACTATGAAATAAGCTTTTTTGTCTTTTAGTTTGGCTTTGGCGATATTTAGCATATTCTTTGATAAATCAAGACCATAAGCTGTATTTACTTTTTTTGTTTCAAAAGCTTTTAATATTACATCCCCTGTGGCAGTGCCTATATCAAGAAGATTACCTTCGTTTAGGTTTAGAGCAATGCTTTTATGCCACTTTGCGTTCTGACCAAAACTTACAGCTTTCACAAACCCATCATAGGGCTTTGATATAGCTTCAAATATCTCTTTTATGCTTTTAGTATCCATATAAATATGATACACTAAATTAGGCTTAAAGAAGAAAAAATAACCTAACAATGAAAGTTTTTTTAGCTTTTAATTTATGATATTATATTATTATGATAAAGATAAAAGGTTTGACGTTGCCGGTGGTGAGTATTAGTTTATCTTTGGAAGGTACCACTAAGGAAGTGCTTATAAATGAGTTAGTTGATAAGCTTCATAGTCAAGTATTTCAAAATAGTTATTTTTTAATAGAAACTGATAATACTGTTGATAAAGATACATTAAAACATATAAAAAATATTTTAGAAAATAAAAATATTAAAAGCATAAAAACTATAGAAAAATCCGTGATACCCACCACAAAAAATACACAGAAAAGGCTTATGATTGTTGGTAAAAATTTAAGGTCTGGTCAATACATAGAACACAATGGTGATATTCTAATTCTTGGAGATGTGAATGAAGGAGCTACGGTGATAGCAGCGGGTAATATTGTGGTGATGGGTGCTTTAAGAGGGATAGCTCACGCAGGGGCTATAGGAGATGATTCTTGTGTGATAGTAGCAAAAAAGATGATACCTCAGCAACTTCGTATAGCACAGTTTATAGCTATAAAATCAGAAGATGATGAAGAACCGCAAGTGGCTGAATTGGCAAAAGTAATAGACAATAATATAATATTAGAACCAATAGGAGGTTTTTAATGGCTAATTCCAATGTTATAGTGATAACATCAGGTAAAGGTGGTGTTGGTAAAACTACAATGACTGCAAATATAAGTACAGCCTTGGCAAAGCTTGGTAAGAGTGTATTGGTGATAGATGCAGATATTGGTCTTAGAAACTTAGATATGATACTTGGGCTTGAAAATAGAATAGTATACGATGTTTTAGATGTGATAGAGCAAAGAGTGAGTTTTGAAAAGGCTTTGGTGAAGGATAAAAGAGGGTTTAGTTTGTGGCTTTTACCTGCAAATCAATCTAAAAACAAAGATGCTATAGATCCAGATAAATGGAATAAGATGATTCAAGATATAAAAAACACTGGAAAATATGATTATATCATAATAGACTCTCCTGCAGGCATAGAGCAAGGGTTTAAAAATGCAGCATCCCCAGCAGATAGTGCTATAGTTGTGGTAAATCCTGAAGTATCTTCGGTAAGAGATGCAGATAGAGCTATAGGTCTTATGGAAAATATGGGTAAAACTGATTATAAGGCAGTTATAAATAGGGTTCGTTGGCATCAGGTAAAAAAGGGTGAAATGCTCTCAGTGGATGATATAGTGGAAGTGTTGAAAGTAAAAATCTTAGGAGTGGTACCAGAAGAAGAAAAGCTTGTGGACTATACCAACAAAGGAGAGCCTATAGTTTTAGAGGAATCTTTACCTACTTCAAAAGCTATAATAGATATAGCAAGGCGTATAACTGGTGAAGATGTGCCTCTTAAATTTTATGAAAAAGAGAAGGGTTTTCTTGCTAAGCTCTTTGGGAGATAAAATATGGGTATATTGGATATTTTTTTTAAAAATAAAAGCAAAGATATAGCAAAGCAAAGGCTTACAATGGTATTAGCCTATGAGAGACAAGGTCTTGCTCCAAACTTCATAGAGTCTTTAAAAAATGATCTTATATCAGTTTTTTCTAAATATTATCAGTTTGATGTGGATAATATTGAAGTGGAGTTGAAAAAAGAAAATTCTTCTAATGAGCTGTGGATTAGCATACCCTTTAAGCAATAATGATAATAAATTTAATTAAGAGGTGAAGATATGATTTGTTTGATACACTTAGAAGTTTGTCCTTATTGTTATCATGTGTCTTTAAAAGTATGTGAGTTTGATGAGCCCTATCCAAGGGTAGAGGCTGTCTGTTTATGTTGTGGATATGTTATAATGGATAAAGTTTTAAAGCATTATGATATAAACTTTAAGGGTGTTTTAGAGCTTTTAAGTAAAAAAGAAATAGGACTTGTATGCGTAGATAATACCTGTGGATCTAAAAATGTTATAAAACTCATAGACGAAGGTTCTTATAAGGAGTTTAGATGTCTTCACTGCGGAGCAGAATGGAGTAGTAAAGATATAAAGCGTGCTATAAGCAATGTTAAAAGTGTTTGGTCTTGTTTAAAAGCCGAAGAACTTGAGGATTGTATAAGAGGTAAAGAAGGAGAGTGTCCTTTGTGTAAAGCAGATATAGGTTATAAGAGATCTGGATATTTACTTGAAATATCTTGCAATATGTGTGGATTTCATAATGTATATGAAGAAAAAATACCAAACTTTGATGTATCTCAAATAGATTGTAAAGAATATCAAAAAGCGGAAGTTCTTGGCTGATGGAAGACCCAGTTAAACCTCTTCAGAAGTATATAGATCTTTACGAGAAATATAAAAGCTCAAAAGAGGATATAGAGCATTATAAATTAGATTTTACTGAAAATCCAAGAACCTCGTTAGCCATTGCCTCTGCCATTATAGGTGGCATAGAATCAAGAACAAAAGATGAAGAGACAAAATATTGGGCTATATGGGGGGTGCTTGAGACTTTAAAAACTTTTAATGGTTTTCCAAGATTGTCTAATAATCAATTATCTTACTTATTTTTTGTGTTGGGAAGGCATTTTATACCTGTATTGTTGCATGAAAAGGGTGTAAAGTCTGATGCTTTTAAAAGCCTAAATAAAGATGATCAAATAAAAGCAGTCCAAGATGTACTTGATATAAACTTTGAAAATGTAGTGATAAGATGCCTTCAAGCCATAGAGTTTTTACATATTGAATGATGGATAATATTATAACGGTGAAAAATCTCACCAAGGTTATAGACAATAGAGTCATACTAAAAGACATAAACTTTGATATCAAAAAAAATGAGGTATTTGTAATTGTAGGAGGAAGCGGAAGCGGTAAAACCTCCATTACAAAACACATCATAGGCCTTTGGAAACCCACCGAAGGAGATATAATGATAAATGGAGAGTCCATTGTGAATTTAGACAAAGATAAGTTAAATAAGATAAGAATGAAGATGGGTTATGTGTTTCAAGAAGGGGCTTTGTTTGATAGTTTAAACGTATGGGAAAATGTCGGCTTTTACTATATAGAGCATACAAACAAATCCAAAGATGAGATTTTAAATATAGTGAGACAAAAGCTAAAAGAGGTAAATCTGGATGAATCTATATTAGGATTTATGCCATCAGAACTATCTGGAGGTATGAGAAAGAGAGTTGGTGTAGCAAGAGCATTAGCTATAGACCCTGAGATAATAATATACGATGAGCCTACATCAGGACTTGATCCTATCACTAGTAGGATTATTGATAACCTTATCCTTGATTTAAAAAATCGTCTTAGTATAACCTCCATAGTGGTGACCCATGATATGGTTAGCGCCTTTAAAATAGCAGATCGAATAATGGTTTTAGATAAAGGTCATATAGAGTTTATAGGCACAAAAGAAGAGTTTAAAAGCTCAAAAAACCCTATAGTAAGATCTTTTATAGAAAATACGCACATAGAGTATTAGGATTCTTCCTCCTCTTCTTCTTCGCCTGGATAGTAAACTTTGTTTGGATCTGCATCTTTGTCTTCATAGGCAAACATCCATGCAAAATACACTATTATGAAACCCACCGTGATATATCCAACAATCTCAGCGATATCCATAATAAAAACCTCCTTACTTTTATCATATTAGACTATATTATGAAAAAAGTCAATGATAATAAAATTTTTAGAAAGGAAGTATCTTAGCTAAAAATCTTGCAAGCCATCCTGGTTGGGATCCGTTTACAAGATATCCATGTCCTTGATATAAGATCTGCAAATTAGCAATCTGAGAACTTTGAACTGTATCGGTATTATCTATATCTTGTGGTCTTATAATACCCTCTAAGGTGATGACCCTCTCTACATTGTTTAGGTATATAATCTTATGTCCTTCTATTAAAAGATTTCCATTAGGATATACACGTTTTACATAACCAGTTATCGTGGTGGTGAAAACCCCACTTTGAGCTTCTGTGCCTTGAGCTTTTTGTTGAGTGTTTGTATTTGCTCCTACCCCTAAGTTTCTTAGCGTGCTAGCGGGAAGTCCAAAAAATGAAGATAGAGCATCATTGAATGTGCTTGAACGCTGTGTTTGATTTGATATATTTTCCACCGCATTTACACTTTCAGATACTGCTATGTGTACTATATCACCCACCCTAAAAGCCCTTTGATCTTGATATAAGTTTGCTATAGGACTATCTTGCACATACAAACTACCGGGTGAGACATAACTTTTTTTCTGAGGCAATGAATAAGGTAGATATTTTAAGTGATGAGGCGTGGAAGCACAGGAGGTTATTATCGTTATACTAAAAGCCAAAAAACAAAATTTTTTAAAATACATAACTGATAAATTAAATATACCATAATTTCCAATGCATTACATGATTAATATTATACTATAAACTCTTTATTTAAGTTTTTTGGTATAATAAACCTATGGAGATAGTGCTTACAATACCTTTCATTCCTCTTTTGATAGCAACGCTTATAGCCTTTGTGGATGATAAGAGGGCCATACCAAAGATAAGCATGTTTTTCTCGGCTTTTATAGCTATACTTGGTTTGTTTAGCGTTTTTTATGAACTTTTTTACCATAAACCTATAATAGGCTTTTATAACATGCTTGTTATGGATCATTTGGCTTCTGTGTTAGTGTTTTATGTGGGTATAGTAGGTCTTGTGATAAGAAAGTATGCCTCAAACTACATGTGGGACGAAAAAGGCTATAAGAGATTTTTTATAATACTAAATTTTATATTTAGCTCCATATACTTTTTCATAATGGCAAACAATCTTATCATCATGCTCATAGCTTGGCAAATATTAAGCCTTAGCCTTTATTTCTTAGTATCTTTTAGAATAGAATCAAAAACCGCTTCTATGTTTGGCTCTTGGACTATATTTGTGCACAGGATCGGAGATATATTTTTCTTATTAGGGGTCGTTCTTACTTATAAAAGCTTTAAAACTTTTGACCTTCAGACTCTATATCATATATGGCAAACCAATAGTTTTCACTCTTTTAATATAAATCTAATAGCTATTCTTTTTGTGCTTGCTGGTATGGCAAAATCCGCCATCATACCCTTTTACTTTTGGCTTCCTTACACCTCTGAAGCTCCTACGCCGGTATCCGCTTTGATGCACGCTGGTATTGTAAACATAGGAGGTATTTTGTTAAATAAGATTGCTTATCTTTATATCTCTTCTCCCATAGCCCTAAACATAGCCTTCTTTTTTGGGATACTGACAGCTATATCCGCTTCTATTGTAATGCTTTCAAAACCAGATATAAAGCGCTCTTTAGGTTATTCTACAGTAGGTCAGATGGGTTACATGATAATGGAAGTGGGTATTGGAGCTTTTAGTGTAGCTATATACCATCTTATAGTCCATGGGATTTTTAAGGCATCTTTATTTTTAGAATCTGGAAATGTGATACATCTTGCAAGAAAAGACCCAAATGTACCCAAGAATCTCTCTTATAAGCTCTTTTCTGAAGAAACCGAAAAAACCACAAAAACGGTTAGAGAGCTAGTGGCAATATTTACCATAATACCACTTCTTTTATTCACAGGTATTGAGCTTTTAATAAACAAAACCCAGCTTCAATTTCAAACAGGTATAATATTCTTAGCTTTTGGATGGCTCACAAGCGCTCAGCTATTCTTGTCATTTTTTAAAGTCACCAAACATATATCCCTCAAAACAATCATCGGTCTTATTGTGTCCTTTGTCTTTGTAGTATTAACCTATGAGTTTATGGGAACCACATTTGAAGAATATCTATACGGATCAAAATATATAAGGTTTTATGAAGCAGCGAGTATATCCGTACCTTATATTATATTTATGCTTATACTTCTTCTTAGCATCATTGTATTTGGCTGGGCTATTATCTATTATAAAAGCTACAAAGACACATCTGGCACAAGGTTTGAAAAGCTAAAATGGACTTTTTACAAGATCTTCTCAAGGGGCTTTTTCTTACCTGATATCCTTATTAGGTATTTTAGGCTTTTGGAATAGATATTTAAAAGCTTGTAAACTTTAGTATTGTGGTTTTTGATTTAAATAAAGTGAATACATGGCTTTAAAAAGTCTTCCATGGTTTTTATATCTGAGATGAAGAAGCTCATGCACTACAATTTTATCGATCTCTTCTTTAGGAAAATTTAAAACATCTTTATTAAATGTTAGCCTTCCTTTTGAAGAACAACTGGCTATTTTGTGCTTGGTATACCTAAGATGAATTTCTTTCAATTGGTGGGATACCCCTATTTTATCAGCCCAACTTCTTACATATTCTTTAAATTCTTTATCAGTCATATAATCCTTTTAGTTTATCTAAAATTGATTTATTAAGCTTTGAATTTTTTGATATTCTCAGTAGTTCTTTTTTTAGTTCTCTTTCTTGCTCTTTACTTTCCTTCCAATGAAGATACTTCTTTATAATTTCGTAAAACTTTGCTGATAATTCTAAAACATCTTCAACACCTTCTTGTTCTAAAAGCTTGTATATTGAAAATTGTGTATCATCTATTTTTAGCTCCTCTTTTTCTTTTTTTGCTTTAATTATATCTTGTGTTAGTTTTTCTAATTCTTTAAGTGTTTCTAAAGTGGTCTTTTGTCTATTTTTATATTCATCCATTATATTTGTAACTTTTTCGCCTATAGAAATTAGATAGGGAGAATTCTCACCTTCTTTTTTAGCTAGCTTTTCTATACTTATTACTAAATTAAAAACTTTTTCTACATCAGAAGCTTTGCTTTCTTCTAATTTCTTTAAAGTATTTTCGTCTATTTCATAGATTTTAAGATCGCCTTTTACATTTATTTTACTTTGAATAGTATGCTTTCTCAAAAGCTCCTCAACCTTTTTACTTATTTCTCTATTTACCTTTATGGACGGTTCATAGGCTTCTTTTAAAATCCTATATATCTTTGAAAATATATCAATATCATCAAGATATGGCCTTAGGAATTCATCTGGTGAGACAATATTGTATATCTTTGAAATTTCTTCATAAAATCCATAAAACTCTTTTCTTTTATCTTCATCCATAAAATCTTTTAAAATCTTTTCCGTAGCTTTTTCTCGAGAAAGACCTTCTAAGGATTTCAAGTATTTTTCTCTCCCCTCTTTTATAAGTTCTACAAATCTCTCTTTTAGTTTTTGTATATCCTCAACAACTCCAGTTATATCTTCATAGTTAAAAGCCAAAGCCTTTTCAAGCTTATCAAATATACCAATAAAATCTATAATCAAACCAGATGGCTTTTTCATACCCTGCTCGCCTTCATAGGGTCTATTTACCCTTGCAATAGTTTGAAGTAATATGTGATCTCTCATGGGTTTATCAAGATACATACAATATAGCACTGGAGCATCAAAACCTGTTAAAAGTTTATTAGTAACAATCAGAATTTTTAGATCCTTATCAGGAGATATAAAATCTTTTCTTATTCTTTTTTCTTCGTCTTCTGTTAGATAATGTTTTTTAATAAATTCTTCATCATTATGGTTTTTGCTTATTACTACTTTTGAATAATATTCTGGTAGATGTTTATCAAGTTCTTCTTTATATAAAACACATGCTTCTCTATCTACCCCCACCACAAAAGCTTTATATCCAAGAGGCTCAACGTTGTTTTTAAAGTGGTTAGCTATAAATTTTGCTATCTCTTTGATTCTATTTTTGCTTTTTATAGCATTTTTTAAATTAACCGCCTTTTCAAGAATTTTATTTAATTCTTCTAAATCGCTTATACCTTCTGACTCTTTCAAGCCTAAAAATTCCTTCTCTAAAAGATCTTTATCTATTTTCATATTATTGGGTGCAAGAGTATAGTGAAGTTTAACAGTGGTTCCATCTTCTATAGATTCAGCAATGCTATATTTATCAAGATATCCATTGGGATTGTCATCTTCTCCAAATGTGATAAAAGTACTTTTGCCACGAGATGTCTTATCTATGGGTGTTCCCGTAAAACCTATATATTTGGCATTTGGCAAAGCTCCCATAAGATAGTTTCCAAGTTTACCTGATGTGGTTCTATGAGCTTCATCCACCAACACAAAAATATTTTCGCGTGTATTTATATTTTCTTTCATGCCATCAAATTTATGTATCATAGATACTATAAGACCACGTTTATCTTTTTTTAACAAATTTCCAAATCCTTTTTAGAGCTGGCCACTTTAACATTTTCAAATCCACAAGCTTTTAAATTGTTAAAAAGCTGGCTTTCAAGCTCTGTTCTATCCACCAACATTATCACAGTAGGATTATTAAAATCAGGATTTTCTATAATCTTCTTAGCGCTTACTATCATGGTATAGGTTTTGCCAGAGCCTTGAGTATGCCAAATAAGGGCTCTTTTCTTCTCTTTATCCATTGCTCTTTCTACTATTTTTTCCACTGCTCTAATTTGATGAGATCTCAAAATAGCTTTTTCAAGAATATCATCTTTTCTTGTAAATAGTATATAGCCTGTTAAAAGCCTAATAATTCTTTGTTTGTCAAAAAAAGATTTAACAAGTGTTTCAAAATTACCTTGGATTTCTTCTTTCCAGTTATATAGCTTTTTAGAAGATAAATTCCATGTAGCTCCGTACATAAGCCTTGTTATATTTGTAAGAAGATAAAACTGCTCTATAGCTAACAACTCAGGGGTTTCCTTATGGTATCTTGTTACTTGAGTAAGAGCGATATCTATACCATCGAAAATATGAGGAGCTTTTGCTTCAACAAATATAATAGGAATACCGTTTATGAAAAACACTATATCTTGGCGGATTTTATTAATTCCATTTGTAAAACTAAATTCATCACTTATATGAAATGTATTATTTTCAATATTATCAGTATCTATTAGTTTTACATTTAGATCTCTTTTTTGAGTATTTACATAAAAAGCTCTTACACCTTTTAAGTGCTCCCAGACAGCAAAATTTCCTTCTATATTAGGAGATAAACTCTCAAGATCTTTGAGGATTCGGGAAATCTCATCTTCAGAAAAAGAAGGATTTAATTTCTTGGCCTGACTTAAAAATATGTTTCTAAGTATGATATCTTTATTATCTTGTCTTTTATCTCCCATTTCTTGAGCAGATATATGCTCCCATCCTATTTGTTTTGCATATTCAACTATAGGATTTTGAACTGTATCTTTTTCAGTAAAAGCTGCCATTAGAATACCTCTTTTATTCTAAGTTTTCCGCTCATAAGCTCATCAAGCATACTCTTAAAGAGATTTTCAATAGCTTTTTTTCTTAGCTTCTTCTTTTTGTATTTTCTCGTCAATAGTTAGAAGAATATCCGCAATGGCTTTTTGTTCTTCAAGAGGGGGAAGGGGGATGAGAATGTCTTTCATATCTCTTGGATAGAGGTGTCCTCCTTTAACTTCCTCCCTTATCTTCTTTTTTGTCGTGTTCAAATTAAGAAAACCGAAACAGAAATAAGTATTTGATTGATCTTCCTTAGCTCTAACTCTTATTAATTCAGCTACAAAGAAAGTAGGTTCTTTTGTTTCTAGATAAAAAACCCCCCCAATCTTTTGACCAACAACTTCTGAGGAATGTCCAGCAGAGAGTATAAGAATATCGCCATATTTCAGCCTATACCTTTCACCTAAATCATTTATAACAAAACTTCTTTCTCCTAGTGGAGCATTATTAACAAAACCACCATCCTCAAAATCTTTAACCTTAATAATTCTATGGCCAGGATAATTTGAATATTCATCTTTCTTAGGAGTTTTACCTTGTATTATTTCATATACATCTCCCAACTTAACCACTTGCCAATGCCTTGGTATCAAGCCTATTTCTGTCTCTTTTAGTTCTACGGTTCCTTGATCTCCGATTTTCCATTCTCTAGATTCATCTTTATAAACTCCATAAGTAAAAAGCTGTTTCATCATTGATTTTCTAAGTTCTTTGGTGGCTTTTATAACTGCTTCTGTTTTTTCCTTTGCATCCTGAATAGCCCGAAGTACTTCCGCAATAGCTTTTTGCTCTTCCAGAGGAGGAAGGGGAATGGGAAGGTTTTTAAATTTTTGCTGGTTTATAGACGCTTGATTTACTGCTCGAGAAGCTATGGATATAAAAATACCTTTTAATTTATATTCCAAAAATGTGAAATATAAGAATTCAGAAAAGATAAAATTTCTATCGGGTTTTATTCTTAGTAAATTCATGCCATGGATTAATGTAGATAGCTCTCCTTTATATAAACAACAATTGCCAAGCTGAGGTTCGCTATTGATATGACTTATTAGTATATCTCCAACCTCCAACCTCCAACTTATAATTTTTAAACTCACTTTCTGTAAGTTCTTCTATATATCCGACTCTATTTATATTTAATTTACCTTCTGAAATAGTTTCAATCCTTGTTACCATAAACCCTTTACCATTTTTATTTTGTATCTTAGTTATGCCGTTGGATATCTTGATAACTACCTCTCCCAACTTCACCACTTGCCAATCTACTGGCAAAGATCCCAGTTCTGTCTCTTTAAAATTTATTTCATTATAAAATTCAGAAATTTCTCTGTTCTTCATTATTTCACCCAATTTTTATTACAAAAAGCCCTTTTGCTTGAGCAACTCCAGCCATATTTTTATCTGCTGTTATAAGTATAGCATTATATTTTTTTGCTCCTTCCAAAATAGCATCATCTCTTTGAGTATTATCAAGTTCTTTAATTTCAATCTCTGGACACTGGATTTCCTCTAATCTTATCCTTCCTATAGCAGCAAATTTTCCTAACTTCTCAGTCTCAGCTTTTGCTCCTCTATTCAGATCTGTTTCGTATCTGACAACTGGATGTAACAAAAACGTGAAGTTTTCAAAAAATCTTACACCCTCTAAATCTTTAGAGATAAAACCTCTGATTATGGTATTGCTATCAGGTAAAATTCTATTACAATAATACTGCAAGGTTGATGGAACATCTAATAGTTCATTCTCACAGTCAATACAAATAGGCGTAGTTTTGTTATTCTTGGGTATTAATCTTATCATCTTTAAAATAGCTCCACATTCAGGACAAACTAAAGATAAAGAAGTTATGTTTATTTCACCATTCTTAAATTTTTCTCTAAACTCTTTTGATAGTAAACTTTCTTCAATAGGCGGGATTAATTTTTGCGGTTCTTCACTGATTCCGTCTATTTCTCTAATAGTTTTGAAAGAGCGTTTAACAAACCATGGCCACTCTCTCCCCGTCCTCTTCCATGCCTTAAGCCATTCTATAGTTTTAGAATCACCAGCATTGCCACTTCCTATTGAAAGACCTGATAATTGAAATTCTGGATCTTCACTAATTGCTTTAATTACCCTCTGTTGCTCTCTCTTGGCAATTATAGAAGCAACTTTTACCTCCAGATAAGTGTTATCAGCTTTAGTTGTTTTTACAATTTCTGCTCCTGCTTTACTTAAAGAATCCAGAGATCTGTTTAAATGTGGCCCTATCCCATAGTCGTCAAAGACTATACGCAATTTGTGTTTTTCTAAATTTGCTATCAGAAGATTTAAAATTTGATTATAAGTAATATTAAGTATTTTATTAATATTGTAAATGTCAATTTGCCATGGTTGTATATTTTGGATTACATAATTGAAGCCTTTGTCTTTATAAAAATCCAATTTTTTAAAGATATCATCCCAGTATTCAAATTCATGCTTTACTTTTGTATATGCATTACCTATATGTGCCTCTATTTCATTATAAAATTCCTTTGGCATTAAGATACCTACTATAACAGTATAACCGAATACCTCACCTTTACCAGTCGTATCCAATCCAATCAAGAAATCTCTTGTAGGCGCAACGAATTGAGAGCCAACTAAGGAATAAATGAATTGATGTATATCCTCGACAGTTGGATCATCCGAATCTGTACAATATAGTTTACCACTTGAATAATATGTTAAAGTTGCATCAGAAAATTTTACTCGCCATATCTCACTCTGTGAGTTTACAGACCGCTCTTCCCCACCATTTTGAATTAACCAATTCTTTATCTTTTCAGCCTTCTCTTTTTCTGAAATTATCCAAGTCTTTGAACTTAGGCTTTTCATTTTCTACTTCTTAATACTTTAGTTTTATGTTTACATAATCCATTAACTCTATGAAGTTAAACCTTGCCACTCGCCAATTTTCAAGCAGATGTCCTAGTTCTGCCTCCTTAAAATTCCTATCCTCAAAAAACTTAAACTCCATATTCATCTCCTCATTCATAAATATTACCACATAATTACCAAAATTGCCAAGCCAATCATTACCTTTGCATTACTTTTATTACCCAATCATTACATTTCTATTACTCTCATTACATAACAGGTATTCTTACCTTTTCCTTCCTCTTTTAAAAAGCCTTTATTCACCAAATCCGAAAGTTCAAGAAAAGCAGTCTTATTTGAAACTGAATTTATCTCTCTGTATTCCTTGTTAGTAATCTTTCCCATCTCTTTTACATACATGACTGCCTTAACTTGCCTTTTGTTCAGTCCCATTTTCCTTAAATTCTCATCCGTGTAGATATCTTTATAAAAAGATACCTTCATAAATCCATTGTTTTCAAATTTCGGTTCTGGTAAGCCATAATCTTTACAAGCTTCTATAATTTTTATAGTTCCCCTTCCCCAAGTTTCTATAAATCCAGCATAGAAAAACACTGTGGCAAGCAAAGGATTGCGAGTTTTTGAAGGATGTTCAGATTTTAACATATCAATGGTGATCTCTGGAGGTAGGCTACCTGGATTCATAATAACTAATCTATCGTCATATACACGAATTTGTGTCTCGGAAGTACTTAAATAATCTCTATGAATTAAAGCGTTAATAAGGGCTTCCCTCAAAGCTTCATAAGGATACTCAAGAATCTCCTTTCTATGAATTCCTTCAAAAGTTGTCTTGCTTATAAGATATTTTGTCCTTAATATATCTAGAGATTTTTCTAATTGCTCAAATAAGTTTCCTTCAATGATATCGGCGGATATTATGTCTGTTAAAGATTTAAACCTGCCAATTTTTATCTTTGCTTGTATGTAAAATTTTTGTGGGTTTTTAGAAAAAAGGAGTATACCTGCTTTTGTAATTTTCCCTTTCTTTATTAAATTAAGCTTTTCGAGAGTGGTCTTCCAGCCCTTCTCTAAAGAGATGGATGGAATTTTATCTTTGGCGAGAGATTTAAATTTTTCTACGGTTGGAATGTCTATATCATCAAGGGTCGCTTCCTCTTCTATTAAACTATCCCATGTTTGCCCTGTTTTTTGAAGAAGAAAAAAAGTTATTAACTCTTGTCCTTCCAATGTTTGAGTAGTGCTACCAGAACGGATATAAAACTTTCCATTGTAGGAAATAGGAAAGATTGAAGGATTAACTTTTATTTCAATGATAAATTTATTATTAACTTCTTTCAGATTTACATCAGGATAAATTCTAAGTTTATCTTTTATCTTATTTGGTAGAATTTCAAGCAACTTTTTAGGATTTTCCACACCTACTGGGTTACCTTTATCATCTACCCCTATAATTAGTCTTCCACCCTTTGAGTTTGCAAAAGCTGAAATAGTAGCCAAATATTCATCCTGCCAGCTCTTTTTATATTCAACCTCTTGATTCTCCACAGCTCACTCCCTCATAATACTTTGTCCCTCAAACTCTCTAAAATCTCCCAAAGTTTTCTATCTGCTTCTTTTCTTTCCTCTTCTGCCTCTTCAAGTTCTACAATTGCCTCTTCTAAAGGTAAAACCTCCTCTTTATTATTGATAGATATGTACCTTGAAGGGCTTAGGTTATAATCATTTTTTACCACTTTATCGGTAGTTATAATCTTGCTTATACTTTCTTGCTCTTTCCAATCTCTATAAATCTCATGGACTTTTTGAATAGTAGCATCTGGTAAGTAGTTTTTTGGTCTTCCTTTTTCATAAAGATCTGAAATATTTATTAGAAGTATTTTTGATTTTCTATCCTCTGGTTTGTTTTTGTTTATAACAATTATAACTCCTGGGGCTGTGGTGTTATAAAAAAGATTTTCTGGTAGAAGAATAACCGATTCAATTAGGTCATTGTCTACAAATTGTTTTCTAATGTCTCTTTCTTTGTTTTTACCTTGCGTACCGCTACCCCGAGAAACTGCCCCAGTGTCAATAACCACTGCCATTTTGCCATTGTCTTTTAGGCTTTTATGCATATGCTGAATCCATCCCCAATCTGCAGAAGACTCGGGAGGATAACCAAATTGAAATCTATTGTAGGGGTCTTTCTCATAAACTTCTTCAGGAAATTTTTGATTCCACATAGGATTAGCTAAAACTATATCAAACTTTTTTAAAGAACCGTCTTTTGATAGAAAAGATGGTCTATTCATAGTATCACCAAGAGCAATTTCAGCCTGCATATCATGGATAAAGACATTCATCTTTGCCATAGCATATGTTATATGGTTATTTTCTTGACCATAAAACTTAAGAGGGGCTATTTCATTTTGCTTTTTGTATTTTTCTTTAAATCTTATATGACACTTTATCAAAAGACCACCAGAACCACAGCAAGGATCATATACCTCCTCACCAGATTTTGGATCTACTATATAAGCCATCATTATAGCCACTTCTCTTGGAGTATAAAATTCACCTGCAGATTGCCCAGAGCCTTCTGCAAATTTTCTCAAAAGATATTCATAAGCCCTTCCCAATATATCAGGCTCTACATCTTTAAGACCAAGCCTTTGCTCGCTTAGGATATCTATAAGACGATTTAGGCTCTCATCACTTATAATTCTTTGGCCTGATACTGTTGCATTGAAATCAACTACATCGATAACTCCTTGCAAATCTTTGTTATATTTTGCTATTTCTCTAGCACAGTCTGTTAAATATTGACCAACATCTTTGGTTTGCCGAGATATTTCTGACCATCTTGCTTTTAATGGTATATAAAACCTCACAAGATCAGGATCTTCTTTTAATGCTTCTTCAGCTTCTTTAGGATCACCAATATTTTCAACTAAACTACTAAATTCATCCTCAAAGACATCAGAAAGTCTTTTCATGAAAATAAGAGGCAGTATGTATTCTTTATATTTTGATGCATCTTCTCTCCTCTTATAACACAAGCAGCGTTCCACAACCAATTTTCAAGAGTTTTTATATCCATTTTCACTCTCCTCTAAAACAAAGAAGATAGCATAGATAACTTTCCAAGGACTAAGAAAAAGCCCATGAGGATTAGGAGGATACCACCAAGGACTTCTACCACATTAAAAGCGGATTTAAATCTTTTTAGAAAGCTTACAAAAAATCCAAATAATCCACCTGCTAATATAAAAGGTATACCAAGCCCCATGGAGTAGACAAAAAGAAGATATGCACCCTTATATAGGGTTTCTGATTGAGAAGCGTAGAATAGGATAGAACCAAGCACAGGACCAATACAGGGAGTCCAACCAAAGGCAAAGCTAAGCCCCACCACAAAAGCAAATATATATTTGCCAAAACCCTTTTTGGCGTTTATCTTGATGTTAGAATCATCTGAAAGTTTAAACTGCTTATATAAGATCTCATGAAGCCCAAGCATGTAAAGGGAAAACACGATGCTCACTATAGCACTTATTTCTAAGAAAGTTTTTAGGCTTATGATATTAAAAGCATAAAAACCAAACAAAAATCCTTCAAAAGCCCCNNAAGGTATTTTAGAAAATCTTTTTTTATCAAAACCCCAGAAAAATGAAGTCCAAAAAATACCACAAAAGCCCCACCAAACTTAGCTATATAAAAAGAATAGTGTCTAAAAAGTCCTCCCACGAAAGAAGCGGATAGCCCCATAAGACTAAACACCAAACTAAATCCAAGCACAAAAAATATGGATGCCAAAAATACATCCTTATCAAAGTTTTTATCGGTTTTAAGGCTTGTATTACCAGATAGATAAGATAAGTATGCAGGCACTATGGGTAAAACACAAGGAGATAAAAAACTCAAAATCCNNACCCCGCCACAAAAGCCGCTAATATAGATACATTTTCCATATTTTTAGTTTAGCATATTATTTGATGGTGATATAATCTTTTTTGTAAAAGCCCCAAACGGTGGGATAAAAGTTTGAGATATAATCTTTTGCACCTATAAAGCTCTTTGGTGTTGCTATAAATATCATAGGTTCATGGTATTGGATAAGATAAAAAGCTACTTGATAGATGTTTATACGCTCTTTTGGGTCTATGGTTTTAACTCCTTCATCAAAAAGGGTGTCTATCTCTTTTTCCCACATAGTGGGGTGCTTTTCAAAAGGATGCCACATGTGAAGAGAGCCAGAGGAATACCATACATTTTTCCCATCGTTTGGATCTAAAGAACCAGTGAGTCCTATTAAAACAGCTTCCCAGCTATAGGGTGGTGTGGTGAGTCTTGATACCAAAGAATTAAAATCAATGGGTTGAAATATAACTTTTATTCCAAGCTTTTCAAAATCTTGTTTTATAATAGCTCCTATCTCCCTTCTTTCAGAAGAATCTGAGTTCGTGATTAGACTAAACTCCACCCTATGTCCATATTTATCGTATAGTTTATGGTTTTTATAATAAAACCCTGCTTTTAAAAGAAGTTTTTTGGCTTTTGATAAATTAAAAGGATATTTTTTAAAAAGACCAGATTTATAGTAGGGTCTATTGGCGGGGGTGANNAATCCATCGTAAACCATGGAGACTATTGCTTTTCTATCTATGGCATAAGATAAAGCCACTCTAAAAAGTCTATTTTGAAACCATCTTAGTTTGTATTTTGGAATATCGCCATGGGGGTTTTGATTGAAGGTGATAAATGTGATAGTGGGGGTATCTCCAAGGTCATATATATTTATTTTGTATTTTGGCTTTTGAAGGGAAAAATAAGATAAGTCTTTTGAAGAAAGCCCTTCGTAGGATATGTTGCCTTGTAAAAATCCTAAGAGGGATATATTTTTATCTGGTATTATAAAAGCCTTGATACGATTTATAAGAGGAAGTCCTTTTTTGTAATAATATGGGTTTTCCTCATATTCCACATACTCGCCTTTTACATACTTTATTATCTTATATGGACCAGAGCCCACTATGAGAGATAGATTTTGGGATACATTCCAAAATGTGTTAAAAGTATGGTTTTTTATAGGTTTTTCTAATATATGTTTTGGCAATATAGGAACAGACATATCCTTTAAAAATGGGGCGAATCTATGGGGTAGTATAAACTCTATCTCATATTTGTTTAGGGCTTTTACTTTGAAAAATTTTCCATCCACATTTAGAGTATCTTTTATGGAGTTTGGTATAGATGGGTTATAGTATATATCGTTAAAAGTAAACTCCACATCGTAAGCGCTTAGGGGTTTACCATCTGACCAAAAAAGATGTTTTCTTAGTGTAAATATATATTTTTTACCATCATCAAGTACTTTCCAAGATTTAGCCAAAACAGGTTTTACTTCCATCGTTTTTAAATCTATCTTGGTAAGTCCATTAAAAAGTGGGTCTAATACATCGGAAGAAGAAGACTCTTGGGCAAGCACTGGGTTTAGCGTTTTAGGATCAGAAGAGAGTGTTATATAAAGAGTTTTTTGGCTTTTAATATAATCTATTTTTATATTTAAATCTACTTTTTTAATATTCATATCAAAAACCTTAGGCGAATGAGATAAGTATATGGGTAAAAAGCAAAGCATTATGAAAACTGTGGCATCTATATAAGGGTTTTTTAAAAGCTTAAAAACACTCATCTGGAATATAAATAATACTCTCCGTCAAACTCTTTGCCTTTTGTAAAAAGTGTGTAGCCTTTCATGGCGTTTGGCTGGTTTTTAGATATTACAAAATAATGTTTTGGAGTGTATTTTGGTAGTGAATCTATGCAGGTGTTTAGATAGTATACCATAGCGGACATATGAGCGTTATAAAAATAAACTGGTAGTTTTTTGGCTTTTAGTATCAAAACAGCTTTTGGTACAAACCTATTGGACTCATATTTATATGCTATAAAAAATAAAATACATAATAGGATAGAGGCCAAGATGAGGTTTAATTTTATTATCTTCTTAGAAGCGTATATACTTATAAAAATAGATATTGGCACATATATACTTATTATATAATGATGAAGTTTGTTTTTAGATAGTGTGAAAAATAGCAATATCACTGCACTCCATATTAACATGGAAGTGGCATTTTTTGGTTTATCTTTTATATATGCTTTTAAAAAACTATAAAACCAAGGAATCCATAGGATAAGGGCTATAAAAAGCACCACTATATAATAATAAAAAGGATAAAGATGGACATTCTTAGAACCTGTATAAACATCTATGTTGTTTCTTATAAAAAATTTATAAATATAATAAAACCCATACTTATAAACCATATAAATATACCAACTCCATCCTGTTAGTATGTATAAAATAATACCAATAGGGTCTAAAAGAGGTTTTAATACATCTTTTATATTTCTTTTTTCATAAAAGCCCAAAGACAAAATCACCATAAGCACCACCGCTGTACCCACTGGTCCTTTGGTGAGAGTGGCAAATCCCATAAAAGCATATCCAAGTTTAGGGCTTTTAGTAAGAAAAAAATAAATAGAAGCTATTTCAAATAAAGTAAGGAGCATCTCAGGTACATAAGCCCTTGATTCTATCCAAAGGTGTGTAATGGTAAAAAGTATCAAACTTGCATAAAAGGGTTTTTCTACATTGTAAAGCTTTGCTATTTTATAGGTTAAAAGTCCCAAGATATAGGCACTTATACCAGAAACAGCCCTTGCAAGCCATACATGAACCCCAAAGATCAAAAACAACATATCACTAACCCAATATAGCATAGGTGGTTTTTCAAATCTAAAATGGCAATTATACATAGGTGTTAGAAAATTTTTTGTATTAAGCATATAAACAGCGGCGTATAAGTTTCTTCCTTCATCAGGAGATGTGATGGATAATATAGAATTTCCCAAAAAGAAAAAAAACATTGCCAATATGGTATATACTAAAAACTCTTTTTTAGCCATTAGGGTTTATAAACTTCATCTAACCTTTGAGCCATCATCTGGTCTTTTTCCGATATACCACCTTCTGAATGAGTGGTTAAAAATATTGTGATGCTTTTGCTAGCAGTATGAAACAAGATATCTGGATGATGGTCAAGTTCTTTTATAAGGTTAGTAAGGTTTATAAGAAAATCTGTAATATGATCCCAATCTTCAAACACAAACACCTTAAACATGCTTTTTCCATTAAAAATCCATCCATTCATACATATAGTATAACCCAAGATGTTTTTGTTAAAAGCCCAAATACAATATTATACAATATGATATAAATCTATGAGCATATAGTCATAAAAACGAATATAAAACTACTAAATATCATAAAATATATAAAAAAGTTGTTTATCTTTTAGATTACAAGGAGGTATTATGGCAGTAAAAGAAGTTTTGGAAAAGCTAAAAACCATAGATTTTAAGGATCTAAACATAGAGGATTCTACTTCTATATTAAAGGATTTAAAGGTAAATGATTCTAATATAAATCTAAAAGTGGTGGTGAGCCCTGGCCTTAGAGAAGAAGTGAAAAAAAGAATTGAAAACGCTATAAAACAGACAAATCCAAATCTAAACCCTGTTATAGAGTTTATAGATGAAGCTCCTAAGAAAAACCCTTTTGAGCAGCCTGTTTTTAGTAAAAGAAGCATAAAAGGGGTAAAGCGTATAATACCTATAGCCAGTGGTAAAGGTGGTGTGGGTAAATCCACAGTGGCCACAAATATTGCTATAGCATTAGCAAAGCTTGGTTTTAAAGTGGGGCTTTTGGATGCGGATATATATGGACCATCTATACCCACAATGCTTGGCACCAAAGGAGCAAGGCTTACTGCCAATGTATTCAATAAGATAATACCCATAGAAAAGTATGGGGTAAAAATGATATCTATGGGGTTTTTGTTACCTTCTGAAGACACGCCTGTGATATGGAGAGGACCTATTTTGATGCAGGCTCTAAATCAGTTTTTATTTGATGTGGATTGGGGAGAGCTTGATTATCTAATCCTTGATTTACCACCAGGTACTGGTGATGTTCAGCTTAGCTTAGCCCAAAACACAGCTATAGACGGAGCTATCGTAGTCACCACGCCTCAGGATGTGGCCCTTGTGGATGTTAAAAAAGCAGTATCCATGTTTAGAGAAGTCAATATCCCTATACTTGGGGTGGTGGAAAATATGGCATATTTTGTATGTCCAGAGACCGACAAAGAATATAAGATATTTGGAGAGTCTAAAGTACCTCAGTTTATTCAAGCTTACAATTTAAAGCTTTTAGGATCAATACCCATAGAACCAGATTTAACAAAGTATGCTGATGAAGGTATGCCCATAGTGGAAGCTATGCCAGAGTCTCGTACGGCTAAAGCTTTTATTGGTATAGCAAAGATTATAAATTCCATTTATGCCACATAAGGAGGATTTTTATGTTTTTTAAAAAGCAAGGTGAAAGGACAGTTTATCTTGATCACATAGCTACGACACCAGTGGCTCAGGAAGTTGTAGATGCCATGATGCCATATTTTAGAGAGGTTTTTGGAAATCCCACATCCCTTCATAGCTTTGGTCAGCAAGCCAAGAAAGCTATAAACACCGCTAGAGAGCAAGTGGCATCTCTCATAAGTGCAAAAACACCAGAAGAAGTTGTATTTACTTCAGGAGGTATAGAAGCCAACAACTTAGCCATAAAAGGTGTGGCAAAATCCTATGAGAAAAAAGGCCGTCATATCATCGCTACATCCATAGAGCATCATTCTATACTCCATCCTTGTAAAAGCTTGGAAAAAGAGGGGTTTGAAGTTACATATATAAATGTAGATAAATATGGACTTGTAAATAAAGATGAGTTAAATGAAGCTATAAGACCAGATACAATTTTAGTTTCTATAGGGCATTCCAATAGAGAGATAGGCACGGTGCAACATATAAAAGAGCTTGTTTCTATCGTAAAAGCCAAAAACCCAAAGGCTTTATTTCATAGCGATATAGCTCCCTCTTGCGGACATATGCCTGTGGATGTTCAGGATTTGGGGATAGATTTGGCTTCTATTACCGCTCATCTTATGTATGGACCAAAAGGAGTGGGAGCTCTTTGGACCAGAAAAGGTGTTAAGCTAAAACCCCTTCTTGAAGGTGGTATTCAAGAGCGTGGTGTTAGAGCAGGCACTGAGAATGTCCCTGGTATAGTGGGTTTCGGAGCGGCTGCTGATCTTACCCAAAAAGAGATGTCTGATAGAGTGTCAAGGCTTAGCGGATATAGAGATAAGATCAGAAAAGCTTTGGAAGAAAACCTTGATATGATAGAATTTACAGGCCATCCCACCCAAAGACTTCCCCATCATTTATCTGTGATCGTGCACCTTATAGAGGGAGAGGCTATGCTTCTAAGACTTGATCTTCAAGGTATAGAAACGGCATCTGGTTCTGCTTGTGTATCTACTGCTCTAAAGCAATCTCATGTGATAGCAGCTGTTGGTATACCAAAAGAAGTATCCAATGGCTCTTTGGTGTTTAGCTTCGGAAGAGACAACACTGATAAAGATGTTGACTATGTGGCTCAAGAGTTTCCAAAAGTTATTAAAAAACTAAGAGAAATATCGCCCTTTGATAGAACCAACTGGGATAACTACGTAAAGTCAAAACATTGATCAAATTAGCGCCCGTAAGGGCGCATATCTTATGACTGTAATCAAGTATAAATCTTATTTATAATGTTATAATATAATGTTAAGAGTTGATTATGATTGATATAGTGAAGCTTAAAACTTTTATAACGGTGGCGGATCTTGGAAGTTTTTCTAAATCTTCGGATGTGCTTTATGTAACACAGCCAGCCATCACTCAGCAGATAAAATCCTTAGAGAAAACCATAGGTTGTAAACTGCTAAAGCGTCAAGGTGGTAAAATTGTCCTTACCGAAGAAGGTGAAAGGCTATATCAAAAAGCAAAATCCCTTTTAGACAGCTACGATGATCTTGTAAAGGAAATGTCTCAATTAAAAAAAGATATAAAAGATACGCTTTATATAGGTTCAAGCCATACCTTTGGAGAGTATAAGCTTCCTAAACTCATAGTGGATTTTCAAAAACTAAATCCAAGTGTAAATGTAAAACTCTATGTAGATACCTCTAAGAAGATTGAAGAAAATGTGCTAAATGGTATAGTGAATGTGGGTATCATTGATAAAGATGCAGATTCTAAGATAAACAGTGTAGAGCTTTTTAGGGATGAACTTGTTTTATGTGTAGGTAAAGATCATCATCTTTCAAAAAGAACCCAGATAGAACCAGAGGAAATATACAAAATAGACCTTGTGATGAGAGAGGCTTTTTCTTGCACAAGAAAGTCAGTTAAAGATGCCTTAGAAGATATGGGTCTTAATTTTGAGCTTTTAAATATAAAAATAGAAACAAACTCTTTAATATCTATACTAAATATAATAAAGTCTGGTTATGGGGCTTCATTTTTTCCTAAAAGCTTAATACAAAAAGAATTAGCATCAAAAGAGTTGGTTATGGTAGATATCAAAAACTTCAAAGCTTATAAGATATTTAATATTATATATTTTAGCGATTTTTCAAAATCTGTCCTAATAGATAGATTTATAAAGTTTATGCTTGATAATAAAAGAACCTTAGGTGAATCTATTGAGCTTACAGCATAATATAGATTGTATCATATTTGATGTAGACGGGGTTTTGATAGATGTAAGACCCTCTTATCATAAGGCAATTTATGAAACATTTAGCTATTATACTGGTAAAACCCTGTCCCAAGAAGAGCTCTTGTTTGTGAAGAAGAAAGCAGGTATAAACAACGATTGGGAAAGTACAATTGTGCTTATACTCATAGACAAAGGCTATATCGATAAAGAAGAGGCTATAAACTATACCACAAATCAAATGGCCATACAGCAAAAGATCTTTAAAAACCCATATATAGATTATGATGACCTTGTAAATCGTTTTGAGGCTTTTTATAAAAAATTTAGAGAAAACGAAGAACTTCTTTTAGATAAAGGTTTTTTAAATAAGATAAAAGCTAAATACAAAACTGCTATAGTCACAGGTAGGCCAAGAGAGGATCTCATGTTTTCTTTGGAGTTTTTTGGTATAAAGGATTATTTTGATATGATAGTGGATGATGATTATACTGAAGATAAATCCAAGAGAAAACCAAGCAAAGAAGCTTTAAAATATGCCGTTGATAGATTAAAGCCCTTCAAGAGTGCTCTTTACCTTGGAGATACCATAAGTGATCTTATGATGTGTAAACATTACAATAGGTTTTATACTCCTTATGTGTATTATATTCATTGTGATTTTTATGGGGTAAACGAAGCGCTTTCTCAAGAAGATATTTATACTATTGTTAAAAGCCAAAAACAATTAGAAGATGTTTTGTTTTAACTGGCTTAGATAAGCTAATAAAACTTGATAATGATAATTTATCAAGACGGTCTTCTCATGGGAGAGTGTTTTATCCTTTGTAATATCTGGATGATATTTTCTTATCATCTGTCTATAGGATTTTTTTAGCTTTTCTTCGTCAAGCTCTTCAAGGTCAAAAAACTTCATAGAATCGCTTAGTTTTGAAGATATGGCTTTTGGATTTTTACAAAATCTCCAGTAGGTGTTCACATAAGATTTAGTGATGCTTTTCTTAGATAAACTGTATTTATCAAAACATTCCACCAATTTAGAATAAGGCATATACTTATGAAGGGTTTTTATTATAAATTTGTCAAACCACTCTTTTACAAACTCCTCTTCCCCCAAATTGGCATAATGCTTATAAAGATAAAAAAATTGTGCTTGGAACTCCGACAGCCTATTCTGATATACATAATCCACTACCTTCTCATGAAAGCTCATAAATTATATTTTAACACTATTGGCTGAATTTTTGTTATAATATTAATATGAATAAAAAACACTTTAAAATCTTGGTGATAGAAGATGACATTTATAGTCAAGAAGTCTTGTTAGAGATGCTAAAGCTTATAGCAAGAAACTTAAACAGATCTTTTGATATAGACTTAGCAAGCAACGGAGAAGAGGGTTTGAGGCTTTTTGAAGAAAAAGACTATACATTAGTCCTCAGTGATATAAATATGCCTAAAAAAGAGGACTGTCCCATCCATTGTGTAAATTATAACATAATTTTAT
>DDOS01000014.1:2822-6514 GCA_002341805.1 Aquificaceae bacterium UBA2488 | reverse complement strand
ACAAAAACTCCAAAATATGAGTCAAAGACATCAGTTGGAAATCATAGGTGGGGGGTATTATGAACCAATCTTAGCCACTATTTCAAGAGAGGATAGAATACTGCAAATAGAAAAACTAAATAACTTTTGTGAAAACATATTAGGACAAAGGCCAAAAGGTGTATGGCTTACCGAAAGAATATGGGATAGCTCTGTTATAAAAACCCTCATTGAGTTATCTATGGATTATATCATAATAGATGATTACCATATAAAAGCCTCAGGACACAAATATGAAGAAGGTGTATATATCACCGAAGAAGAAGGAGAGTTTATCCACCTAATACCCATAGACAAAAATCTACGATATAAGATACCCTTTGATAATCCAGAGAATGTGGTTGGTTTTGCAAAAAGTCAAAAAATATCCATCATAGTAGACGATGGTGAAAAGTTTGGTATATGGCCACACACCTATGAAACTGTTTATGAACAAAGATGGCTTGAACGCTTCTTTGGACTTTTAAAAGAAACATCCATAAAAACATCCACTATATCTGAAGCCATCACCACATATCCAAAGAAACTTGTATATCCTGCTGGTGTGTCTTATCCAGAGATGGGCCATTGGTCATTAAACTACGAAGAGGCCATACAATACGAAAAAGCTCATAAAGAATGTAAAGACTACGAGAATCTTATCAAAGGAGGGGTTTGGAAGAACTTTTTCTGTAAATATGAAGAGTCAAACTATATGCATAAACGCATGCTTGAGGTTTCTAAAAAATCCACCCATGCCAAAGATATCATTTTAAAAGCTCAGTGCAACGACGCCTATTGGCACGGCATATTTGGAGGGGTTTATTTTCCACATTTAAGAAGAGAAATCTGGAACAATATTATAAAAGCTGATTTTGAAAATGAAGTTTCTGAGCTTTTAATAAAAGATATAGATTTTGACGGCATAAAAGAGATTAAGATAAAAAATAAAAACATTATAATAGTATGCACTGAAGAAGGTATCATAAAAGAGTTTTCCAAAAAAGATGTAGGTAATTTAAATGTCTGTCTTACAAGGTATAAAGAGTTTTATCATTTCATGTTTACTAAAAGCCAAGAAACCACCAAGTCAAAAACCATACACGAGTTAGAAAAAGACATAATCCCCTACAAAGATCTTCTTCAATACGATGATAAAACAAGATTCTTTGCCTACGATGATATAAAATGGAAACTTCAGGATTTTTCCAAAAATCATATATTTTTTAAACAAAACGATGCCACAAAACATATAGAGCTTTTAGAAAACGGTATAAAAATAGATTATAAAGCGAATACAAGAGCTTATATAAACATAGGTATTCATAGTATCAAGATAGAAGACAAAGAGGAGTTTACCGACAATGTTAGTTTTGAGGCTTTTGAGATAGGACATATAAATATAAGATTTTCTAAAAAGCTAAATACAAAAATATATAGTATAAAAACTGTCTCTCAATCCGAGAAAGATTTTGATGTGATAATCCAAGGAGTATGTGTAGAGTTTGATATTGGAGGTGAAATATCCGTAGAAATATTATGTTAGGGTTTTTGATGGCTTTTTCCCTTAGCGCTTGTGGAATAAAAGGACCACCAGTTCCACCACCACCCCCAGATATCAGCCTAAAACGTATTGGAGACTATATCTATATAAAACCAAATGTCCATCAGAAATTAGAGATAAAAGGCTTTATATATCAAAATGGGCTTTATGTAAGAAAAGATAAAAGCTCTTTATGTTTTAATGTAAAAGACAGATTTACCCGTACATCAGGTTTTTACTGCATCCCCCCTGCTATCGAAAAAACACCCACCGTAGTAAAATATTATAGGAAATTTCATATACATCTTTATTTAAAAGGTTTTGAAACCTATAGGATTTACAAGCATAAAATAGATCATGGCTTTGATCCCTTTGATGGTGAGCTAATAAAGAGCATTGCCACATTACCTCCAGATTTTTCATCTTTTTGTTATAGTATAACAGGCGTGTTTGACTCAGTGGAATCTGCTCCAAAAGAGGTATGCTTCCAAAAACAAATCCCTCCATTACCAAAAACTCCTCAAAATCTAAATTTTAGCATTTATAAAAACAAGCTATATCTATACTGGGAGCCAAATCAGGATAATGGATATACAAAAGGCTATGTCGTATATAAAAATGGCATACTCATCACAAAACATCCAATAAAAGCAAACGTATTTGTGGATAGATTGCCAAAGGGTTTTACGGTTTATAAGGTTCAAGCGGTTAGTGTATTTAACTCAAAAAGCCAACCCGCAGAGATTTCTATCACCTTAAAAGCCCTAAAACAGATGCTCGGATTATAGACTTACTTGGTAAAAATCTTTAACACTCTTATGAGTAGAAGATTTCATACCATCTCTACATACCAAGATAGTGTTTACACCTACTTCTTTAGCAGCTTTTAACTCATCTTCCACATCAGATAAAAATAAAATATCATTAGGTTCTTGTTTTATGGCTTTTAAGATATTGATATAAGAGGTTGGTTCTTTTTTATGGCCTATCGTAGTATCAAAAAATCCATCAAACAGATAGGTAATATCTCCATAATCTGTGTGAGCGAAAAAAAGTTTTTGAGCTTTTATAGACCCAGAAGAATAAACATATAATTTTATACCCATGTCATGCCAATGTTTTAGAATCTTATAAGCATCTTCATATATATGACCTCTCAGCTCACCTTTTAAAAACCCCTCTTCCCATATATGCCCTTGGATTTCTTTTAAAATGGTATCTTTTACATCTTTTTCTATATATTCAGATAGCGTATTAAAAGCATCTTCTTTGGTAAAATCTTTTGGAAATTTTCCTATTAATATATCCCAATGTTTATTAAGATAATCTCTTAGATTGTTTTTGGAGTATGGAAACATCATATCCTTTACATAAGATATAGAAGAGGTGGTACCCTCTATATCAGTAATAATAGCTCTTATCATAAAGAAGTAATTCTATCATGGTCTGGTACGAGATTTGGTATATTATCCTCTGTAAAGTTTGCCACCCAACCATCTTCTATAGAGAAAAATCTTATGGCTTTGAAAAAGGGTTGTGAGCCCATATCGTACCAGTGTTTTGTATTGGCAGGCACGCTTATAAAGTCTCCTTTCTCACATAACACCACATAAATTTTATCATCTATATGAAGACAAAATGTACCAGACCCATCCACAAAAAATCTCACTTCAAAATCAGAATGTGTATGCTCTTTGATAAAAAGGGTTCTTAACTCTTCCTTCTTAAGATGGTGTTTAGTAATACTTACCACATCCAAAGATTTGAAATTAAATTCTTTATTTATCTTATCTATATAGTCTTTATAAGCCTCGATTACCTCTTCTTGGTTAGCATCATCGCTAAGTATATAGGGGGTTTCCCATCGTTCAAATCTAACTCCAAGAGTTTTGAGGCTTTTAGTAATATCGTCATAATTTCTAACAACATACTCTAATTTACCTTTATTATCAAATAAAGCCAATATGCTCATAGCTTGCCTCTTAAATATCTATCAATTGCAAAATTTTATCTAAATCTGGTGGCATTTCAACGGGTGGACTCGCAGATTTCATAGCAGTATCTGGGTCTTTTAGTCCTGAGCCTGTTAGGGTACATACCACCACATCACCATCTTTGAAAATACCTTCTT
>DDOS01000014.1:0-2816 GCA_002341805.1 Aquificaceae bacterium UBA2488 | reverse complement strand
GAAGCGGGTTCACAAAACACACCTTCACAAGAAGCTATGAGACTATATGCATATAATATCTCATCATCGGTAACCGCATCTATCTTCCCGTTTGATTCCTTAGCTGCTTGGATGGCACTACGCCAGCTATAAGGATTTCCTATCTTTATGGCAGTGGCTATAGTCTGAGGATTTTTAATGGGATAACCTTTCACTATTGGAGCAGAGCCCTCTGCTTGATATCCCATCATAGAGGGAAGTTTTTTAGATTTCCCAAGCGCATTATATTCTTTGTAGCCTTTCCAATAAGCAGTTATATTGCCTGCATTTCCCACTGGTATAAAATGATAATCTGGTGTATCTCCAAGAGCGTCAACTATCTCAAAAGCTGCAGTTTTTTGACCTTCAATTCTATATGGATTCACAGAGTTTACCACTTCCACTGGTAATGTCTCTCCTATTTTTCTCACTATAAAAAGAGCATCATCAAAATTGCCAAGTAAAGCTATGACCTTTGCTCCATATATGATAGCCTGAGAGAGTTTACCAAGGGCCACAGCACCTTTTGGTAATATCACAAAAGCCTTCATACCAGCTCTCGCGGCGTAAGCTGCTGCTGAGGCGGAGGTATTGCCAGTAGAAGCACAGATCACCGCTTGTTTTCCAGATTCGGCGGCCTTTGAAATAGCCATCGTCATACCCCTATCCTTGAAAGAACCAGTAGGATTTAGACCTTCAAATTTAAAATATAAATCCACACTCACCCCAAACATTTTAGGTAGTTTCTTAGCTTTTATGAGCGGTGTATTGCCCTCATAAAGAGTTATGATAGGCGTATTTTCACTAACCGGCAGATGCTCTTTATAATGCTCTATAAGTCCTTTCCAATAACCCATGATATTTTATTTTATCATTATTTTTGGCTTTTGGTTATAATACTATTATGGAAGCTAAAAATGCACTCAAATATCTCTGGAGATTGTTCTCTTATATTCTTGTGGCTTATGGATATTATCTATTTTATGTATTTTGCTTAGATACTATATATAGATTTTATTCTTTCTCAAAAGCCCAATACATAGCTATATCTATAACCACTATAGCTATTGGTATCAGTCTTGGTATTTTATATTTAGCCAAGCACAAAGGACAAGAAACATGAGATTTTTCATAGGGATGTTCACCAGCAGAAAATTAGAAACCTATGCAAATAAATTAAAAGAGGATATATCTGATGCTGTGATAGGTAAGTGGGTGGAACCCCAAAATCTTCATATAACGCTCCAATTTATAGGGGAAATAGAAGAAGACAAAAGAATAGATATATTATACAACTTGGAAGAAATATCAAATCTCTTTGGACCATTTAATGTAGCTTATACAGGTCTTGGAGCTTTTCCAAATACAAATAAACCTCGCATCCTATGGATAGGCATATCCAAAGGGACAAACCAGCTAAAATCCTTGGCCAATAAAATTATAAAAGCTAATATCAAAAGCAATATACACTCTGATTCTAAACCTTTTTATCCTCATGTAAGCATATGCAGGATAAATGAACTCATTTCTAACAAGATATATCCAGCTCTAAGGAGAAATAAAGAGACATTTTTCATGGAAGAAGAGATAAACAAGATAGCCCTTGTAAAAAGCTCACTCACTTCAGTGGGTCCAGTTTATACAATAGTGCAAGAATTTTATCTAAAAGGAGAAGCCCAATGACCACTTACAAAGAAGCAGGAGTTGATATAGAAAAAGCCGATAGTTTTGTGGCTTTTATAAAACAAAGAATTCAAAATCTAAATAAAAATTATAAAGAAGCATTACCTTTTGGTGCTTTTGCTTCAGGGTTTTTATTGGAAGATTGCGATACAGTTATAACTTCCACCACAGATGGAGTTGGTACTAAGCTAAAAATAGCCCAGAGCGTAAATATACACAACAGTGTTGGTATAGATCTCGTAGCAATGAATGTAAACGACATTATCACCACTGGATCAAAACCTTCTGTATTTTTGGATTATATTGCCATAGGCAAAATAGATGATAATATCATGATACCTCTTATGGATGGTATTGTAAAAGGCTGTGAGGAGGCAAGCACACCTCTTGTGGGTGGAGAGACTGCTGAGATGCCATCATTTTACAAAGATGGTGAGTATGACTTAGCAGGATTTTGCATANNATAGGAGTTTGTAAAAAAGATGAATTGATCACAGGTCAAAGCATAAAAGAAGGAGACATCATCATAGCTTTAAAATCATCTGGGTTTCATAGCAATGGCTATTCTTTGGTAAGGCATGTGATAGAGAAAGCTAATCTAAACTACCACTCTTATATAAAAGAGTTTAATAAAGAACTATGGGAACTTCTATTAACACCCACTAAAATATATGTAAAAGACTTTTTTAATCTTAAAAGCCAAATACATATAAAATGTGCAGCTCACATAACAGGTGGTGGTATAAAGGGTAATTTATCTCGGGTTATACCACATGGACTTAGAGCTATAGTAGAAAAGTATGAGATTCCAGAAATTTTTAGATGGTTTCAAGCCATAGGTGGTATAGAAAAATCTGAGATGTTTAAAGCTTTTAATATGGGTATAGGATTTATGATAATAATAGATGAAAAAGATAAAGATATAGCTCTTAAAAGCATAAAAAACGGGTTTATGGTGGGACATATAGAAAAGGCAGAAGATAATAATAGCATTGTTTTATATGATGTATAGTCATAAAATCTTGAGCCGCATCATAACCAAATAAATTATATTTCTTACAATATTATAATTACCTTAAGGAGGTTATTTGTATGTTTGAATACAGTGATATAGT
>DDOS01000088.1 GCA_002341805.1 Aquificaceae bacterium UBA2488 | reverse complement strand
TCATATAATAGGAGGTATTGATGAACCTTCTGATGGAGAAGTGTTTATTTTCAATAAAAGCCTAAAAACTATGAGTGAAAAAGAAAAAACCATTCTTCGTAAACAACATATATCCTTTGTGTTTCAATTTTATTATCTTTTAGAAGATTTTAATGTGTTAGAAAATATAACACTATTTGGTAAAAAAGAAAAAGCCCTTGAGCTTATAAAGTTTTTAAGATTAGAACATAGGATAAACCATAGACCCTATGAGCTTTCCGGAGGAGAGCAACAGCGTGTAGCTATAGCAAGAGCCCTCATAAAAGACCCTTCTATCTTAATAGCAGATGAACCCACTGGTAATTTAGACTACTCTGAAGCCAAGAAGATTTTTTCTTTACTAAAAGCCCTAAACCAAGAAAAAAATATAACTATAATAGTGGCAACCCACAACGAAGAATTAAAACCCTTTTTTGATAATATCTTTTATATAAAAGGGGCCTAAAAGCCCCTAAGCGATATTTAAAATCTCCACTCTAAAGCGACATTTACAGCATCTTCCGCGTTTTTAGCTGTTATAGAGCAAGGAGAGTATGCGCTTGGTGAAGTATATGCTCCTTGTCCGTTATAACAATACCCACTATCTGTTACGCTATGTTGGAAATCGTGTTCATAAGCTAAGCTTATACCAAATGTGTTTGTAAATTGGTAAGACCCACCAACAGTGATGGCTTCTTCTGTGATAGCTGGAAATCCAAGTAGATTAAAATAATCTATTGCATATTGGTTAAAAGGTGCCCCGCTAACACTAGCAACGGAATTTGGGGACAAATTAGTACCAAAGTTATTGCTTCTTATCGGACTTCTGGCGTAGTTAAAACCAGCCCTTAGGGTTAGTTTTGGTGTAACTTTGTAAGAAGTACCAAGAGCAAATACATATTGATTTTTCCAACCAAAATCTTTATACCCATCTGCATCTTCCCAATCTATCCATCTTACATCAGCGCCTATGTTCCATTTGTCTGTGGGAGCGAAACCAACACCAAAACCAATCTCTTGAGGTTGTTCAAGTTTTAAATCTTGAAAACTAGGTGTATTATTTTTTGGATTACCTGATGCCGCATCTGCAAAATCAAACACATGTCTATATGTCATAGATATAGGGCTTTGATAGTTTAGACCAGCATATATAAAGTTTCCAAAATTAAAGGCGATACCTACTTGTCCACCTATGCCGAGCGCTTGGCTTTGACCTCCACCATAGCTTGCTGTAGAGGTACAGTTAAAATAATAACCATTTGGAGTTTGAACTGGTCCGCATCCACTTGGCATAGTGGCTTCCATGTCAAGAGACCCATAAGCAAAATCTATACCGGCACCAACACTTATCATAGGGTTTATTTGATATGATAGGGCTGGTATTATACGCATAAACTGCAATGTAGTACGCATATTAGAGAGAGCAGGGTTTGTTACTATACCATGTGAATTTTGACCCACTACTTGCAAAGGTCCTTTGCCATTGTAATCTGTACCCATACCAGACACACCAAAAGCACCTATACCGAATACAAGCTTGCTGTTTATCCTTTTTACTATACCTATTTCAGGCACTAAAAAGAGGTTTGCATTGCTATTTACATCGCCAGTAGACGCATTCGGAGTAGGAAAAGCCGTTGGACCATTATACTCATTAAACCCACTCACATTTGCTTTAACGCTTGGCATAAACAACATACCACCAAACTGGACTTTGCCGTTTTTGGCGATATCCATCCAGGCAGGGTTTCTAAATATAGAGTCTACGGAGCCTACTGGCATACCAACGCCTATACCACCCATAGCTTCCGAGTTTGGTGTTACACCTATAAGATCATCTCCATTTGTAGCAAAAGCTACAGAGCTTGCAAAGACTGCTAAAAGTAAGAGCTTCTTCTTCATAAATAAACCTCCAAAAAACTTTGTAGCTTTAATTATAATGAAATAAAAATGAAAATCATATTGTATTTTCTTATAACTTTTGTTATTATCAATTATATAAGAATATTCTAATATGCATTAAATCATTTTAAAATCATTTTCAATTAATAAATTCTATTAATTAATACTTACTACTAAAAAGGAGGTAACGTATGTTTGGAATGTTAGTGGACAAAATCGAAAAAGCCATAGAAGCTGACAAGAAAAAGCCCAATTTTGGTCTTATTGATTTAGAAAAGGTAAAAGAGCTCTACAATCAAGGAGCGCTTATACTGGATGTAAGACCAGTAGGCAAAGTAGAAGGTAGAAATGTAGAAGAAGCAGGCATAAAAAATGCCTATTATATACCTATAACAGAGATTCCTAAAAACCTCGGCAAGCTTCCAAAAGACAAAGAAGCTCCTATTATAACCACTTGTAAGCTCGTAAAATTTGCCAATAGAGCTATGGGATATTTAGAAGCTCTTGGTTATACCAATGTTTATGTATTTGATGGTTCCACTAAAGACCTAATAGATAACATATCAAACTAATGTCTTCTACGGGCTTATGCCCGTGGCTCAAAAAACTATATCACATAATTTATAATATATCACAAAAGCTAGTTTTAAAGGAATAACCTCAAATTCCGATTCAAAATCTCCATCATTCCTACGAGTCTACTATGGTTTAATAGTATCTTAACACTCAATTATCTATGGAGATTTGCAAACCACGTTAGTGAGCTTCTGTAAGCTTGTTTATAGAGGCTTTTTATTGAATAGTTTATAATTTTTGGTTTTTAATATGATAAAAGCTGGATGTTTTTAACTAATTAATTCATTTAAAATTATATTTTATTCCTATTTTTGGTAATGCCTAAAAATATCAAATATGCAAAATAAATAAGATAAGAAAGTATTTTAAAGGCGACGAGCGGATTTGAACNNCTCGCCTCTCGGCCACGTCGCCTTAAGACTAATTAGTATAACATAATATACATTTTTGTCAAATGATTTGGTATATTTTTCTGAAAAAAGCTTAATACATTCTTTCTTATTTTATTAAACTCTGCAATTTACAATTAGCCTAAGTTTCCGATTAAAAATTTCTTTCATTCTCAATAGCTAATTATTGTGTCAGGCTTTTAAATCGTGGCATACTCATCTTTTTAAGTGAAAAATAATTATATTGATTATAATTTGAATTGAAAATTAGTATATCTATCTTTTTACTAAGAAAAGCTTGTTTTAAAGTATCCAAAAAATCA
>DDOS01000097.1:2640-3419 GCA_002341805.1 Aquificaceae bacterium UBA2488 | reverse complement strand
TCCCACCACCATTATATAACCTTCCTCGTCTATAGAACCTAAGTCGTCTGCATTATAGACATTACCCGGTATTTCTGTCCAATATTTTTTGTAGCGTTCTGGTTGACCCCAAACATCTCTCATCATAGAAGGCCATGGATTTTTAATAACGATATATCCCACCGTATTTGGTGGCACGGGATTACCTTTCTTATCTACAATCTCCACCTGCACCCCTGGAAGTGGCTTACCAGCTTTCCCGGGTTTCATAGGATAAGCAGGAAATGTGGTGATCATATGAGCTCCAGTTTCAGTCTGCCACCAAGTATCCACCACGGAGCAATTTTTATGCCCTATGTGTCCATAATACCAGTGCCATGCCTCTGGGTTTATAGGCTCTCCCACAGAGCCCAATATCTTCAAAGAAGATAGATCCTGGGATTCTGGCCATTTTTCACCATATTTCATAAAAAGTCTCACTGCTGTGGGAGCTGTATAAAATTTATTTACCCTGTATTTTTCCATCACTTTCCACCAAGTGGAAGGATCTTTGTAATCAGGTGCACCTTCGTATATAACGCTTGTAATTCCCATCGCCAAAGGCCCATATACAATATAAGAATGCCCCGTGATCCAACCTATATCTGCGGTACACCAATACACATCGTTTTCTTTCAAATCAAATACATTTTTTGTAGTAAAATAAGCGTTTACTAGGTATCCACCGGTGGTGTGAATTACACCTTTTGGTTTGCCGGTAGTCCCGGATGTATATAGTAAAAACAGTACATCCTCGGCAT
>DDOS01000097.1:0-2635 GCA_002341805.1 Aquificaceae bacterium UBA2488 | reverse complement strand
ATATCATAAAAGCTCAAAACATTCTCTGGAAGTCCTGCGTTATCTCTATCCCAGCATATCACATGTTTTACAGAATCAAGACCGTTTATAGCCTCCAAAGCTGTAGGTAAAAGCTCTACTTTTTTACCTCTTCTTTTGGTATAAGTAGCAGTGATAATAGCACTGGCCCCCGCATCTTCCACTCTTGTCCTAAGTGCCCCTTCACTGAAGCCTGCGAATACAAGCTGATGAACTACTCCTATACGAGAACAAGCGAGCATTGCAGCCACAGCTTCTATTGTATTTGGCATATATATAGACGCCCTATCACCTTTTTTAAGTCCTATGCTCTTCAAAGCATTTGCAAGCCTATTAACTAATTCTAAAAGCTCTCCGTAGGTAATCTTATGCTCTTCCAAATCTTCATTTATGCCTATATAAGCTACTTTATTTCTTTTACCTTCTTTTATATGTCTATCAAGGCAATTGTAAGAGGCATTTAGTTTTCCTCCCACAAACCATTTAGCGTATGGGAAGCTCCATTCTAAGACTCTGCTAAATGGTTCAAACCAAGTGATATTTGAAGCTTGTTCAGACCAGAAATCCTCTGGGTCTTTTACGGATCTTTCATAAAGGCTTTCGTAATCTTTTATGTAAGCCTCCTCCACTATGTGTTTTGGTGGGAGTATCTTCTCCTCCACTTTTAAAAGCACTTCATCATTCATAGGCTTACCTCCTTGCTTTTTAAAATATTATATCACTAACGTTTTCCTATGAGAAGCTAAAAAGTAAAAACATACTTCCTTTGCTCCGTAAAACTTTAAAACCTTTGCTATGGAGGATGCTGTGGCCCCTGTAGTAACGAGGTCATCGAATATCAAAACGCTTTTATCGTCCAATCCAAACTTATATTCCCTTTTCACATCAAAAGCTTTGGAAACTATGTTTAGTCTTTGCTCTTTCGTAGATTTTAAAGAAAGGGGCTTGTGGTGTTTAACCCTTTTTAATACATCCTCTATGCCTAATTTTAGGGCTTTTAAAATGACAATGTTTTGATTGTACCCTCTGTCTAAAAGCCTGAAAAGCGATATAGGTACAAAACTTATAATGTCCGGATTCGTGACATTCACGAAATGTTTTATATCCTCTTTTATAATATTTCCTATAGTATCGCNNATTTGAGAGCTGTTATCATTTCTTTTAAAGCCCCTTCGTACGAACCAAATATCTGATAGCTGTCCACATAATCTATTGACACTTTTTCAAACAAACTCGGGCTTATAGATTTTATGCAATCTCCGCATACATATCCCTGATGTTCTGGCAAAAAATGATTTTTGCACCCAAGGCATATGTTATCTGGGATGTAAAGCCTGTCAAATAGCTTAGCTATTTTGCTCTTTATCTGTAGGGACTTTGATGAGAACATGCTCTATCTTTTTACCTTCCATTTTATCTATTATAAACTTGTACTCTTGGTATTCAAACTCGTCTCCTTCTTTGGGAATTTTGCCCATGTTTGCCATGATGAAACCGCTAAGCGTATCGTATTCATAGTTTTCTGATAGCTCAAAACCTACGGTTTTTGCCACCTCTTCTATGGAAGCGCTGCCTTCAACACTATAAACATCTGAGGACATCTTGAGAAGCTCATCCTCTTCTTCCCACTCCTGGGGCAAGTCTCCTGCTAGCCATTCTAACAAATCGTGTTCCGTGATAAGGCCTGATATAGCTCCATGTTCGTCCACCACCATCATTATCTGAGTTGATAATTTTCTTATATCTTTCACTAAATCTCTTATACTCATCACCTCAGGAACAAATTCTATAAGTCTTAAAAAATGCTCAAGTTTATCATCTTTGTGCTGATAAACAGGCATAAGGTCTTTTACATATATATAACCTATGATGTTATCTTTTGTATCTTTGTAAATGGGGATACGGCTATGCTCATGTTCCAATATATCATTTATCACCTCTTTTACTGTTTTGGAAGCCTCAAGCATAAATATATCAAGCCTTGGAGTCATGATTTCTCTTACTATCGTATCTTTCATCTGAGATACTTTTTGTATCATGTTTGTCTCTTCCTCTGAAAATTCATCTGCATTAACAGTATCTTGCATCATGTAAACTATATGCTCTAAAGATATTTTCTTCTCAAGTGTAATATCTTTTATACCAAATATTTTTAAAATCTTTTCCACAGGGGCGGTAAACATATAGGCCATAGGCTTTACGCCCACAAAATAAGGATAAAATATCAAAGCGTATAGTTTCAAAAGCTTATCTTTTAAAAAAAGAGCTATATTTTTTGGTATAGTCTCTCCAAACAGAAAACGAACAATGCTTGTAAATATACCAGACATAATTAACCATCTTTTACCTACGGTATTTATTACTAAATAAGAGCTTACAGAAGATATGAGTATGTTTATAAACTCATTTCCAATGAGAATAGATACAAGCAGTGCTTTTGGATCTTTAAATATTTTGTTTATGATGTTTTTATATAGCTTGGAATCCTGGGCTTCTACTATATTAGAAGCACCAAAAAAAATCACCTCTGATGAGGCAAAAAATCCAGACAGCAAAATAAGGATCAAGAAAGCTAACAAATTTAAAATTATAATACTTATGTAACTATCCATAAGAG
>DDOS01000022.1 GCA_002341805.1 Aquificaceae bacterium UBA2488 | reverse complement strand
AGCCCTTGGAGCAAAAGAGCTTGCTAAAAACGGTGTTTTAACCACAAGACTATCTGCTATAGAATCTGCCGCTTCTATGGACATACTATGTACAGATAAAACTGGCACCATTACTAAAAACAAAATTACCATAGAAAAGATATTACCTGTGGATAATTTTACTGAGAAAGATGTAATATGTTATGCAAGTCTATCTTCAGATCCAAAGCAAAAAGACCCTATAGAAAATGCTATATTTGAATATCTAAAAGATGAATGTGAAAACAAAGAAAAAATATCCTTTGAACCCTTTGACCCATCAAACAAATACTCTATGGCAAAAATATCAGAAGATTCCAAAGAGATATATATTTACAAAGGCTCTCCGAAGGTAGCCCCTATTAAAAGCCAAAAACAAAAAGATATGTTTGAAGAACTTGCTTCCATGGGTTTTAGAGTTTTAGCAGTATGGATAAGAAAAGACAACGAAGATATCCTTGTAGGTTTTATAGGGCTTTCTGATCCGCCAAGGGAAGATTCCAAAGAACTTATCCAAAAGATAACAGACCTTGGAGTATCTGTAAAGATGATAACAGGAGATACCGACCAAACTGCCAAACACATAGCAGACTTGGTGGGCATAGAAGGGGATGTGTGTAGCTCAAAAGATATAAAGGAATCTTGTGGGGTGTTTGCAGGGGTATTACCAGAAGATAAGTTTAAAATCGTAAAAACCTATCAAAAGATGGGACATACTGTGGGCATGACAGGAGATGGAATAAACGACGCTCCTGCCTTAAAACAAGCAAGCTTTGGTATAGCGGTTTCAAACGCCACCGATGTGGCAAAAGCAGCGGCCTCTGTAGTACTTACTGATGAAGGGCTTGTGAATATCGTATCTGCTATTGTACTTTCGAGAAAAATATATCAAAGACTTTTAACCTATGTATTTTCAAAAACCATAAGGGTATTTGCCATCACCATAACCATTTTTACCTTCTTCCTAATAGATAATACCTTTATACTTACTACAAAGATGATAATATCTATGTTTTTTTATAATGATTTTCTAACACTCTCTTTGGCCACAGACAATGTTGGATATTCTAAAACTCCAGACAAATGGAATATAAAAAATATATCCTTTGTTTCTTTTGTCTTCGGAGCTTTTAGCACAATATGGATTATACTAACTATATATATACTCGGCCATAAGATATTTCATCTTGATATTAAAAGCATAAAAACTATAACATTTTTGGCTTTAGTATTAACTATACCTATTAGTATATTCTCTGTGAGGGAAAGAGGCTTCTTAACAAAGCATATGCCTTCAAAAACCCTTTTTGGTTCTATGATATTTGCTATCTTGGGTTCAAACCTTATGGCTTACTTTGGTATGTTGATGAAGGCCATACCCTTAGATCTGATTGTGGCGGTAGATATGTCTATATTCTTTATGTTCTTGCCTTTTAATGTATTGAAGCTTTTCATACTAAAAACATAATCAGTATGCTAAAATATAGTCTATGGAAAAGTGGAAAGAGCATCTTGAGAAGCTAAAAAGATTGGAGGAGTTTGTTAGCAACAGTTTTGACCAAGTGGAAACTGTTGTGGAGCTTTGTATGCCAGGCAATGATTGCTGCAAGGACTGTAAAAGACCATCTGTAATGGTAAAGTTTTGTCTTGAGGATGATAGATGCTTTGAAAGAAGGATAGAACTATTTGATCATTATTTTGATCTTTCAGATGAAGAGCTTTTTAATCAAATGACTGCATATATAGAAGAGTTCAGAATGGAGATAGAGCAATCTGAATATGGTGGAGGCTAATAAATGATAAGACTTGCTATAGTGGGTGTTGGTAATTGTGCGAGCGCTCTTATTCAGGGCATTTTTTATTACAAGAAAAAGCCTTTATCCGAAGTAAGCGGTTTAATGTATGAAGATATAGGTGGATATAAACCTTATGATATTCAAATAGTAGCTGCTTGGGATATAGACAAAAGAAAAGTAGGTAAGGATGTATCAGAAGCCATATACCAAAAGCCAAACTGCACCACTGTATTTGAACCAGACATTCCAAATATAGGCCGTAAGGTACGTATGGGTCAAGTGCTTGATGGTCTTGCAGAGCATATGGCTAATTATCCAGAAGACCTTACTATAGTAAGATCAGATGAGAAAGAAGATGATATGAATACTATTGTAAACATCCTAAAAGAAACCGAGACAGATGTTTTAATAAATTATGTACCCGTAGGTTCTGAAAAAGCGGCAAGATTTTATGCAGAATGTGCTTTAGAAGCAAAAGTGGCTTTTATAAACGCCATGCCCACATTTATAGTATCTAATGAATCTTGGGCTAAAAGATTTAAAGAAGCAGGTGTTCCAGCGGTGGGTGATGATATAAAATCCCAACTTGGAGCTACAATATTCCATAGAACCATCACACAGCTTTTTAAAGATAGGGGTGTGAAGATAGATAGAACCTATCAACTAAATGTAGGTGGAAACACGGATTTTCTTAATATGCTAGAAAGAAAACGCCTAGATACAAAAAAAGAATCAAAGACGAAAGCTGTTAGCTCATTGATTGATTATGACCTTGGGTATGGCAATATTCATATAGGGCCTTCAGATTGGGTGCCATGGCTAAAAGATAAAAAAGTGGCTTATATAAGAACAGAGGGGAGATTGTTTGGGGATGTGCCAATGCATGTGGAAGCAAGGCTCGATGTGGAAGACTCTCCAAACAGCGCAGGCTCTGCAATAGATGCTATAAGATGCGCAAAGCTTGCCAAAGATAGAAGTATATCTGGACCCCTATACTCTATAAGCGCTTATACGATGAAACATCCACCTATTCAATATCCAGACTATAAGGCAAAAGAGCTTGTGGATAAGTTTATAAAAGGAGAGATAGACTCCTAAATTGTTTGATATACAGAAGCGATTATTCTTACAAAAGTCAAATATACCGAAAAATGCCATATGGTTTCATGTGGCAAGTGTAGGGGAGTTTAACAGCATTAAGTTTTTAATAGACTATATATCAAAGTATCATGATGTATTTATAACATATTTTTCTCCAAGAGCCAAAGCGTTTTTTGAACATCAAAATTACAAGGCCCTTCCAATACCCTTGGATTTACCCTTTATATGGGATAAATTTTTAAAAGAATATAGTCCAAAAGTTATTATTTTCACCGAGAAAGAGTTTTGGCCATTTTTACTAAACACAAACATTAAAAAGATACTTCTTAACGCAAGAACACCTAAAAACTCGCTGGAAAAATTTTTTATAAAAAAATTTGATAAGATAATCGCCAAAGATGATTTATCCTTTAATATACTAAAAGCCCTAAACCAAAACACAATATTGTGTGGGAATATAAAGCTATGCATAGATATAGATTGCCCTAATAAAAAAGAGTATATCACCATAGGAAGCACTCATCCCAAAGAAGAGGAGATTTTTATAGAACCTATAAAATGGATTTTAGAACAAGCAGATTATAAGATAGTTTTAGCACCTCGTCATATAGATAGGGCCAACGAGGTTTTAAAGCTTTTAACATCAAAAAACATAGAAGCTTCTTTGAAAAGTCAAAACAATGGAAGTAGAGTTATGGTATTAGATACCCTTGGAGAGCTAAAAGAGTATTATAAAAAATCAATATTGAGCATTGTAGGGGGCTCTTTTGTAAAGGGTTATGGCGGACACAATATAGCAGAGCCTATTTCTTTTTGTTCTTATGCGATATATGGTCCTCATATCGAAAAAGTAGAAGACATAGCCAATGTATTTGAAAAAATGTCTGTGGGTTTTAGAGTCAACGCTCAAAATCTTATAAATATAATTAAAGATATCTTATCAAAATCTTATGAGGAAGAGGCTTTTACATCTTTACAATCTTATGCACACTCCATAAAAAATTGTTATATAAAAAATATAGAGGTGTTTTTAGACGTATAAAAATTTACATATTTTGATTATAAATGCTTAATGTTCAAATGTTGTTATTATATTAGGCATGCTATAAGCATTTTTGATTGCTTGTACTATATTTTTATCTTTTGTTTTTTAGCTTTTAAAAGCATAAAAACTTTATAAACCTATAATTATATCTTATTGACATTTAAGAA
>DDOS01000020.1 GCA_002341805.1 Aquificaceae bacterium UBA2488 | reverse complement strand
CATTGGGGCCTCCTTGTTAGTTTTTTATAGACATGTGCAAATAAAATAGAAGCTATCACACCAACTATAGCTATTATAAATAGCTTATACTTATCCCAATAATAATCTAATCCTTTCTTATGCTGATATTTTATTCGGAGAGTTTTACCTGTCTCAAAAGGTATATAAAAATCTTTTGTCATAATAGCTATGTTGCCTTTTAAGCTAAGATAATCCTTTATGTTATACTTATTAAAAATATCCTTTAAACCATTTCCATAGTAAGTGGTATATAATGCGGGCCTATCTTTATTTTTTAGCTCAAAAAATACAAAGTTTTTTCTATAGTATGCACTGAAAACCACCTTGTTGGTGAGTGGATTTTTTATTTCAAAAAGACCATATTTCCAAGTGGGTTTTTTAAGGATTATATAATAATCAGCATCTTTTATAGGCTTTTGGGTTATATATATGTGTTCAATATTTGGATTTACCTTACCAAGTCCATTTAGAATATTTGATACCATAGGTATAAGAGTATTATCTTCTAATATGATATCAACATTTCCATTTAACATATAAAGAAAATCGGATATTGTATTTAGGCTTTTAGAAACACCTGTATAATAAAAATAAGAATCGTTATAAACTGTCAAAGCTACATGGTTAATAGAACCATAACAATTTTTAGAAGCTATAAAATTGTAAAGACCAATGCTTAGATAGTTAGACCCATAAGATAGTAAGTCGGTGGGTATATTAAAGTCCACATAATTAATACTGTTAGAGGTTACTCTATAAGCTTTTATAAGAACATTGTTTAGATATATCCTAATCTGGGGATTGTTTGCTTTGTTTATAGGTGTGTAAGCTATGTGTAAAACAAGGTGAAGATTTTTTGGAATATCACCAAAAGAAGATAGATTAAAATTAAATCCATCCACTACCATAGAGGTGCCTTCGGTGGTTTTGGTATCTATACCAAGTTCTTTTAACGATAATTCATTATTTTTGGTTCTTTGGTTTTTAAAAGCCAAATATTTTATCTTAGTATGTTCTGATAAGAGTTTATAATAACCAGACTCTATGAGAGATATATCATTTTTATTAAGATAAAGTGTATTGTTTGAAAGTTTTGTATTTTGAAAGAGTGTTATATTTTTACAATCTGGTATTTTATCATTATAATAAATATCAATTGGCATTGGATTTATTTTTGATAGATAATAAGATAGTGGTAAAATTTCAGGATTGTCAAAGCAGAATTTATTTTCATAACCCTTTAAAAAGGATGCTATATCATGATAAGGTGTGTAAGAAAAACTAACTGTACTTTCTGGAGATATTAAAATATAGCCAAGTCTTAACATAAGATCATCGCATATATTTTTAAGCCTAAAAAGATGGGTTTTTATACCAAGTTTTACATAATCACTATACTTGTTCGGTATTATAGTTATAGGTATTGCCTTATTTAACTCATCATAGGACAAAGTCTTAATAGGCTTATCATCTACATAAATAGTAACGCTTGAGATTTTTCTTAGCTTATCAGGGGCTTTTATTATAAGATTTATATTAGCCTGTTGAAGCTCATCCCTTAAAGCTGGTATATAAAACGTATAATAGCTATCTCCTTTTAGAACCAAGTCTGAAGATAAAAGGTTTAGCTTTTTAAAGGTGTATGTAGCTATTTTGTAGGTATTTTGCTTAGTTTTATTTGCTTGATTTTTAGCTTTTGGTTTGGCTTTATTTTTGGGGCTTCTCTTGTGAACATTTTTATGATGATGTATGGGGTGGTGTTTATGTCTATGATAAGCCTTATGATAGGTTATTAAATGATGATGGAAGCTTGTTATATTTTTGGGTTTTTCTTTGGTTAAGTGTATATCTATGGTAATACCAAACACGTAAAATGGCAACAAAAGACTTAATAGTATATATATTATGTGTCTACTTCCTTTCATTGGCTTTTTACCTCTTGTAAAAATTTATCCAAAGTTTTTTTAAAAATAATGAAAATAGACAATTGGGATTGAATAAGAGGTTAGGTTTACAATGACTTTGGTATTCCAAAGCTGTAATATCGTAAGGAAGTAGTACTTTAATCCTTTCTCTCATTTACCAAAAAGTACCTTTTTTATATTTTCTATCTTTTTAATATTCATCTCATAATTATCTTGAGAAGCTTTCTTTTCGGTGTTTCTTTCCATGTGTATGCTTTTGCTATTAGATTCTATAAATTTTAAAATATCCCAATCTTTTACTATATTATCCATTTTTCTCTCTATGAAAAAATTATTATCACCAGATTCTATTTCTAATTTATCTTTTGTGGATATAGATGAGGATAGTTTAGAAGTAAAAAAACCCTTAATATTCATATTACCTCCAAAAATTCGCTAATATATTTATTATTATATCGTAAATATAATAATTTTTTAATCTTAGTTAATTTAAAAAATCTATTCTCTTTCCCAGTAAACTCTTATATACTTGGTATCCTCCGGATAGTTTAGTTTTAAAGAACCTTTATAGGCTTTGTGGATGGCTTCTCCTATTCTTCTGGCTATATGCTCGTAAGTGGTTGTTATAACAATTTCATCTTTTTCTTCTCTTATCTCTATTATACGCTCAAGAGGTCTTAAGAATTTTTCATTTTCTTCTACATTTTTTATAAGATTTAGTATCTCCTCTTTATGCTTTTGTAAGAAAGAACCCTTTAGATACACTACACCACCTTCATACTTATCCGCTATCCTTCTACAAGCAGGACATATCATCTTTTGAGCATTGGCAGGTGGTGGGTTTAGCCACTCAAATATACCTTCGTGAAAAACAACACCACATTTTTCACATACAGAAATGTCAGGATACTTCTCCTTCACAAAGTATGGATCGTTTACATAATCGTTTATCATCTTATCTTTTCTCATATCATTATTATATCATACTAATGACATTTATCGCATCTTTTTTTCTTAGTTTTTTGGCTTTTAAAAAGATACAATATTGCTAACGATAGAATGAGTATTATAAAAAACCAGTCAAAATACATGAAGCACCTTAGTGATGTTATATATCATAAAAGCCACAAACCATCCTAACACAAAGCTATAACCTAAGAATATCAGAGCGTATTTTGTACCAAACTCTGACCTCATTATAGAAACTGTAGCTATACAAGAAGTGTATAAAAGCACAAACACCATGAAAGACAAAGCTCCGTATGGACTCATGCTATTTCTTATAGACTTTGTTATATCGTTTGGGGAAGAATTTTGGCTAAACACATTGGAAAACCCCAAAGATACAAAGGATAAAAAGGTATTTTTGACAGCTTGTTTGAGATTATCCATTTGCTCGTTTATGGCTTTTTGTATATTAAAATCCTGATAATTTTCATGAATGGATTCTGAGTATATAGTTCCCATTGAGCTTATAATGATTTCACGGGCTAAAAAAGCAGGTACAAGCGATGTGGTGGCCCTCCAATCTTCTNNTTTTCCGATATCCCCTGCTATGGAGTCTTGAATTTTGGCATTTGGTGGTATATGCAAAAAAGCCCATACTATTACGGTGGAAGCGAATATCAAAGTCCCTGCTCTTTTTAGAAAGCCTTTTAACTCAACAATCATAATATTAAAAACGGTTTTCATAGGAGGCTTTCTATAAGGGGGGAGCTCTAATATCATAGGCATCATATTTTCTTTAGATAAAATTTTATTCATTAAAAAAGCCGTNNACCAAGAAGGTATAAAAATAGTATAACGGGAGCTGGATTTCTAAAAAATATCGCTCCAAAGAAAGCAAACACCACAAACCTAGCAGGACAGCTCATAAAAGGTATCATAGCCCCCACTATGAGCTTTGAGCGTTTGTCTTCTAATATTTTAAGAGCCATAATAGCAGGCACGTTGCATCCAAAACCAAGCATCAAAGGCAAGACCCCTCTGCCATCTATACCAAATCGTGATAAAAACTTATCAAATAAAATGGGAACTCTTGGCAAATAACCAGACATCTCTAATATAGAAAGTCCTAAAAAAAGCGATGCCACTAAAGGCGCAAAACTTATCACAAAACCAACTCCGTCTAATATAGCCCCTGCTATAAAGCTTTTAAGAATATATGGACCTGGTAGTAATTTATAAACCAAAGGATGTAAAAATTCGCTCTCAAAATCCCCAATCCAATTTGATAAAGGATAGCTTATATNNTACAAATATTAAAAGCCCAAAAACTGGATGAAGTACAAACTTATCTATGTTTTCAGTAAGTTCTATATCATTCTTAAAACGTCTTTTGCTTACACTTGAAGATATAAAATGAGCTATTCCATATATGTCTTTTACAATGATATCATGTATAGGTTCTTTTAGCTCTTTTTCTATATCTTTAGTGGCATCTATGCAACAGCTACATGGTATTATCTGTTCTAAAGCCTTTAAAGCAAAAAATCTCTCTGGTATTCTCATATTTACTGGCACTGCACAGGTTAAAATCTGTTTTATGGCTTTTTCTATAGACTCTGAATAGGTTATAGGTTTTGGAATCTTTTTATGTTCATAGGTGTAAATAATTTTATCGAGTAGCTTTTGTTTTATATCTTCTTTGATGCCTATGCTGGTGATGACTTCTATCCCAAGTAAATTAGAAAGTTTTTCAATATCTATCTCTATACCAAGAGCCATAGCCTCATCCCACATATTTAAAACCACTATCATGGGTATCTGAAGCTCCATGAGCTCTACGCTTAACGTTAAAGACCTTTCTAAGTTTGTAGTTTCTACTACATTTATTATCACATCTGGTTTTTCTTTTACGAGAAAATCAGTGGTCACCGCCACATCCTCAGAAGTATAATCTAAGGAATAAGTACCTGGCAAATCTATAAGATGTATCTCATAATCTTTATAAATCACAAAAGCTTCCGTCTTTCTCACGGTAACTCCTGGCCAATTTCCCACCTTCAATGAGGTTTTGGCTATGTTATTTATGATGGTGGATTTCCCTACGTTTGGATTACCCACAAGGGCCACACTTATATTTTTCATGGATTTACCTCAAGCTTATCCGCTAAAGAGTTACATATAGAAATCCTTGAATTTTGAAGCTTTAATATAGTATTTCTACCATCTTTTCTTAAAATCTTCACCTTAGCCCCCGGTATTATACCCATACCTATTAGTTTTCTCTTCCAACCTGGGTTTTCATTGCGCCCACTTATAACATACTTACTGACTATCACCTCTTGGTCTTCCTTAGCTTCTGATAATTTCATAGATTTTAATATAAAGTCTCAATTTTATTTAGGCTATGAGTAATATCATTGATACTAAAAGCCAAAATACTACCTTTTAAAAAGGAGGATATAGTTATGAACATGGTAAGTGCAGTAAATGCAAATCTTGTAAATGGTGCTAACAATCAAGCCCAACAAACACAGACAAAAGCTCAACAGACTGGTTTAGATGGTGTATTGCCTTTTGGGCTTTTCATGGGAGAACCTGCTCCCCAAACTACCAAACCAAACCAAGAAACTCAGGATCAAACAAATGGCATAAACTCTTTCGAATCCGCATTATATAGTATCATGAACAATATGATAACCCAAAGCGTTCAAAATACCCAAAACGGCGCTCTTAACAATTTTTAATATTTTAGTTTAAAGCTTTGATTGTTTTTTGGGATGGGGAATATCTATTGCAAAATTTTATCTTTTTTTTGAAATAGGTTATAATATTTATAGGTTATAATATTTATATGAACTTCGTAGTCTTTGAAAATTGCCAATATAAAGAAGAGTTTTTAAATCTATTTAATAAATATATAAAAGAAGGTATATTTGATGAAAAAACAGCTATAGACTTAGGATATAATATATACGACACTATCCACATATCTAAGCTTTTTAAAAGATTAGAAGAGATAAAAACATCTTTAATAAAAGACATTTTTAAAAATAAAATGTTTGACGAGATTTTATACGATAAAATCGTTTTATTTTTTGATAGACTTAAAAATACTTTAGTTTCTGGATACGTTATACACTGCGTAGAAATATCTGATTATATAGAGGATAAACTTTATTCTGATGATATATTGCCTGAGCTTCTCAAACCATCAGCTATCTTTAAAAACAATATAACAAAAGATTTTATAGAGTTAGCCGAAAAACCGTCTATAGCACTGGATCCAAAAGCCTGTGATGTTTATAAAGAGATAGAAGCCTCTAAAATACCAGATGATATAAAACAAAATGTCCATATGGCTCATAATAGACTCCATGAAATAGCAAAATACTATTATGAGCTTTTGGAAGAAAAAGATGTAAAAGACGCCTATATTGCCTACTGGCGCATGAGATATCTAAATATGTTAATAGTTGTGTCAATATCCTTATACACCTTAAAACAAAATGAAGAATTTTATAAGACATTCTTTGAAGAGCATTCTGCACCTATGCTAATAGTGGCAAAAGATGGTAAAATAACAAAAGCAAACAAATCAGCACTTAAGTTTTATGGATATACCGAAGAAGAGATTACATCTATGTATAACTGGCAGATAAATACATATCCAAAAGATATTATGGATAAATTGGTTAAAGAAGCACTATCAAGAAAAGAAAACTTCTTTAGATTTAAGCATAGACTAAAAAACGGCGAGATAAGAGATGTAAATGTATATAGTTCTCCTGTTATAATAAACGGCGAAGAATACTTAGCCAGTATAATCCATGATGTAACAGAAGAAGTTAAGTATCAAAGATTTTTTAACATTATAAAGCATATAGAAAATGCTTCTGTAAATACTTATAATAAAAATGACTTCTTTGAAAAGCTTACAGAGATACTCAAATCTGATGAAAACATAATAAGTATATGCATAGCCCTAAAAGATGGCAACTTACTAAAACCTGCTTTTGAGTACGGAGATATTTATTGTATAAAAGAGCAGTATATAAATCTAAATGAAGATAAATATATATTTTTGCCCATGACTAACGCTTTTATAAACAATAACACCATCGTAAACCCTAATACAGAAACAAATCCATATTTAGAACCTATAAAAGAAGAGATGTTAAAAGCCAAAAGACATTCTTCTATAGCTATGCCTATCTTAGAAGACAACAAGGTTATAGGCTTTATCTGTCTATGCTCGGATAAGGTCCATTATTTTGATAAATACGAAAATATCTTTAAAGAAATAAAAGTTATAATACAGCGAACATTGGATAAATTTTTATTACAAGAAAAGCTAAAAACCTCAAAAGAATTTTTTGAAGCTATATTAGAAAATACTCTAAACGGTATAGCTGTTTATGATATGGATAAAATCTATTATATGAACAACGCTCTTATGAATGTACTTGGTTATACAAAAGATGAGATAGAAAATCTAACTATCTTTGATATACTCTCACCAGGACATGTGCAAGAGATAATAAATAGCTTTACAAATTCAACAAATATAAACAAAAATCTTTTAGGAGTTAAAAAGAATAATGATTTCATAGACATGCAGTTCTCATCTACTATAATAAACACACCAAATGGTAAAATTGGCATAGCAAGCGCAATGGATATATCAGAAATAATAAAAAATCAGCACACTATAGAAACACAGCACAAACTACTTCAAAATATAATAGATAAGATAGAAGGCGGTATTATCGTATTTAAGCTTTTAAAAGACAAACATATAAAACCATTATACACAAATAAATTTTTTGAAAAAGCTGGTAAGAACGAGATAACACATCTTCATGATATATTAGATTCAAACATCACCCAAGATATTTTAGCAGAGATACTTGACAAAGAAGAGATTATCATGGACAATATACATATAGGAAATATCGTCACAAAAGTACTGTTGAAACTTTTAGACAAAGAAGAGTTTACTATACTTGGCATATTTTATGATATAACAGAAGAATATAATAAAATCCAAAGCTATAAATCTCTATCANNATATGCAACAGAAGATGCTACGAAGCTTCTATAAATCAATACATAAACTTATCAAAAAGATACCAAAGACCTCTTAGTCTTATAATGTTTGATATAGATTATTTTAAACTTGTAAATGACTCTTTCGGGCACGATACTGGGGATATAGTATTAAAAAATTTAGCAGATATTGTTTCTAAAAGCATAAGAAACACAGATATTTTTGCAAGATATGGTGGTGAGGAGTTTATGATA
>DDOS01000052.1 GCA_002341805.1 Aquificaceae bacterium UBA2488 | reverse complement strand
TCTGCCAGTTGAGCTACATCCCATAAGATTTATTATTATATCAGATTTTTGTAAAAATGCAAGAAAAACTAATTTATAACCATATTTGTGCTTTTATTTATATTGAATAGTCTTAAATAGTCTTACAAGAATTTTAATATATCAAGATAGTTTTAATAAGCTCCTTCTTTTTTTATAACTACTTTTATGGTTTTTAATAGAATATAAAAATCTAGCCATAAAGACCAGTTTAGGGTGTAAAAAGCTTCCATTAAGACTCTTGTTTCAAAAGAAGTATCACTTCTACCACTTACTTGCCAAAAACCAGTGATGCCAGGTTTTAACATCACATAAAGATAAGCATATTCTTTGTAGAGATTTTTAAGCTCTTCTTCAAAACAAGGCCTTGGACCTATTAGACTCATTTCGCCTTTTAGGATGTTTATAAGCTGTGGAAGTTCATCCAAAGAGGTTTTTCTTAAAAATTTACCTATCTTTGTTATTCTTGGGTCGTTTTTTAATTTTCTATATGTTTCCCATTCTTTTTTAAGGTTTTCATCTTCTTGGAGGATTTCTTGTAGTCTTTGCTCAGCGTCTTCATGCATAGTCCTGAATTTATATATTTTAAATATCTTACCGTTTTTGCCTACTCTTTCTTGAGTAAAAAATACTGGCCCTTTGCTGTCTAATTTTATAAGTATAGCAAATATTAGCATAAGTATTAAAAATATTGGTAAAAGCATAAAACTAATCATATAATCAATGGTTGATTTTAACAGTTGGTTTAACTTAGAGCTAAGCCCCACGCTTACCGATAATAAAAAATGCCTCGTCATAGGAAACGATATCATATGAGAACTTACAAAGGTGAGTTTGTTGTAATCTTCTATGAGGATTATATCCTTGGATATGTCTTTTAATCTACTAAAAAGCCTTGAAAACTCTTTAAAATCATCAAAGTTATAAGAGGCCACAAAAGTAGTGTAATCTTTTGGTGCTATGTTTTTTAAGTTTCCTATGCTTTTAATGGGGATATCTTTGTTAAAAATGTGTACTTCTTTATTTGTATCGTAGTCAAAGATGGACTCTATCTCATAAATGTGCTCTAAGTAGGGTTTTGATTTTTCAAAAAAATCTCTCACGCTATCGTCCCAACCTATTATGATGGCCGAGGTTTTAAACATACTTTTTTTAAATACTTTTCTAAATACCATGGTGATTATGAGCAAATTTATACTCAATATGCCAAGCATAAGCCTTGAATATTCGTTTTGGGCTTTTATAATACCGACAAAAGCAAAAGTAAGTATGAAAAATAGCACCACCGCTTTAAATATTAACTTAACCTCCTCTAAAAACGAATATATATGCTTATAAGCCCCTTCAAAAGCCATGCAAAATAAAAATATTATGAGGATTATAAGGCCATGCGTTTTAAAGAAATATTCCAATGGGGTGTTAAACTTTACACTAAAGAATACATTTAAAGATTTTCTTATATAAAAAGCCAAAACAATAGACACATAAAAAGACAATATATCTATAAAAATATAGCTTATCAATCTATAATATTTTCTCATACCATAATTATAAAATCTAATTATACTATATAGTATGAAATATTTAAATAAAAATAAAGGCTTTTCTTTAATGGAGATGATGGTGGTGATAGCCATATTGGCTATCCTTACTTACATATTTGTGGGACCTGGGTTAAGATGGTATTACCAATATGAGCTATATAAAGAAGGGGAGAGCCTTAGTTATATGGTAACTTATGCAAAAAACTACGCTATATCAAATTCTGCCTATACATCTGTTTGTGCTTCTGGCAACACAATAACGATTTATAACAATGGATATTCTTCAAATTCTCCTTGTAGTGGTCAAATGATAGATACGCATAGTCTTACCAACGGTTATCTTAGCTATTCTTCACCTACGCCTGTTAGTTTTAGCTCAAGAGGAATCTCTGCTCAAAATAGCAATATATGCGTCCAATCTTCCGCTATAAATATGTATTATGTGGTATGTGTATCTTATGCTGGGATAAGAGAAACCTCAGGTACAGGTAGTTGCCCATCAAACTGCTAAAAATCATGGAAATTGGTAATATTTAGTATTAAAATAAACCCACTTTAATGAACTTAGAGGTGAATAATATGTATGCAGTGTTAGAAGCAGGCTCTAAACAATATGTGGTAAAAGAAGGCGATGTGTTGAAGGTGGAAAAACTTCCATACCAAGAAGGTGAAGAAATAGAGCTTAATGCTTTAGGCGTAGCGAAAGATGGTACCTTTGTCCAGGGTGGCAAAGTAAAAGCTAAGGTATTAGAAACTGCCAAAAACAAGAAAGTCTTAGTGTTTAAGCATCTTCCTAAGAAACATTCCAAAAGGCTAAGAGGTCATAGGCAGTTTTATACAAAGATTTCTATATTATCTATACAATAAAGGAGAGTAAGTATGGCATCAAAAGCGAGTGGTGGTTCAACAAGAAACGGTNNTAGCAATTCAAAACGTCTTGGTGTAAAAGCTTTTGGCGGGCAGGTTGTAAGAGCAGGTTCTATCATTATCCGCCAAAGAGGTACCAAAGTACATCCAGGTAAAAACGTAGGCCTTGGCTCTGATTATACCATATACGCTCTAAAGGATGGCGTTGTAAAATTTGAAGAAAAAGGTCATAAAAAGCTTGTAAGCATAGAGCCAATTGAAGTAGAAGCAGCTTCCTAAGGATATTAGCTTGCAAGCAAAAGAAAGTACAAGGGACAAGATAGTAGAGATATCTGCCGAGATTATAGCTCAAGAAGGGCTTAGGAACTTCACCGCCAAGAATATAGCCCAGCGTCTTGGCATATCTGACGCTGCTATATTTAAACATTTTAAGGACATGAACGATATTGTCCAAGCGGTGATAAAAAAATATACAAACGAATGTCTAAGTGCTATAACCCGCATAGTTTTTGACGAATCAAAAACCATAAGAGTAAAGATAGATGAGATAATGGACACCCACATAGAGATGCTTGAAAAAAGCAGAGGCGTTGTACCTTTGTTATGTTTTGAATTATCAAGAGACCAAAATTATGACAATAGAGCTCTTATAAATTTTTTGGAAAGCTATCATGATCTTATAAGCGTTCTAATATATAGAGGTATAGAAGAGGGTATTATCAAGAAAGATCTCAATGTAGAAGAGATAGTGTTTACATTTTTTGGGCTTTTACAATCAAGAGTATTTATATGGTTTTTAAGGGATAAAAAAGGATCTATTATACAAGATATAAAAACATTGAAGATCTTATTCGAGGAAGGGATTTTCAACAATGCCACCCAATAAATATTATGTTATACACGGGCACTTTTATCAACCCATAAGAATAAATCCTTTTGTAGGGGAGCTAAATATAGAAAGATCCGCTTACCCTTATGAAAATTGGAATTTTAGATTATTAAGAGAATGTTATTTGCCAAATCTTTATGCTCATATAAAAGAAGGAGATTTGGTATTAGATATCGTAAACAACTATCAAAACATAAGTTTTAATATTGGATATACACTTTTAAGTTGGTTAGAAAAAAATGCCTCTTATGTGCTTGATGGTATATTAAAAGCTAAAGAAAATGCCATGTCTTTGGCTTTTAACCATACGATATTACCCTTGGATCCAAGATTTGATAAAGAGATACAAGTATATTGGGGTATTAAAACCCATGAACATTATTTTGGAGTAAAATCTCGGGGAATGTGGTTACCTGAGTGTGCTGTAAACTTAGAAACCTTGGAAGTACTGAAAGAATATGGCATAGAATACGTGATATTGGCTCCTCATCAGGTTTTCACCAAAACCTCAAAAAACTACGGGTTTATCAATCTAAAAAACGGTAAGTTAAAAGTATTTATATACGATGGTATACTATCTGCAAAGCTCTCTTTTGAGGATCTTTTAACGGATATAAATAGACTGTCAGAGTCCTTAAGGCGATCTTCTGAGATGATACCAATTATAGCTACAGACGGTGAAACGTTTGGACATCATAAAAGGTTTGGAGAGATGGGCCTTGGCTTTTTGTCAAAGCTTTTACCTCTAAAAGCCCTAAACGCCTTAGTGGATGAGCTTGATTTTGATTATGAGTTTAAGCTTGTGGAGAATACTTCTTGGAGTTGTCCTCACGGTATAGAGCGCTGGAGAACTCACTGTGGATGTAATTCTGGGACTCATCCGGATTGGCAACAATATTGGCGAAAACCTTTGAGAGAGGCTTTTGAGTTTTTAAGGACGAAAGCCCTAAACATAATAAACAATGTGTTTTCGGCTTTTAAGATAGAGATGAAAAATACAATTTTAAACTATATAGATGTTATCCTTGGCAATATCCCCGCAGAAGAGTATATAAAAAATATTGGTATTACAAATGAACAAGACCAGATAAAAATAGCAAAGCTTTTAAGCGCATACAAACATATTCAATTTATGTTTTCATCGGATGCATGGTTTTTTGATGATGTGGCAAACTTAGAGGTAATTCACACTCTTTATATGGCAAAATACGTGATTTATCTTTTAAAAGATCATGAGGATTTGGAGCTTAGTTTTGTAAATATATTAGAACAGGCAAAAGGTAATACCAAAGAGCGTCCTACTGCGAAGGATGTTTATTTAAAAGATGTAAAAGCTCATAGCTTAGAGGATATAGCTTACAACATAGCCGTCTTAACCTACTATGGATATATAAAGGATAGCAATGTATTTCTAAAATTTTACTATGAGATTACAAAAGAACAAAATTATATATATGTGTTTATAAAAAATTTAGAAACCCTTGAGAAAAACTCCTATGAATTTAGCCAAAAAGAGCTTGATATTTCAAAGCTTTTTGATACATTTTCTCATAGACTTAAAAAACTTGTGCTTCACAATACTCACCTAAGCTATGCTGATAATCTTAAAAGCCTAATACAAGAGATAAGAAATAGCATAAAAACCTTTGAAAGCGATGAGAAATTTTTCATACATGATAAAGAAGAGGTAACAGCCATCGGCAAAAAACTTTTGTATGTAATGTTCAAAACCGATACAAATATAGAAGACGTATCTTTGCTTTATAAACTACTTGTTAGTATGAATGTAAATGTAAAAGACTATCCTCTTACAAGGCAAGCCACCAAATATCTAAGCAGAAAAGCTTTAATGCTTCCAGAGAATGAGCAAGAGTTTTTAAAGATTTTAAGCTTTGTAAATACTTATAATAAAAATGAAAAAGACTATTCTCTTATGATAGGATTATGGGAGACTCAAAACATAGCGTGGTCTAAAAAAGATGTCATACAAAATAAATCCATTTTGGACGCTCTTCATTTGGTATATTGATGTAAAATATTTTTATG
>DDOS01000075.1 GCA_002341805.1 Aquificaceae bacterium UBA2488 | reverse complement strand
CTCTTTGGCGTAAAAGTAGAAGTATTTTCGGTAGGCTTTGGCGCTCCTATCTTTAAAAAACAAATTGGGGAAACACTTTATCAAGTGGCCTACATTCCAATGGGTGGGTATGTAAAGCTCTACGGCGAAGAAGAAGATAGCACCGATCCAAGGGCTTTTTCTTCAAAAGCATCGTGGCAAAAAATCCTTATAGCCGCTGCAGGACCATTTTTCAACCTTATAATAGCTTTTGTGGCTTTTACTATGGCTTTTATGATAGGTATCCATCAGCTTGCTTATCTGAAAGAACCTGTTAAAATTGGCTATATCGAGAAAACTTCTCCCTTATATAAAGCAGGTTTAAAGCCTGGCGATAAAATAGTAAAAATAGATAACATTCAAATAAAAAATTGGAGAGAGTTGCTTGTGGGAGAGATAAAAGCGGTGGGTTCCACAGCTACTATATACTACTTAAGAGATAATAAGCTTTATAAAGCCCCTGTAAAAATAGGCAAAGTCTTAAATAAGGATGCCTTTGAGATATACCCAGATATAAAACCCATTGTGGGTGGGGCACTAAAGGGTACTCCTGCTTATCAAACAGGTCTAAAAAAAGGTGATAAAATTCTATATATAAACAATATACCCATAAAAAGCTGGTATGATATATCAGAAATTATAAAAAATAACAACGGTTCTATTATAAATATCACATTTCAAAGGGGTAATAATATTTATACTAAAAGCCTAATACCTGCTTATTCTAAAAAATTAAAAGAGCATTATATTGGTATATACCCTGAGCAAAAAACAATATTGGAAAAATATCCCATTGGTGAGGCAATGGCTAAATCCATAGAAAAGATAAAATCTTTAACGCTTTTAAGCATAGACTCTATAAAAGCCCTTGTTAGCCTTCATGCTTCTTTTTTAAATTTAAGTGGGCCTATCAGTATAGCCAAAATGTCAGGTCAAGCTGCCCAGAGTGGTTTAGGGGAATTTTTAGGTTTTATGGCTTTTGTATCATTGCAGCTTGCTATTATAAATATACTTCCAATACCCATGCTTGATGGAGGTTTGATCGTGCTCTTTTTAATAGAAGTCCTTATAAAAAGACCCCTTTCTGAAAAGTTTAAAGACTATTGGCAAAAAGTGGGTATTGCTTTCGTGGTATCTTTGTCTGCAGTGGCTATTTTAAGCGATATCATAAGATTTTTCACAGGCGTATAAAATTAGTGATATAATAAATATATGATAGGGCATTTTTTGGATATTTGGGATTTAGACAGTGAGACCGCCAACAATATTATAAAACTAACACTTGATTTTAAATATAACAATTTTTATTCTAAAAGCCTACAAAACAAACATATTGGGCTTTTATTTAGCAAGCCTTCCACCAGAACAAGGGTATCCTTTGAAGTGGGCATAAGAGAGCTTGGAGGCAACTCCATATTTTTACAAGAGAACGCTTTACAAATATCAAGGGGTGAAGACCCAGCGGACAGCGCAAGGACACTATCAAGATATTTGGATGGTGTCGTGATAAGAACAGGTTCTCACGATTGGCTCTTGGAGTTTTCAAAATTCTCCACAATACCTGTTATAAACGCTCTTACAGATCTCACTCATCCATGTCAAGCTATGTCTGATGTATTTACTTTGTATGAGGCTTTTAAAGAAAATATAAAAAATCTAAATATACTTTACATAGGTGATGGGAACAACATGGCAAACGCTCTTATATCAGTAAGTGCCATGTTTGGACTAAACCTTACCGTATGTACTCCAAAAGGACTAACGCCAAACAAAGAAAATTTAGAAAAAGCCCTAGAGTTTGCCAAAAAAACAAATGCAAATATAGTGTTAGAGCATGATCCGTTAAAAGCTATAAAAGACAAAGATATTGTATATACGGACGTATGGGTATCCATGAATGATAGCGATGCAGATAAGAAGATAAGTCTATTAAAAGATTACCAAGTAAATAAAGAACTTCTATCCTATGCTAAAAAAGAAGTAAAGGTAATGCATTGTCTTCCTGCTAAAAAGGATCAAGAGATAACAGCTGATGTATTTGAAGAGCATGCAGATTTTATATTCAATCAAGCTGAAAACAGACTCCACACCCAAAAAGCCATAATGCATATATTGTTTGATGGAACAAGTAAAGTGGCTTCTATCTAAGCTAAAACCCTATTGGGTTTTAGTGTCTTTTGTAATATTGGGGTCTATCTTTGAAGGGCTTGGCACATCCTTCATGACATATCTTGTTAAACGCATAATGGATGATGTTTTTATATTAAAAGAATCAAACAAACTATATATGGTTTTGTATCTTTTTGCAGCAGCAGCAGTTGTTATACAAATAGGATTTTTCCTTAGAAACTTTCTGATGAATATGGTGTCTGAAAAACTTCTTATGGATTTTAGACAAGAGATGTTTTCAAGGCTTTTATACTCAAAAGTAGATTTTTTCATAAACCATCCTGCTGGAGATATACTAAGTAGATTTAATAATGATATAAACGCCATTAAAAACATTCTCATAGATTATATGCTATCTTTGATAAAAGAACCCATTACTGTTATTCTTCTTTTTGGGGTTTTGGTGTATAGGGATATATATCTTACTATTATCATAATAGTATCGTTTCCTGTCATATCTTACTCTATAAAGTATTTTGGTACAAAAAGAGCAAAGTATGTAAAACTAAACCAAGAGCGTTTTGGTATTATAAACCAGCACATCACACAGCTTATAAATGGTATTGAAAGTATAAAGATATTTGGAGCAGAAGAAAGTTTTATAAAAAAGTTTATAGAGGCTAATAAAAACCTTTTTAAATCTGGTATAAAAACAATATTTTATACAGTAATGAATTCTATATTCAACCAAAGCACTGGGTATATCGTATTTGGTCTCGTATTGTTGTATGGGGGCTATAGGATAGTGCATGGATATACATCTCCTGGTAATTTTATATCCTATATCACAGCTCTTCTTTTAATCCAGATGCCTCTTATGGAAACCCAAAAAGGATTTATGNNTGTGAAAAGAGTCCAAGAGATGCTTACCTTACAAAAAGAGCAAGATGGATATATAGATATAGACTCTTTAAAGAAGGATATAGTTATAAAAAACTTGTATGTAAAGATAGATGGCAAAAACATATTAAAAGATATAAACCTACATATAAAACCAGGGGATAAAATTGGCATAGTAGGACCAACGGGGGCTGGAAAATCTACGCTTCTTGACATACTACCAAAACTTGTAAGCTATGAGGGAGACATGTTGATAGGAGATATTACTTTGGATAGCATATCAAACAAATCCATAAGGTCTAGAATAGCTTTTGCCTCTCAGCATGTCTTTATATTTAACGATTCTGCTAAAAATAACCTTCTACTTGCAAATCCGGATGCCTCTTATGAGGATATACTAAAAGCCATAAAACTTGCCAAAGCAGAGTTTTTATTAAATCTAAAAGATGGTCTTGATACAATTCTTGGGGAAAATGGGTATACGGTATCGGGGGGTGAGAGACAGCGTATTGCCATAGCAAGGCTTTTTCTAACAAACTCAGATGTTGTGCTTTTGGATGAGATAACATCAGCTTTGGATNNATCAAACATTTTTGAGGCTTTTAAGAATAAAACTATACTTATAGTGGCTCATAGATTATCAAATATCATAAACTGCGATAAGATTTTATATGTGGAAGAAGGTTCTATATTAGAAGCAGGATCTTTTGAAGAACTTATCACCAAAAGAGGTAAGTTTTTTGAGCTATACGAGCACTCTAAAGCAATTTAAGATAGTATTTTCTGGCCTCATCAAAAAATTTTTTAACATCTTTATCTCTATAATCTCCATATGTCCAGTAAAAGCTTTTAAACTCTTTGAAGATATAAATATACTCCATCTCTAAAAATATA
>DDOS01000021.1 GCA_002341805.1 Aquificaceae bacterium UBA2488 | reverse complement strand
CTTATAAATATTTTATCCTCTGAAGCATAAGGAAGCATCTTAGCTCTTTCTTCTCTTGTTCTTTTAGAAGCTATCTCGAAATCTTTTACGATTTTCTCAAAAATAGATATATCTTCTTTTGGTATTATTTCAGTGTCATAAAACTCTATCTCATCGGTGGTGGTAATATGAATCCCTGGTATAAAGATCGTGTTTTTTATATCTATACCCCTTTCAAAAAGAGCTTCTTTCACATAGTCTTTGTTTGCTATGTTGGCTAAGACTCTAACGTTTGCAAGTCCGTTGTTGCCTCCACATGCTCCACAATCAAGGGCTGATTCAAAAGGGTTGTTATCAGATACGCTTCCATGGGCTATTAAAAGCATAAAACGAGGAAGATGTTCATTCGCTCCAATGAGGTTTAAAAATCTATAGACAAGTTCTATCTGTTCTTGTTTGGAATAGCCTACGTTGGATAGTTTTTGTTTTTGAAATTCATATTGATCCTTGTTGATATTGTATTTAGTTTTTAGCATATTTGATATATTATCATCTTTATCTTCCAATATATTTTGAAGTATTTTAAGAGATTCATCAGAGCTTAAATGTTTTTTATACTCTTTATAATAAGCTTGCTCAATTTTTTCTATAAAAAATTTATTGGTGTATAGATTTATCTCTTCTTCTGAGAGTTTGTCTATGGTTAGTTTTGTCTTTGGTTTTTTGGCTTTTATGAAAGAGGTGAGTTTTAAAGTAAGGTCTGGGAACAGTGTCTTGCCAAAAAGATTTNNGTTGAGTATCTTTATAGCTTCCAAATACCTTATGTTTTTGCCGTATAGTTCGTGGTAGGCTTCTTGGACTCTCTCAGCGAAAAACTTTTGAGCGTATTCTTCTATCTGTTCGTCTGTAAGTTTGTCTATGGTAAACGTGGTGTCTGGTTTTTGGGCTTTTACTAGCTTCATGAGTTTTTGAGTAAGCCTTGGAAATAGAGTTTTACCAAACAAATTTATCCCAAAGAGCCAACCCATGGCCTCCACCATGAAAAACGGCGTATAGGGATTGTTTTTTAGCTTATCAAGGATTTTTTTAAAGGTGTAGTTTATGTTATGCTTTGTCTCATATTCTTTATACTCCTCGCTTGGCAGTTCAAATATCACTTTTGAGGGTTTTATGACAGCAGGGCATAAAAATTGTTCATGACCTTTATCAAACTCTATGAAAGCTATAGGTGTTCCAAAAAATCCTGCCACGCCGTAGGTGGTGTAGTTACCTACCCTTTCTATGTGTCTTCTTATGGCTTCAGACCGCACATCTATGCAGAAGACCGCACTTGCTAATATATTTTTATGATAATCCGCCTCTTCGTGTAAAAATTCCCTAACCAAATCCTTTATATAAGAATCTTCCAAGGATTTTAACCATATATAACCTTCCTCTTCTTTTATATGCTCTATAAGCTTAGCAAGCTCTATTATCTCTTTTGGATTTTCAAATTCTATGAGAAGAGATTTTGATATATTTTTAATGCGAGAAGATTCCAATATTATCCTCTCTTCTATATAATCTTCATAGATTTTTTGGGGTTTAACGCCCTCTTCCATCATATCTACGTATTTTGGACTTAATAAGTTTTTGGCTTTTAAAAGCTTTAAAACTACATAATACTTATTTTTGTTAAAATAATTCTTCAAGCCATCAAAATCTTTTATATAAAAACTTTTTATATACTTTAACTCAAAAAATAATCTTATGGCTATATAATCTTCCACAGAAGCTCTGTATATTTGTTGAAAATAATAATCTTCATTTTCCTCTCTATATCTTATAAAAGCAGACCATCCAAAATCTTTGATGAGATGATTAAATATATATCTTCCCTTGTTTTGGACTTTTAACAAATCTAAGACTTGTTCTATATAATCTTTTGAAGATATACTTAAGTTTATACTTTCGTATAGTTTAAAAGCCTCAAACATGCCTCTCTCTCTTTCTGGCATAGACATGGTGGTTTGCCCCTCGTCCAAAAACCTCGATATAAACTCCACTATCTCTTTTTCTATTATATCTGTTGTATTGTTATCAAATATTATATTTACGATTTCACAAAACATATAATGCTCTATGAGTTCTTCAAAAAGTTCATCTATAGGTATATCTATCTTTTGTTTAAAATAATCTATGAGGGTATTTTCTAAACCATCAGTTTTGTACAAATACTTTAGCCAATCTTGACTAATCTCTGTTATAAACATTTTGGCATAGGGAAAATACTTTTCTAAATTTATTTCTTTTAAAAATTCCATGAGGTTTTTCTCTAATATATCTCTTTTTATAACACCATTTTTATAAAACTCCACATAATAAGATGGCTCCATGTAAACTTTTGCACCAAACAAATAAGAAACCTCTTTTAAGGCTTTTCTAAAAGGCATATGCTCAAAACCATGCAAAGGATTATGATGCACAAATGTACTAAGTGGCCAATAATAGGGTATATACTCTTTGATTTTACCAAGATAACTCATATTACCTCCAAAAATCCATAAAATCCTAAGACTATAAGAACAACAATTATAAGACTTGGTATGATCATCTGGCTTAGTTTTATATCTTTATATAAGATGTTTTCGTTTGATTTTCCAAATATGGTATTTCTCATTATTCTAAAAGCCATAAAAAGTTTGCAAAGAAAAGATATATAAGGATGATATATCGTTCAATATCCCATATATCTGATGATGTTTTTATTAAAAATCCCATAAAAAGATAGAAAAAACTCGAAAAAGGTGGATAGCATCCAAGAGCTAAAAGATCTAATCTTAAAATCAGGGCAAAAGATGGAGATTTTAAAGCAAAACCTTTCAATGTATCAAAGTTTGCACTCTCATACATATTTTCCATATACATTCCAAGTATATAAAGCAAAATAGACCCTAAGAAAACAGACATAAAATAAAATAAAAATACATCAAAAGGAAGCACAAAAAAGCTAACACCGTTAATAAATAAAAAGTAATAGCTAAGTTTTATAAGATTGTGGGTGTCATAAGATTTTTTTAAGGTGATAATAGACCCCGCAAGCCCAACAATCTCAAATACCTCATACACTTGGAAGCTTCTTATGATATGATAATTATATAATATTAAAAGCCCTAAAAACACCAAAAAAAATATAGTATAATCCTTTAGTTTTTGGCTTTTAAGAAGATAATAAGGGAAAACCCCCACAAGCACTAAGCCTATATAAGACATCAGAGTTTCAACCATGCCAATATTATAATAAATTATGCTATATTTACATTGATTTAAATCTCCCTCAAGACCCTCCTCT
>DDOS01000085.1 GCA_002341805.1 Aquificaceae bacterium UBA2488 | reverse complement strand
CTATGTTTAATATGGGATGGGTAAACAATAGCTGCTTTTATGAGGATTTTGCTGGTGAAAATTCAATCTACATGATAGACAAATTTTATAAATATACTAAAAACCTAAATACAAATATCTCTTTTGTAAAAACAAAAAACATGTGTTTTTTGCATAGCCCTGTTAGAGAAAAAGATATAAAAACCCTTATGCTTGGGGCTTACCCATGTGTCATATCCAATACACTTTACGATAACAACGAAAGCTTGAGATTTGACGGGCTTTTTTTATGGTTTGAGATATTGTCTGGTTTTTTAAGAAGATTTCATGCGCTTTAAGTTCTTATATATATTACTTTTTGTATCTTTGGCTTTTGGCTCTGTAGCGGGCGAGTTTTTATTAAAATTAAAAACTATAGAGCTTTTAAAAATAAACTTTGAGCAAGAATTCTACCCCATAGGCTATCAAAAACCCATTGTATCAGAAGGAATAGCTTATATTCAAAACAGGCCTCCTTTTAAGATAAAGCTTATTTACGAATANNGAAAAACCAAATCCTTTTATTATCTTATATGATGGGAAAAATACAATTATTTACAACACCTCTTCAAAATCCATATACAAAACTAAAAACTCACAAGAGATAGAAGGGCTTGGTATTTTTAATAAAAGTCTTTTTGATATATTTAGACCTATTCTTACTTCTTATCAAAACGGACATTACGATATACTATTTATCCCGATAGATAAGAGCAAGGTAAAAATCTCTTATATTATATTAAAACTTTCAAAAGATTTGGATATACAATCTGCCTATATTTATATGCCACATAGAGGCGTTTTGTATATAAAAGTTTTAGATTTCTACAAGCTAAAAGAGGATAAGGGTATATTTAAGATAAGATAAAATTCCATGCTATATAAAACTTATGGCGAAAAATAATAGTGTTGCGACTTTTGAGCAAAAACTGTGGGAAGTAGCGGACAAACTTAGGAAAAATATAAACGCGGCCGAATATAAGCATGTGGTTTTTGGTTTTGTGTTTTTTCCAGTTGATGGTGTGAATTTGTACTTGCTCATCAAGAAAAAATAAGCGATATATAAATCTATGGACAAGAAAGTAATCAAACCACATGGTGTCTTTGCAAGATGAATCTTGCCGTAAGAACTATAGATGGCTCACAGGTAAAGCCCAGGTAAAGTGGAATCCGGAAGGCTCTTTTTTAAATGATGCTCACAAGATTTAAAGCAGATTTCGTGATAGCGAACCCGCCTTTAAACGACAGCTATTGGGGTAAAGAGCTTTTAAGAAAAGATGTGATACCAATTCTTGTGAAGCTTTCACTTTATGGTTTAAAACAAATCTTAGCTTCCAATAATTATGCTTTAAGTACATATATTATAAATCTTATTGAGAGTGATAAGTTAAATTCAAGCTTAATGTTTATCCTTCAGATATGCAAGAATTGGCCACAGATATAGTGTTAAAACAAGCCGAGCTAATGGCTTCTGAATTAACAAGTTGATTTTTTAATTTTTAAGGCTTTTAAAAGCTTAAAAAATAATTGCCCTATCTTTCTTCGCTATACCCAAGCTCGTCTTCGGGGATTTCTTCTATGGATTCTTCTTCTAAGGCGTCGGGGGAGTGGATGATTGGGACAGAGCCTTTTTCTTCTCTTACCAGCTCTTCCAGGTATTCCATATAATCCTCCGCTGACATGAGATCCTCTATTTCAAGGGGATCAGACATTCTAAGTTCCACAAGCCAACCTTCTTCATAAGGATCCTCGTTTACAATATTTGGATTATCCTCTATATAGGAGTTTATCTCCTCTACTCTTCCAGCAAGAGGGCATAGCACTTCAAACATACCTTTCAAGCCTTCTAATGTGCATATTGTATCTTGGGATTCAAAATAATCTCCGAGATTTGGAAGTTTTATCTGTTCTATCGTATCTACTTGGAATTGAGCATAATCTGTGACACCTATTTTTGCGATATTACCCTTTACATTTACCCAAACATGATCTTTCGTATAATAGTATTTTTGAGTTTTTACTATATATCTTCCTACCACTACTTCATCTTTTCCAAGTTCTTCCATATAACCTCCAATAGCTTATATTATAACGCATTTTGAAGCCCTCTGATAACATTTTCCATCTTCATACCCCGAGAGCCCTTGACTAACACCATAGCTTTATAGCCTTTATCGGATGTTTGTTTTAGGCTTTTAGTAAGATAAGCTGAAAGCTCTTCTTGGTTTTCAAAATAAAGCACCTCTTTGTTTGAAGCTTTGGCTATCTCGTAAGCGTATCTCATGGCGCCTCCGTAAAAATACACGCTGTCTATGTAAGAGTTTTTTATCATAGTCCCTACCCTTTCGTGTAGTGCTTTCTCATACTGTCCCATCTCAAGCATATCTCCTAAAACAATTATTTTTTTAAAATCCTNNAAGTCAAAATAGCATTTTTGATGGATACCGGGTTTGCATTGTAAGTATCATCTATTATTCTTATCTTTTGTTTTTTTATAAGCTGCATCCTTCCAGATATCCCTTCAAAGCCCTCAAAAGTTTCTTTTAAATCCCTCCAATCTATACCAAGAGCTTTTAAAACACCGATGGTAGCCCCGGTACTCTCAGCTATTCCTATATTTAAGACGGGTATCGTGATTTTTATGTTGTCTATATAAAAGGATGTTCCCTCTTCGTTTACAGTTATATTTTTTATCTTTATATCGGCATCTTCTCTAAACTTACAAAAGCTAAGTCCATTGTGTTTTTTATAAAAACTCTCAAAAGCCTTTGGATATACTCCCGCTATAAAATTTTTTGAGTCAAAAACTTCGAAGTTTCCTCTTGCTACATTTTCTATAGAGCCAAAGCTCTCAAGATGCTCTTCTCCTATAGATATCACCACTCCTATATGCTGGTTTGCTATATCTGTTAATTTTTTTACATCTTCAACAGCAGTGGCTCCCATCTCAAGTACCATGTAATCTATATCTTCGTCTGCTGATATGATGATTTTTGGAAGTCCTATCTGAGAATTAAAATTTTTGTAAGTTTTATGGACTTTTCCCGGTAGCACATGAGAGATAAGCTCTTTCGTAGTAGTTTTACCGGCAGAACCCGATATCCCTATCACCTTTGCTCTTAACCTATCTCTTT
>DDOS01000072.1 GCA_002341805.1 Aquificaceae bacterium UBA2488 | reverse complement strand
TTCAAGTCCAAGACTTTTTATCATCAATATACCACCTACTTGAGCCATCGCCTCAAGCATATAAACTCCTGGCATTAAAGGATAGCTTGGAAAATGTCCTTGAAAAACAGGTTCGTTGGCGGACACATTTTTTAAACCTACTATATGTTTATTTAGTTCCATTTCCAATATTTTATCCACCAACAAAATCGGATACCTATGAGGCAATATTTTCATAATTTCGAGGATATCCATAAAAACCTCCAAAATAAAGATAGTTAAATATTTTATCATAAAAACATAGAGTCAAGCTAATAGATTTAATACAAGTCTGTCATGATAACAAGTCTGCCATGATTCATAAACTACAATGTTTGTATAAGGCTCTTAGAAAAGAATATATTTAGTCATAAGTTTTATTATTTGTCGTGGAGTTCTCTTATTTCATCGTTTGCTGGTATGTCGTCGGTATAAGCTTTGTCTATATTGCCAGTGCGTAGATTTATAAGTCTTGTATATACAATGAGCTGATGTCTTGTTAGGGTATACATACCTTGATATATATAGGATGTATTAAATCTATTTCTTAAGTCTTTTACATTAGAGGACAATGCTATATCTCCATGAGTATTTACACTTACATATTTTGATAGATTTATTTCAATGATTCTAACATGGCACTTTCTTACAAGGGCATCTTTAAAAAGCTCCGTAAGGGTTTTACCAAGGGCAGAGGTATATGTGATATCGTTAGAATCCACATAAGTCATTACAGCCACCACTGGTATCGTATAAACCTTGTTATAAACTTTAAAACTTGGACAAGTATTTTCGGCCATTCTGTTGGCTAATATGCTTAAAGGAGCTTGCTTTCTATCCACACCAAGTTTATAAGATTCGTATGTGATGGTATTTTTAACAGCTGAGCAGTTTATGTTGCTAAAAGCTAAAAAACTAAGTATCAGAGCTTTTAAGATATTTTTGTATTGCATACATTCATTACAGATTCCAATGGTTCGTCTATGGTTCTTATGGCACAATCTGAAGCCTTGTCTATGGCTTTTTTTATGATATTTAAGTCCTTGTACTCAAAAGAAGATAACACATAATCCACCACTTGCTCCTTAGAAGCCGGTCTTCCAACACCTACTCTTAGCCTTGGAAAAGCTTGGGTCCTCAATTCTCTAATGATGGACTCTACACCGTTATGGCCTCCAGATCCTCCGCTAGGTTTTAGTTTTATGCTACCTATCTCTAAATCCATATCATCGTATATAATTAGTATATCTTGTGGTTCTATCTTAGTTTTTTCCACAAATTGTTTTAGGGCTATGCCAGAATTGTTCATAAATGTTTGAGGTTTCAATAGGTATATGTCTTTATCTTTTATATGAAAAACTATCGACATGTATTTTTCGACATAATTTTTCAATTTAAACTTATAAATTACATCGTCTATTACTTTAAAACCGATATTGTGTTTTGTGTCTTTGTATTTGGAGCCTGGATTACCCAGGCCCACTAAGGCTTTTATCATTTGGTGGCCACTGCTTCAGCAACTTCTTCGGTTTCAGAGGCTTCTTCAGGCTCTGCTACCACTAAGACCACTTCCTCAGGATTTTCCATAAGTTTGCAACCAGATGGTATTGTTATATCTCTTACGTGTAAAACACCACCAAGGCCAACCTCTGATATGTCTATGGTTATCTTATCTGGAATCTCTCTTGGGTTTACTTTTAGCTCGATGTTGTGAAGGTGTATTTCTAAGGTACCACCAAGCTCTACACCTTTTGGAGTTCCTACAAATTCAAGTGGTACTTCCACATCGGTCTCTTTGACATTGGATATGTTGTAAAGCTCTACGTGTATAGGGTTATCTCCAAGCCATCCATATTGGATTTCCTTTAGAAGACATGGCAGGGTTTCGCCATTTAAGCTTGCTTCTATTAAGAATGTGGTTCCGTGAGGCATAGAGGCTAAGTCTTTGGCTTTTATATAAGCATGTATATTTTGCACGCCCTTACCATATATTTCCACTGGTATAAGCCCTTGACGCCTACTGTTCTTAATCTCACTCTTCTTGCCAAGTTCTCTTTTTAAAAGCTCAATACTTATTCTTCTCATATCAGCTACTCCTTTTAGAAGTTTTCAAGCTTTATATTATATCATGAAAGTTAAAATAATTCTTAAGATTTGAAGCTCATTGTCAAAATCTGTACATGGTATATAATATTATCATGGAAAAGGAAGATTTAAAGGTAGAGAGTTTTGAGGATAGTGCAGATACAGCGAGAGAAGAAGCTATTAAAGCGCTTTTTGGGATGGTACTACCTCCAAAAGAGATAAGAGAAGAGGTTGTTAGGCAGATGCGTATATCCGAAATGGCTTTTTGGAAAGCTCTAAAAGCTGTGGTAGATTATAAGGTGAATAAACTTGAGAAGAAAACAGCACCCAAGCAAGAGACCAAACGAAAAGCCACCAAAATAGACATAGAATGACAAGAACCTTAGAAGAGCTAAGAAAAGAGATAGATGACATAGACGTACAAATAGTAGGGCTTTTAAATAAAAGAGCTTTAGTGGCAAAAGAGATAGGTGAGGTTAAGAAAAGCCAAAATATCCAAGTGAGAAATCTACAAAGAGAAAAAGAAGTAATATCAAACGCTTTAAAAGAGAATGAAAAGCAAGGAAGTGTTTTTCCATCTCAAGCCCTTGAGCTTATATATAAAGAGATTATATCAGCTATATCTTCCTTAGAGGGTGCTGTAAGGATAGCTTACTTTGGACCAAAAGCTACATTTACCCATCAGGCAGCTATATCACATTTTGGACTTTCTTCAGAGTATATACCTTGTGATTCCATAGGAACTGTTTTCGAGCTTGTAGAGAATGGAAATGCCCATTATGGAGTTGTACCCATAGAAAACACTATAGAGGGTGTGGTAAATCATACTGTTGACATACTTATAAATACAGAGCTTTTTATAGTGGGAGAGATTATAATACCTATAAACTTATTTTTGCTATCTCTTCAAAAAGACCCTGCTAAAATTAGAAAAATATACTCTCACAAGCATGCTTTAGCTCAGTCAAGAAAATACTTAGAAAAGCATTTCCCATACGCAGAAATTTTGGAAGCTAAAAGCACCGCAAACGCTTGTGAGATAGCCAAAGAAGATGGAACCGTCGCAGCCATTGCCTCAGAAGTAGCTGCCTACGAGTATGGACTTCACATATTAGCCAAAAACATTCAGGACGAGAAAAATAATTTCACGAGATTTTTGATAATAGGTAAAAACATAGGAAAACCTACAGGATCAGATAAAACAAGCCTCATTATGGGGGTTAAAAACCAAGCGGGAGCTCTTTACAAAGCCTTAGAAATATTTTATAAAAATCAGATAAACCTCACCAAGATAGAATCCCGTCCTTCTAAGAAAAAAGCTTGGGATTATATATTTTATATAGATTTAGAAGGGCATGTTGAAGATGAATCTATTAAAAAAGCTCTTGAAGAGCTTAATAAAAGCAGTCAGATGATAAAATTTTTAGGTTCTTATCCAAAAGCCCAATGAAGCTCAAGGATTTTGAAGGTCTAAATGTTGCTTTTAACATACTTGGTGGTATTGTGGCGGGTCTTGGAGTGGGATATTTTCTTGACAAAATGGCACTTGATATTTTCCACAAAAATACATCTCCTTTTTTCTTACTCTTGTTTTTAGCTTTTGGTATTATAGCAGGGTTTAAAAACGCATATGTGGATTTTAAAAAAACTCTAAAAGATGATTAATTTTTATGTGGTAAGCATATTCCCAGAGATTATAAATATATATACTAAGTATGGTATACTATCAAAAGCCATAAAACAAAACGTTGTAAAAGTAAATACCATAAACCCAAGGGATTTTTACGAAAAAGTGGATGATGTAGCCTATGGTGGGTTTCCAGGTATGGTGTTAAAACCAGAACCTATTTATGAGGCTTATGCTCATATCTTATATCTGACTGGCAAAAAACCTTTTGTAATAAAACCAGAGCCTTGGGGCAAAAAGATAGATCAGTCTCTTATAAGAGATATTGCAAAACACGAAAATATTGTTATACTCTGTGGAAGATATGAAGGTATCGATGAACGTGTAAATAGACTAGTGGATTTAGAGGTGTCTATTGGGGATTTTATATTAAGTGGCGGTGAGATAGTATCTCTTAGTATTATAGATGCTGTTTCAAGGCTTTTAGAAGGAGTATTGTCCGATGAGAATAGTCTAAAAGAAGACTCTTTTACAAATAGATGGCTTGGATATCCAGTTTATACGAGGCCAGAATGTTATGAAGATATGTGTATTCCTTGGATTTTAAAAACTGGTGATCATAATCTCATCAAGCTTTGGGCTTTATGGGAAAGGATAAATCTTACATTGAAGAAAAAAACTAGTGCTATACCAGGATGTGTGACTGATATAGAATATGATATAATAAAATCTATAGAGCTAAACTTGAGTTTTGAGGAGATGGCATTTTGGAAAAAGATATTGTAGATAGGATTTATTTAGAAAAGTTGGGGCAGGTTATATATGAACTTACTGGAAACCACTATCCAGAAGAAAGACTTGTTTTGCTGGCAAAAAAGATAAATGCTTATTTAGATAAGCATGATAACAAGGATGCTAAGTTTAAAATAGATGAGTTTTTGAAAACAAAAACAGTTTTCAAAGAAATATTAGACCTTATCACAGTGCCAGAAACAAAGTTTTTTAGAGAACTTCCTCAACTTGAAACCTTTGCTAAACATATAGTTCCTTTACTTAAACTTCCTATCGTAGTAGCCTCTTATGCTTGTGCCACTGGTGAAGAACCCTATACGATAGCCATGATTCTTGAAGAGCTAAATATAACAAACTATAAAATATATGGTTTTGATATAAACGAGACATATATACAAAAAGCAAGGTCTGGCATATACTCTAAAAAAATACTTATAGATATCCCAGAAAATTATAAAAAATTTGTTCGCATAAACAACGATAACATAGAAATAGATAAAAAAATAAAGCAAAAAGTAGATTTTAAGGTGTTAAACCTTATAAGAGAAGAGGATTTTGCCAGTATGATGGAAAGATTTGATGCTGCTTTTTGTAGAAATGCCCTGATATATTTTGATTCTAATTCAAAATCAAAAGCTGTGAAAAATATAGCTTATACACTAAAAAAAGGTGGATATTTCGTTGTTTCTATGACGGAAGTGCTTAATCCTATTCATACTCACATGTTTGAGACCATTAAGATAAACAACATTTTCTTTTATAAAAGAAAATGAGTCTATCATGAATACACCGCGACAAAATAGAATAGAAATATTATATAGGTTTCTAAGGGGGATAAACAAGACAATATTAGAATGCTATTCTACTGATCAAAATTTAGAAGATACATTTTTTACAAGTATTTGTAATGTGGCGGTGGATATCTTTGCGGAGTTTGCCTGGGTCGGGCTTTTTGATAAATCAAAAAATATGATAACACCATCCTACTATGCCACTTCAAAACAAGAACATAGGGATTATCTTAACTATTTATACATACCCATAAACGATGAGTTGCTTGGGAAAGGTCCTGCTGCTACTTCTTTTAAACAAAATAAAGTGGTGATTATAGAAGATACAGAAACAAATGAATTGTTTAAACCATGGAAAGACGAAGCTATTAAGCATGGTTTTGAATCAAGCGCAGCGCTACCTATAAGAAAGCACGGCCAAATAATAGGTGTTTTTGGAATTTATTGCAAATATAAAAACTTCTTCCAAGAGGAAGAGATAAACTTATTTGAAGAGCTCTCTTCTGATATAGAATTATTTTTAGACAATATCGAAGATGATATGCTCTTACAAAGTATGGAAAATGCACTTTCTAAATTTATCGATGTTTTTATTCTAACAGATAAAGATGGATATATTACTCATATAGGTGATAAAAGCTTAAAATTTTTTGGATATAAAAAAGAGGATATTATTGGCAAAAATATAAATATTTTTCATGTTGAAGAAGCTACAACTTACAAAAATTACTACGAAGAATTTTATAAGAAAATAGACAATAATGAAGAATATGAGGGTGTAGTGCCTTGTAAAAGCAAAGATGGTTATGCATTGGTAAATATGGTGGCGATACCTCTTAAAAATAGTGGTTATTTATACATAGGAAATGATATTTCCAAACAAAAAGCCTTAGAAGAGCATATAAATTTTCTTATTAACCAAGACTTGATTACAAATTTGTTTTCTTATAATTTCTTGATGACAGAACTTGATTTACATGTATCAAGAGCCAATGAGATAGCTCAGACGGGTCTTGCTAAATATACAGGTGCTCTTGTTTTGATTGATATATATAGATTTACATATATAAACGATATATATGGTAAAAAAATAGGTGATAAAGTTTTAAAGGAAATAGCTATAAGATTAAAACAAACTTTTAGGCCTACTGATACAATAAGCAGAATATCAGGAGACACCTTTGGGATTATACTAATAGATCTTGATAAAAAAGAAGATGTAATTTATTTATTAGATAAAGTTAAAAAAACTTTTGAAACACCAATATATGTAGATGGCCATTATATGAATGTTAGCTTTCAAATAGGTATATCAATATTTCCAGATGATGGGCCTACAGCTGAAGAGGTATATAAAAAAGCAGATATAGCACTTGCTAAAGCAAAACAAGGCCCTGAATGGTTGTATGTGTTTTATACAGATGAGCTAAACATAAGAGCTTCTGAGTTCTTGCTTTATAAAAGACACTTGGAAAATGCTTTTGAGAATAACGAATTTGTTCTATACTATCAGCCTTATTTTGATATTAAAAGTCTTAAAATAGTAGGGTTTGAAGCTCTATCCAGATGGATTTCCAAAGACCTTGGTTTAGTTCCGCCTATAAGATTTATACCTATATTAGAAGAAACAGGGCTTATATCTAAATTAGAAAACTGGCTTGTGGATAGAGTTTGTCAAGACATAAAAAAATTATCTGAAATATTTGGGCATATACCACCTATGTCTATAAATATATCAGCATTATCTTTTAAAACAGAAGATGTATATACAAAAGTTATGGACATTATAAGAAGATATAAAGATTTTACGGGAGATTGTATTGCCGTAGAAATAACGGAGAGTGTGTTCTTAGAAAATGTATCAAAAGCCATAGATACGCTCATTAAGTTTAAACAATCTGGTTTTAAAACATCCTTAGATGATTTTGGTACAGGATATAGCTCATTCTCTTATATAAAAGATCTTCCTATAGATAATCTCAAAATAGATATTTCCTTTGTAAGAGATATTCTTAAAAACATAAAAACAAAATCTATAGTAAAAACTATTATAGAGCTTGCTCATAACCTTGGTATGAAAACTATAGCAGAAGGCGTGGAAACAAAAGAACAGCTCGAAGCTTTAAAGGATTTAGGCTGTGATTATGTCCAAGGATATCTATTGGCAAAGCCAATGCCTCTTGAAGAGCTTATAAGCTTTATAAAAAACTCAGAAAATCAAGCATAGTTTGTTCTATATTGTACATATCATCTATCATTAGCTTTTGTATTTGGTTTTTTTGAAAATTATCCAATAAAAACTCTACGCCCATAAAATATTCTTTAGAAGACATCTTACTTATCCATATAAATCTCATATTTAACTTATATATATTTTCAAATATATTTATTTGTAATATACCGGTTCTATTTACAAAAGGAGTTATATCTTTTTCATTAAAAGCCAAAATACCAGTTCCACCTTCTGATATATCAACGATTTTAACAGGGAAAAATATGTTGCTTATTGCGATGGTCCCCTCTATAGGTTTATCTAAATATACTCTTAAAAATTTTCTTTTTTCTTTATCTATTTTAGCCATGCTTAAAATTTCCATAACAAGCCTGTTTTTATTTTTTGACAAAACATTGCATATGATAGGAGACACTAGCATGCTTACTCTTGCTAAAAAATGTTGGTTTGGCTCTAAGGTGGAGAATATGCCTTCCTCTCCGGAATGAAGCATGATGCCATTTTCACTGGTGTTTTCAACCTTACAAAATGCCCCGTTTAAAGAATTGTTGGTATTCCATGTTATAAATATCTCTTTGTTTTTGGCTTTTAAGAAAGAAAATAATTTTAATAAATATTCTTCTTGTCTCATAATAAGAGAGGTTTTAGAGCTTTGGCGGTGTAAGAGGATGGATGATGGATGAGTTCTTCGGGCAAGCCTTCGAACACCAAGTATCCACCTTTTTCTCCGCTTTCTGGACCAATATCTATTATCCAGTCTGCACATTTTATCACCTCAAGATTATGCTCTATCACTATCACGGTGTTTCCTTTATCCACAAGTCTTTGAAGTATATTTATAAGTTTTTTAATATCATCGGTATGTAGTCCTGTGGTGGGTTCGTCAAGAAGATATAGTGTTTTACCAGTATCTCTCTTAGAGAGTTCTTTAGAAAGTTTTATGCGCTGAGCTTCACCACCAGATAGTGTAGTAGCACTTTGACCTAAGGATATGTAGCCGAGTCCTACTTCTTGGAGTAGTTTAAGTTTTTTTGCTATGCTTGGTATATTTTGGAAAAACTCATAAGCTTCATCTACGGTCATATTTAAAACATCTGATATGTTTTTACCGTTATATCTAATATCAAGGGTTTCTTTGTTATATCTTGTGCCTTTACATACATCGCATACTACATAAACAGGTGGTAGGAAATGCATCTCCACTTTTATAGACCCTTCTCCTTCACAAGCTTCGCATCTACCCCCTTCTACGTTGAAAGAGAACCTTCCTGGTGTATATCCTCTCGCTTTGGCTTCTGGGGTTTGGCTAAAAAGCTCTCTTATATAATCAAAAACCTTTATATAAGTGGCTGGGTTGCTTCTTGGTGTTCTTCCTATGGGTGTTTGATCCACGTTTATAGCTTTGTCAAAGTGTTCTATACCAGTTATTTCGTCAAACTTTCCTATGTATTCATAGTTTGAGTAAAAATGTTTTTTGGCATACTGCCAGAGTATATCATACACAAGGCTTGATTTTCCACTACCAGATACACCTGTGACACAGATGAAAAGACCCACTGGAAAGTTTATGGTGATATTTTTAAGGTTGTTTTCTTTTGCTCCTTTTATGGTTAGAAATTTCTTATCTGGGACTCTTCTTTGTTTTGGTGTTTCTATGAAAAGCCTTCCAGATATGTATCCTCCTGTTAGAGAATGTTTATCTTTTTTGATTTGTTCCACAGTGCCTTTTGCTACCACGGTGCCCCCATTTTTACCAGCTCCTGGTCCAAGCTCTATTATATAATCAGCGGATCCTATGGTATCGTGATCGTGCTCTACCACTATTATAGTATTGCCAAGATCTCTTAGCTCTTTTAATGTGTTTATGAGTTTGTTGGTGTCCCTTGGGTGAAGTCCGATGGATGGCTCATCTAAAACATATATCACACCAGAGAGTTTAGAGCCTACTTGAGTGGCAAGGCGGATTCGTTGCATCTCTCCTCCAGATAGTGAAGTGGCACTCCTTCCCAAAGACATATAATCAAGCCCAACATCAAGCAAGAACTTCAATCTATTTTTAATCTCTTTTAGAAGTGGACTAGCTATTTCTTTTTCTTTTTCACTAAATGTATTTTGTATATTTTCAAAAAACTCATAAATTTTATCCACAGGAAGTTTTACTACATCCCATATGTTTTTATCTGATACAAATACAGAGAGAGCTTCTTGTTTTAGTCTTGATCCATCACAAATTGGACATGGGTTTTCCCTTATATAGGTTTGGAGTATCTCCTTTACCTTTTCTCCTTCCTGGTCAGAACTATATCGTTGTTCTAAGTGGGGTATTATACCTTCGAAGTAAAGATTATACTTATCTCTTGAGCCATATAGAATAAGCTCTTTTATCTCTTTTGGTATGTTTTCAAAAGGTGTGTCATAAGCTATATGAAATCTTTTTAAAAGCTTAAAAATAGCCTCTTTTAAATAATCAAACATGTTATAATCGTTAAAAAGCCTTATGGCAGCATAAACAGGCATATCTTCCNNAGAGCATCTATATCTATCTCCCATTTCACTCCAAGACCTTTGCATACAGGACATGCTCCATAGGGCGAGTTGAAGCTAAATAGTCTTGGGGTTAGCTCTCCTATGGAAAAGCCATGTTCAGGGCATACCATATGCTCACTAAATATCTCTTGGGTATTTGAATCAATATCTTCTATCTTTACAAGACCTTCTGATTCTTGAAGAGCTTTTTCAATGGATAACAAAACCCTCGGCCTTTCTTCTTCGCCAAATGTTAGCCTATCTATAAGAATATCTATATCATGTTTTTGGTTTTTGTTAAGATTTGGAGCTTCAGAAACTCTATGTACTGCTCCATCTATTTTCACCCTTGAATAACCTTTTAATTCTATGCTTTTAAAAAGATCTTTAAACTCACCTTTTTTACCCCTTACTATGGGAGATAGTATGTGTATTTTCCTATCTTTGTATTTGACATAAACATGCTCTAAAATCTCATGGGCAGATAACCCTTCTAAAACCCTACCACAAATGGGACATTTGGCTTTTCCAAGGTTTGCCCAAAACACCCTTATATAATCATATATTTCTGTGACAGTACCTACTGTGGAGCGAGGGTTGTGGGAAGTGGTTTTTTGGTCTATGGCTATGGATGGAGAAAGCCCTTCTATGGAATCCACATCTGGTTTATCCATTATATTTAAAAACTGTCTGGCGTAAGAGGATAAAGACTCCACATACCTTCTTTGACCTTCTGCGTAGATGGTATCAAAGGCTAAGGAGGATTTACCGCTACCAGAAGGACCTGTTATCACTACAAGCTTGTTCTTTGGTATGCCTATATCTATATTTTTGAGGTTGTGCTGTCTTACTCCTTTTATGGATATGAACTTTGAGATGTCTTTATTTTTCATGTTCTTCAAGCCTTACAAAAGGAGCTAGTTCTTTTAATTCTATAAACAAATCGCATATGTTAACAAGCTCTATGGAAGAGCTGTCTTTTGTGGATACTACTATAATCTGTTTACCAAAGGTTCTTAAGATATTTATAAGCTTTTCAAAATCGCTATCTCCCGTTATGAGAATTGCCACATCGTAATTGTCTTTGGTGAGAAGGCAATCCATGGCAAGGTCTACATCTAAATTTCCTTTCATGCTTCCATCTTTTAGCTGTTTTACAGCTTTTTTTACTACAGTTATACCACCAAAGGTGAGAGTCTTATAAAATTTATTCTGCTTTTCTTCTTCTTCTTTATAGGCTAAATAAAAGAATGTGTTATATATAGGAAAGTAGTTTGCAAAATATTTTACAAGTTTTATGATATCTATTTTAAAATCCAAAAACTGTTTCTGCACAAAATAAAGGTTTGTGCCATCTATAAAAATCCCAGCCACTTTCTTGGAGTTTGGTGTTAGCATCATATCAGGTTATTTCTTCCTCAGAAATATTTACTATCACTTTGCCTGCTCTTATAAGCTTGTCGTGAAGTTTATAGCCTTTTACGAGTACATCCACTATCTCGTTTGATCCGCAGTTTTCATCCTGTATGGTCTCTACGGCTTCTGCTACTGTTGGGTCAAAAATCTGACCTTTTAATTCTATTTCTTCAAGACCGTGCTTGTGAAGGGTGTTTTTCAGATCTTTATATATCATATCTATACCTATTAGAATGTTATTTATGGTTTTATCTTCTGTATTTAGGCTTTTAAGCTGGTTCATAGCTCTTTCAAAATTATCCAAAATATCAAGCATGTCCTTAATTAACGCTTCATGACCATATTTTTTTAAAAGTTCTTTTTCTTTTCTAAAATGATCTTTTAACTGCTCATGTTCTTTGGATAGTGTTACATATTTCTCGTTAACCGCTCTTAACAAAGATTCCAATTTTGAGACTTTTTCTTGCTGAGATTCATACTCTTGTTTTAACTGTTCTAACTCATCTTGCTCTCTTAAAACTTCTTCATTGGATGTTTCATTCACATGTTCCATAATATACCTCCTAAATTGATTATTATATCAAAAGCTTTGAAACATATACATAGTGTTTATCGGTGATATAAGCTCTAATTTGTTCATAACACCTTTAAAATAAGATTCACTTATGCGCTCTAAGAGAGATTTTTGCTTTTTGTAAAATACTACTTTTGGGTGCTCTATATGAGCAAGGTTTGCTGCTTTATTTATAGCGTCTTCTAAGTTCCCAATTCCATCCACAAGACCTATTTGCTGTGCTTGTATGCCTGTTAAAACTCTACCATCTGCTATGGATAAAAGGGTTTGTCTTGATATCTTGTTTTTCCTATAAAATAGAATTGCATTTATAAACTGCTGATATGTATTGTCTATAAGACTATGAAGATAAGCTTTGTCATCATCGGATAGTTTTTTCCACGGTACTAATATATCTTTATATTTGCCAGTTTTTATATCTCCTTGCTCTATGCCTATTTTTTTAAGAAGATCTTTATAGTTAAGATAATCTATGATAACCCCTATGCTGGCAGTCAAAGTACCTGGGTTTGCATATATATAGTTCGCAGGCGCAGAGATGTAATATCCACCAGAAGCGGCTAGACTTCCCATAGAAACCACTATGGGTTTTTTATGGGCTCTAAATATCTGAAGAGCCCTATATATTTCTTGAGCAGCTCCTACGGCTCCACCAGGGCTATCTATCCTCAATACAAGAGCTTTTATATTGTTATTATCTTGAGCTTTTTGAATTTCGTGTTCAATGGGAAGTGGGTTTATTATAACACCTCTTACTCTTATTATGGCTATATTTGGCTCCTTTTTGTTTAAAATACCTACTATTATAGAAAATATTATTATAGCTCCTAAAAACCATAAAATCTTTTTTACCATATTAGCTCCTTAAGTTTTTGCATAGGTTCTTTGTCTTTCATAATAGATGTACCTATCAAAAACCCATCATACTCTTTTAAAAAATGTATATCCTCTTTTGAATATATACCACTCTCCGATATGAGCAATCCTTTTGTATGCTCTTTTAATATAGGATATATTTTTTTGCTTTTAGAAATATCAACTTCTAATGTATCTAAATCTCTGTTGTTAAAGCCTATTATATCAAAAGCCTTTATTTTCTCTATCTCAGATTCGTCAAATATCTCCATAAGAATATCAATATTTAACTTTTTAGCTTCATAGGATAGATCTTTAATTTGATGCCTGTCTAAAATACGGGCTATAAGAAGTATGGCATCTGCTTTGAAAGCCCTTGCTTCGTATATCTGTATTGGATCTATGATAAAATCTTTTCGCATAATGGGTATTTTCACTATCTTTTTTACTCTTTCTAAAAACGCCAAACTTCCTTTAAAAAATTTATCCTCTGTCAGGACTGATATAGCACAAGCCCCAGCTTCTTCATAGATACTGGCTTGATTTTCAATATTTACCTCTTTTATATGACCCATCGAAGGAGATGCTTGCTTTATCTCTGCTATAACGGGAGTTTTTATAGGTTTTGAAGATGCAATAGCCTCTTTTAGAGATAGAGTGTTTGGGGCTTCTTTTATACGCCCCAGAAGTTCATCAAAATAAGAGTAGGATTTGNNTTATATTCAACGATCTCTTGTAATATACCCATTAGCTAAGATGAGTTTTGAAAAACTCTATAGCCATAGCCCAGGCTTTTTTGGCAGCTTCTTCATTGTATACCTCTTTTCTGGTATCATTTAAAAATGCGTGGTTTACCCCTGGGAATGTCTCAAATCTTGCATTTATACCATACTTTTTGCATTCTTCTTGGGTTTTTTTCACA
>DDOS01000130.1 GCA_002341805.1 Aquificaceae bacterium UBA2488 | reverse complement strand
AGATTTACCAGCAGCAGATCCAGAGCGTATAAAAACTCAAATAAGAGATATACTTGGTCTTGATCCAGAGGAGGCTATCTTGGCTTCTGCAAAAGAGGGTGTTGGTATAGAAGAGATTTTAGAAGCTATCACCACCCGTGTACCTCCACCAAAGGTCGATGAAAATGCTCCCTTAAAAGCTCTCATATTTGATTCGTATTATGATCCATATAGAGGAGCTGTGGCTTTTATAAGGGTTTTTGATGGAAGTTTAAAAGTAGGAGACCGCATAAAGCTATTTTCCACTGGTAAAGAGTTTGAGATAACCGAAGTGGGTGCTCAAATGCCCAAGATGTCAAAATTACCCATATTAAAAGCAGGAGACGTAGGATATATAGCAGCTTCTATAAAAGATGTAAGAGATATAAGAGTGGGTGATACCATCACACTAAAATCAAATCCCACAAAAGAAGCCATTCCTGGTTTTAAAACAGCAAAGCCTATGGTGTTTGCAGGACTCTACCCTGCAGAGGATACAGATTTTGAAGAACTAAGAGATGCCTTAGAAAAATACTCCATAAACGACGCGGCTATCACTTACGAGCCAGAAACATCTCCCGCCATTGGTATGGGTTTTAGATGTGGGTTTNNGTTTTTAGGGCTTTTACATATGGAAATAGTCCAAGAAAGACTCTCAAGAGAATACGATATAGAAGTGATTACCACAGCTCCAAGCGTTGTATATAAGATGAAATTAAAAGGTAAAAACGATGTCATAGAGATAAAAAGCCCAAACGATATGCCAGACAACACAGGACTTGTTGAGTATATAGAAGAGCCTTATGTTCTTGCCACTATTATAACCCCAAAAGATTATGTGGGCAACATAATAAACATATGCCAAGACAAGAGAGGCATTCAGGTAAAATTTTCTTACCTTGATAAAAATACCGCTCTTTTAGAGTATGAGATGCCTCTTCAAGAGATTATAGTGGATTTTCACGATAAGATAAAATCTGCTTCAAAGGGCTATGCTTCTTTTGATTATGAGTTTATAGATTATAAACAATCTGATCTTGTAAAGCTTGTTATCATGTTGAACAAAGAACCAGTGGATGCCCTATCCTTTTTAGTACATGAAGACAAAGCTTATAGAAAAGCAAGGGCTTTGGTGGAGCAACTAAAAGAAACCATCCCAAGACAGCTTTTTGAGATAAATGTCCAAGCAGCCATTGGTAGCAAGATAATAGCCTCGGAGCGAATACCACCGATGAGGGCAAATGTCATCGCCAAATGTTATGGAGGCGATATCTCAAGAAAACGAAAGCTTCTTGAAAAGCAAAAAGAAGGTAAAAAACGCATGAAGCAATTTGGCAAGGTATCCTTACCTCAAGAAGCCTTTTTAAGTGTTTTAAAAGCATGATAAAAACCAATAATGAAAACGATTGGAACAACTGGCGTTGGCAACTTCAAAACCGTATTACATCTTTAGAAGAGCTAAGAGAGTATATACATCTAACCAATGAGGAGATAAAATATTTTAAAGATGTTTCAGAAGAATATCCTTTTGCAGTGACTCCTTACTATTTATCTTTGGTAAAAGACCCAAAAGATTTAAAAGACCCTATAAGGCTTCAGATAGTCCCAAGTCTTTTGGAGATAGACCCAGTTGCTCAAAAAAACTCCCATCCAAACGCTTTAAACGAAGAGGGTTTTATAAAGGGTTTAACCCATAGATATGAAGATAGAGCCCTTATAAGTGTAACTTCTTATTGCGGGGTTTATTGTAGGCATTGCATGAGAAAGCGCATTTTTAAAGAAGGCACCCATGCCATCCCAAAAGAACTTTTAGATATATATTTTGATTATATTAAAAGCCATAAAAATATAAAAGATGTGTTAATATCTGGAGGAGACCCACTTACTCTTGATAACGAAAGATTAAAATATATCCTTGATAATCTATCTTCCATAGAGCATCTTGAGGTTATAAGAATTGGATCAAGGGTTATAGTAACACTTCCTCAACGCCTTTACGATGAAGACCTACTTGATATTCTATCAAAATACGATAAACTTTGGATAAACACACACTTTAACCATCCAAATGAAATTACCAAAGAGTCCAAAGAGGCTGTTTTAAGGCTTTTAAAAGCTGGAATACCTGTAAACAATCAAGCGGTTTTATTAAAAGATGTAAACGATGAAAAAGAAACCATTTTAGAACTAATGAGAAAACTACTAAGTATAAAAGTAAAACCTCAATATCTATTTCACTGTGATCCTATAACAGGAGCAATTCACTTTAAAACTTCCATCGAAAAAGGCTTAGAAATAATGGACTATCTAAGAGGAAGGTTAAGCGGTTTTGGTATTCCTACTTATGCCATAGACCTACCAGGTGGTAAAGGCAAAGTTCCACTTACTCCAAGCCATTTTAAAAAGCTTGGAAACGGATATGAGTTTATAGCTTTTGATAAAAGCGTAGTGATAATAGAAGAATAATCATATTGCATATTAAAAATTTGTGATATAATTTTATCTTCAAGTTTACGGGGTGTGGCTCAGGTGGCAGAGCGTCGGCTTTGGGAGCCGAATGTCGCA
>DDOS01000099.1:1528-3695 GCA_002341805.1 Aquificaceae bacterium UBA2488 | reverse complement strand
TATGCTCCTACTCAAAGTCAATCTTACATAAGCTCTTACAATATAAATATTCCCCCAATCACGGTGGCGGGGCAAATATCCACTCCAGCTTATATACCAGTAGTTTCTTACCTTAACACAGGGAACAGTATTACCATTCTTCCGAGGCTCACAAGCGACAAGAGGCTTATGATAGATGTTTATTACTCACAAAACGATATCAAAAATCTAAACTCTCAAAATATAACTATATCACAAGGGGTAACTGTGCCAATACAATTCCCACAGATAAGCTCTCAAAACTCGGTTTTAACCTCCGTGCTCGGTCCAAGACAAACGATAGCTCTCATAAGCTCCGTCTATGATTTAAAGAAAAATCAAGAAAGTGGTGTTCCATTTTTAGTAAGAATTCCTTTTGTAAAATATTTATTTGGAAATACGGATAAGTATTCTAATAAAATTCAGTTTATAATCACAATAACATATGAAGGCTTAGGCAATGAATATCCAACGCCTTACGAGTGATAGATATGGCAGAAGAGTTAAAACCAACTCCAAAAAACAAGCCCAGTATAATAGACAAAATAAAACTATTTTTTAAAAACATAAAAGATAGTATAGAGAAAAATCAAAAGATAAAGGAGATTTTTTCCAAACTGAAAACCCCCAACACAAATGCCCAACAAGCTAAAAATAGTATGCCATTTGCGTATATCCTTACAGGAGTAAGTGTAGGTTTTGTGTTTGGGGCTTTTATAAGCAGCATAATGCTTTATCATAAAATAAAAGATGTCCAGCAAGAGTATCAAAAAACCCAAGAAAGGTTAAAAACATTAACTTCAAAAATGAACTCTATGCAAACTCAAGTTAAACAAAATAAAACCAACAATACAAACCAACTATCGGAACTAAATCCAGCTCAGGTAATCAACAATTTACCAAATTCCAACGCTTTTGCAAGTTTTTATATAGAAAAGCTAAATACTAAAAAACAACAAGAGATACAAAAACAATTCGTATCGAAAGAATCAAAACCCAAACCGCTACCTTCTTTAAAACAGCTCATAAAACAAACACCTATCTCAACACCCCTTGTAAACACACCACCTCCCATTCCAAAAATATCTATGATAATATGTTCTGGTACTTGTTATGCAATATCAAAAGATGGTCAAGTATATACAAATGGATATCAAGAGGGAGATTATGCGTTGGTAGTAAACCAAAATCAAGTATATTGGATGAAAAAATAATATGGCAAATGTAAGCACATCAAGAAAACCAGAAAAAAATAAAGCTTGTATAACAAAACAAGAAGGAAGGCGCATAAGATATTATTGCACAGATAAAAAAGAGTACAAAGATTACCTATACGATATTATATATATGCAAGAAAATAGTATAAACTTAGCTATTAGAATAATATCAGAGAAAAGAAAATTTTTAGAGTATTCTATAGCTGGAGATAGAATCAGTATTACAGAAAAAGAAATCATAGGAGATCAAGACCCAGAAAGCTATATAGCCACGGAATATTTAGGGGAGCCTGTAGAGATATTAAGAGAGCCCCTAAAGAATATCAAAAAACTATACGGCCCGCCTTGGTATAAGCAAAAAGAAATAATAGCCCTTATATCTATGTGGGCAGTTATAATATTGGGTGTCGGTATATTTTTTTATATAAAAAGCCATAAAACAAAACCTACCGCTATACCAATCAGCAGTAAACCACCTCCACCTCCAATGGGTAAATCCCTTACCCAGGCTCAAAAACAATCTATAATGGAAGGCTTCACAAAAGATGCACTGGTGAATATAGCATATGCCATAGAACAAACCACAAATATAGGGTACCCAGCCTATATATCAAACATTAATTATTATATAAAAGATGAAAAACCAGCCCCAGGTAAAGATGAAAAGCTCACAGGAAATTTGTCAATTACATTTAGATTTGCTTACCCAGCCAACGGCTCTAAGCTTATTTCTACAAATCCAATTCCTATTTACTCAAAAACTACAAATATTGTATTAAAACCTATTGATACAAAATCCGATACCATGGATTATAAGGCGTGTGGTATGAGGCTTTTAAAAGATGGATTAAATCTATACGATGTTGATGATATGGAATTTAAAGGAGGCATAAAAGATTACAAAAGTTTTTATAATTTTATCCAGACAATGT
>DDOS01000099.1:0-1509 GCA_002341805.1 Aquificaceae bacterium UBA2488 | reverse complement strand
AGCCGAATACAAGTAAAAATCCAAAAAACTCTAAAAAAATACCTGATATTGTTGTAAGTATAGATGCTTTTCTTATAAAATAAGAATATGTTTGGTAGAAAAAAGCAGATCGAAAAAATCATATACGAGGCAGAAGTCCAAGCAGGTTATGCAAATATATCTGTAGAAGAGGTATATCAAAGAGTAAATAGATATTTAGAATGGCCAGAGTTAGACGATATAATAGATGGAATCACATCTGGCATAAAAAAATCCGAAGTGTACGAACCTTATTTATCCGAAGAGGCTATAACCATTATAAGAAATGCCGAAGATAAATCATTGCCTGTTTATAGGATATTGGATGAGCTAAAAAACATATCAGAAGCTATAGAAAAAGCTAAGTCAAAACTCGTTCAAATGATAATCATGCCTATATTTACATTTATAGCCACCGTGTTATTGGCAGACTATGTACTTCATAAAATAGCAGGTACACTTCTTGCCACAAAGCTTGTAAAAGCACCTTTTTATCTACCATTTTTGATGAAATTTTTCATACCAATAAACTTTATATTTTTAGGGATGTTTTTGTTCTTCGTTGTAGTAAAACCAGATTATACGCCAATTGTAAAAAATATTTTTAAAGAGCTTGAAGGGGTACGTATTTTAAATACAAGCAGGCTCTTTTACATGGCAAATATACCCATAGAGGATATCATGGCTTATATAGAAGAAACTTCAAGAGGAAGTATAAGAAAAGCCTTCGAGTCTGTGGATTTTAATTTGGAGGGTTTTTTAGAAGCCTTAGCTTCTGTATTGAAACTAACAGAGATAGCATCTTTGGAGAGTGCATTTTATACGGGTAAATTTAGAGAAACACTTTTCCAACTTGCTCAAAAAAAACTTCAGGATTTAGGTGTGTTTGTAGAGGGTGTGGCGGACACAGCAAACATAGCAGCTTTAGGACTTGTAGTAATACCCCTTACATTTCTTATAATACCCTATTTTCAGATGGCATTTGAGCTCATCAACAAAGTTTCATCATTTATGATGCAAGCCAGTGGATAATCAGCGATATTCCGTGGTACACCTGTCATCATTGTCAACTCATAAAGTTGCTATTATAATAGCATTATGAAAGTTTTTAGGAAAAGTAGTATAAACTCAAGCCTTCTTTTAGGAGGGATAACTATATTTTTCTTCGTAAATAAATTATCTTATGCAACGGTTTATGTAGTACCACCTGATATAGATATGTACATGCACCAAACAAACGATGTATATAAAACACTCATAGATAATCTTTGCGGTGCCGGAAACGGCGGTCAAGGTATCATAAAAGATTGCTTTACATCTCTCAGCGCTTACATAAACTCTTCTACTTTTTATAGTTTTACTCCTTTGGCAAATCCAAATATAAATAATATATCAAGAACTATAGGAAACGCAGTTATAAATTCCTCTACAATTACATTTTCTTCCATTACAAACTCCACTATGGGTTCTTCTACCTATTGTTTTCCTATA
>DDOS01000061.1 GCA_002341805.1 Aquificaceae bacterium UBA2488 | reverse complement strand
ATCCTCAATACCGAGAAGTCTTTCCACTGCCACAGACCATGCTTGATTGCTACAAAGTCCCGATAAATAATCCATCCTATCTGTGTATACCAAAAACTGCTGGTAAGGTTGATATTCAGCTAGCTTTTCCACACCCCTATGAAGCTGACCCAATATAACATCGGTTTGGACTACTTTTTCACCCTCTAAGTCAAATAAAAACCACATTGTACCGTGGGTTCCAGGATGTAGAGGACCCCAGTTTAGTACCACTTGAGCTTTTTTCTCTATTCTATTTCTCTCAGTGATTTCAAGATCTTTTAGGGTAGGCACATAGGTATGCATACGCTTATAATTCATGGTGCCCGTAAGATTGTCCCCAAACATTGTTTCATTCAAAGAAGGAAGTTCAACACTCTCATATCCTTCAAGAGGAAAATCTTTTCTTAAAGGGAAATAGTTGTATGTGTCCCACATGAAAGCTCTAACAAGATGTTCATGATCCTCATAAGTTATCCCAAACATATCATAAGCTTCTCTTTCTGCCCATTTCCCTGCAAACCAGAGTTTTTCTATACTTGGTAAGGCGCTGTTAGTATTTGTCTTTATTAAAATTCTTTCTTTCTTATCTATGTTATATAGTATATAAAAAGCCTCGAAGCGATTTTCTGCTTGCATCGTGTCTATAACAGAATGATCTATAAATAGTTTAAAGCCAAACTCTTGTTTTATAGCTTTTAAAGTCTCTATAAGATACTCTTGTTTCACATACACTATAGATATATTTTTATCTTTTTTCACTTCTGTAAATGGAAGTCTTTGTTTAATTTCGTTTAATGTATTCTCAGAAGCCTGCATCACATACTCTCCAAATCAAATTGCCAGTCGAGGGCTTCTTTACGCCATGCATAAACAAGACCAAAGGTTAATATAAGTAAAAACAAAAACACCTCTAAAAATCCGAAAGCTCCTAAAAATTCATAAACCACCGCCCATGGAAAAAGATAAGCCACTTCAATATCAAATAATAATAACAAAAGCCCCAATATATAGTATCCTTGATGAAATGTAGTCTGAGCGGTTTCTGTGTATAAAGGCACACCACATTCATAAGGATATCGCTTATAAGCTTCTTTCTTCTTAGGTCCTAAAAGCCAGTTTAAAGATATCAAAACTACGCTGAGTCCAAGCATTACCGCCAATAAAGACAAAAGACCTATGTATGCCATAGCATTCACCTCAACATCGCTATTTTAAACAAAAATTCTGATATGTTGCTTATACCAGTCCAAAGTACCATAGGCAACATCCCAAGCAAAATAGTTAATATTGCCAATGTCCACACTGAAGCGTTTTCAAGAGTATCGGCATCTGGTTTAAAGCGTATCTCTGCATCTTTCATAAACATCAATACCACGAGCCTAACATAGTATCCAGTGGATATAGCAGTAGCTATTATAAGCACTATCGCAAGCCAATATATATTTTTCATAGCAAGCCCAAGAAATACCAAAGCTTTACCCACAAAGCCCACTGTAGGTGGTATTCCAAGAAGGGCAAACAAAAACATCGCAAAGCTGATGCTTAAAAATCCAGTATTCCTATAAAGTCCACCAATCTGATGAATTGAGTTTTCCCAATTTTCACTTTGTTCTAAAATACTTAACACTAAAAACGCTCCAAGCCCCATAATCCCATAAACGAAAACAAAATAAATAGCCGCTTTTAAACCCATACTTGAATTAGAAGAAAGCACCGACAGGATATATCCGCTATGGGCTATGGAAGAATAAGCCAACAATCTTTTAAGATCTGTTTGAACCAAAGCTAAAGCGTTTCCCACTATCATAGTCAGGGCTGCCAACATACCAACTGCTATCATCCAAGAATTATAAAGATGTTGGTTAACATAGGGCATTAGCCGTAAAAGTGGTATAAAAAATGCAATCTTTCCTGCAGAAGCCATAAAACCTGTCACCGGAGTAGGAGCTGCCGTATATGCATCTGGCAGCCAAAAATGAAAGGGTACTATTCCTATTTTTATAGTAAAAGCCAACAAGAAAAGTACCATACCAGTGGTAAGATATATAGCATTTGAAGAATTGTAAGAAGACATTATATCTCTGATATCAAGGGATTTAGAAGCTGCATACATAAAAGCTGCTCCGTATAAAGCAAGCACTATACTTAGACCACCTATTATAAGATATTTATAAGCACCTTCTTTGGAAGGAAAAGAGCCTCTAAAAAGACCAGTGAGAATATAAAAACCTATAGATACCATTTCAAGGGATACATATATAACTATAAGATTATAAGAAGAGGACAATGTCATCATTCCAAACAAACTAAATAAAGATATATAATATATCTCATAATAAAATGTATTCTTTTTAATCATATATTTGTGGAAAAACGGTAAAACAAGGAGTGTTAGACACACTTCAAATATTTTTGCAAATGTTCCAAGGATATCTATGGTATATGTTCTAGAAAACACATCTCTAAAAAATGGTTGTTTTATAAAAAAGCTAAGTATAGTTAAGGATAAAAACAACATAGATATCCATAAAAATAATTGTCTCTTTGTTTGAGAGCTTCTCATAATCATATCTAAAGCAAGTAAAACAAAAGCACCAAAAAATACCAAAATCTCTGGTATAAGATAACTAAACTCATATAAATTAGTGCTTCCCAACAACAATCTAATATCCATACTTACCTCTTAATCATATTAGCAATACCCAATAAATGTATCAAAGAAGCATCAAAAACATTGTAGTATAAGAACGGAAACAAGCCTACACTAAACATGCAAATTGCTAATGCGAGCATAACCGCCAACTTTACACCTCTTATATCCACAAAAGCCAAAAATGACCCTTCACTTTTACCTTCCAAGAATAGATTTCTTAAAAAATATAACATATAAAGAGCGCTGAAGAAAGAGCTCACCAACACCAAAAGAGCTAAATCTAAGCTATGCTCTTTTGCAGCTACTATTGTAGAAAATTTACCCCAAAAGGAAGAACCCCCTGGAAGGCCCATCGCAGAAAAGCCAGTCAAAGCCACCAATATGGAAAAAACTGGCATATATCTCACAGAACCTGCTATAGTTTTTGTATTAAAAGAATGAAGCCTGTTGTATATAAACCCTGCTATCATAAACAAAGCTGCACTGGAAAACCCGTGAGCTATCATCTCTATGGTAGAACCTCTAAAACCCTGAAAAGTGAGCATAAACATAGCTGCCACGATAAACCCCATATGGCTAACAGAAGAGTATGCTACAAATCTTTTTATATTGTTTTGAGCTATGGTCATCCAAGAAGCATATATAATAGTTATAATACCAAGCATAACCATAGGAAGCCATAGATATTTAGAAGCTTCTGGGAAAAGCCCAATATTGAATCTCAAAAGTGCATAAGAACCCATCTTAAGCAAGATAGCAGCCAAGACAACAGAACCAGCAGTAGGCGCTTCTCCATGAGCATCTGGAAGCCATGTATGAAATGGCACTATAGGAGTTTTCACTGCAAAAGCTATAAAAAATAGCACAAACAAAAATATTTGAACACTTAAAGGTAAATGTAAATGGACAAGGTTTGGGTAAAATGCACTAAATTTGCCAGTTTCTTTAAAAGAATAAGCAGATAAAGCCATTATACCAAGAAGCAAGAATAAGCTTGATATATATATGTATATGAAAAACTTATAAGCGGAGTAAAGTCTTAATTTATACCCCCATACACCTATCACAAATATCATTGGTATTAAGGTAAGTTCATAAAATACATAAAATACCACCAAATCCCAAGCGGTAAAAACACCTATTAAAAATGTGGTGGTCAATAAAAACATTGAATAATATTCTTTTAATCTAAATTTTATCTGAATATCTTTAACAGACCAAGCTATGGCTAAGAAAGATACAAAAGTGGATAAGATATAAAACACTTCGGATAATCCGTCCACACCAACAGAGTAAGATATACCAAGCTCTTTAATGATAGGATAGTTTTCATATAGATATATATCAGATAAATGAGAAAAATCAAGAAATTTTAAAGAGTATAAAGATACTAAAAATGTTAAAAAAGAACCTATAAAAGCTATTGGCTTCACATATTTTTCTGGAGCTAATATCAATAAAACAGTGGTTATTATTGGTAAAAGCATTGAAACATTTATAAGTCCTGCACCATAAGTATAATAATGCATACTATATCCTCATACCTTCTATAATTAAACCTAATATTACCACTACACCCATAAAAATGAAAAATATGTATTGGTTTAGATAACCACTTTGGATAATCCTTATTTTTCTGCCAAAAGAGAATGTCCACAGCACTAATTTATGTATAAATATATCTATAAACTTTATATCCACAAACTCCCATATTATTTTTACTAAAAACATAAAAACCTTTGCCATCATATTCACAAAGCCATCTATCATGATTCT
>DDOS01000115.1 GCA_002341805.1 Aquificaceae bacterium UBA2488 | reverse complement strand
AAATATGAACTTTTTAGGCTGGGTAGAAGATGCATATAACTATCTAAGAGAAAATGTAGATTTGTTTGTATTTACTTCTTACGATATACTCCAAGAATCTTTTGGGCTTGTACAGGCAGAAGCCATGTCTGTTGGCCTTCCAATAATATCTCATAATATACCACCTTCTCGTTATGTACTTGGTGAAAAAGGCCTTTTTTATAAAACCCCAGAAGAGTTAAGAAATCTCATTTTTAGACTAAAAGAAAATAAAAGCTTTTATGAAGAGAGGAGTGCATATTATGTGGAAAGAGTAAAGGAATTTAGCACTGAAAAAGCTAAAGAAAGATGGTATAATTTATTTAAGGAATTAGGTGTAGAGGTGTAAAATGACAAACCAATACGAAGGTATAAAAACGGCTATCATCTACGGAGCAGGCTCTGGCGGTGAAAAGACTTTTAATCATCTAAAAGAGCATGGCATAGAAGTTATGGCTTTTATAGATGATTTTAAAGAAGGAGAATATCTTGGCAAACCTATTATAAAGCTTTATGATTTGGATAAATATGAAGCAGATGGATATTTTGTGGGAACGGCTATCCATTGTAGGATATTTCAATATTTTGATAGGTTAAAAAATAAAGTTAAAGAAGATACAATATATATGTCATTTTATATTCCTGCTCCATCATATGAGGATGCAATAACAAGAATACCTCCAGAAAATTATAAAGATTTTCTCTACATATTCGAAGATAATGATTTTAAGTATTATCTAAAGGAATCTTACAATTTTTGTTTACACACATTAGATAAGCTACAAAAAAAATTTATAAAATATGCAGATATCCACAATTATCATCCATTTTTAGAGTTAGATCAGCATAGGAGCTACTCTTATCCACAAATCAATTTTGATGTGGAAGAAGGAGACATTGTTTTAAACTGTGGTGCTAATAGTTCTAAATCAGAATGTGAACATGCTACTTACTTTGCCTCCAAATCAAGAACAGGAAAAGTCTATGCCTTTGAGCCAATACCAAGGATTTACAATGAGTTTTTAGAAGATATAAGAGGCTATGACAATATAATATCTATCAACAAGGGTGTATGGAGTGAAAACACGGTAGCTTATTTTGAAGACTTTGGAGGTGCTAGTGCAATTAAAGCAGACGGTAAAATAAGAGTAGAGCTTATAAAAATAGATGATTTTGTTAGAGAGAATAATATAGAAAGGGTAAACTTTATAAATATGGATATAGAAGGCGCAGAACTTGAAGCTTTAAAAGGCGCAGAGTGGACTATAAGAACTTTCAAACCAAAACTTGTCATCTCGATATATCACAAACCAGAACATTTTTATGAAATACCTCAATATATAAAGTCCATTGCTCCAGAGTATAAAATGTGGGTATTAAACAATGAACCGCATCCTTGGGTTGGTACAAAAGTATTTTGTAGGGTGGAGTAAGTGGTGGATTTTTGGTGCTTGGAGTCTAGTTATTCAGTTTATAAAAGAGTAAAGCAATTGATGCTCTTTTGGGTGTAAGTATTTGATATAATATTCTTAAGAATGGCTAAAAATTGCACAAAAAATGGAAGTTTTGCTAAAAGCAAGGCACAGCTTGTACAAGTTAAACAAATAACTAAGGAAACTATACTATGGTTTAAGCAAAATGCTCATGAATTTTGTACAATGTATAGATTAGCACAGAATAAAATTAACTTTTTAGGTGTTCAAAATGCCCAAGCAAAAGCGGAGGGTTGGTTAAAGATTGAATTAGTAAAACATCTTTTAAATAAATATCCATATGATGTATTTATTGAGTACAAAAAGAGAGGAAATAAATATGATATAGCTATTATTAATCAGAATCTAGAAATCTTGGTCGAATTAAAAGAAAGATTCCAGGGAGGACTTAACAAAGTCTATACTAAGGATTTAAAAAAGTTTATAAGACAATTTCCTGCGAATAATAATAATGTTGGTATTTTTATAGCCACATATGATAAACCCATCAATAACATGCCTGGACTCATTAATGTATTAAATAATATAAAAATACATTGTGAATTTTGCAATCAAATATCATGTAGTTATACAAGTAAGACAAAAGCTATGAATTTATACTTACACATGTTTTATGTAAATATTTAACTTTGAGACTACCCCAAAAAATTGTGTATATCATTTTAACATAACTCCTAACTCAAATTTCATGTTTACAATCTGATGTAACCTATAGAGATTCTCCCTAAAAGCTGGAATAGGGCTTTCCATCATCCATAAATGCATTAATCACCTCTTCTAATAACTCTGCTAACCCAATTGATTTACCTTCTTCTCTTGCTTTCATAATCTCTCTTGCAAGCTCCATTGTCTTTTTTAGCTCAGTTTCCTTTCTTCTTGCCACACATACCTCCTTTGTTGTAATATTATAAGCTTACACAATTTTTTGAGGAAAGCCCATCTATTTTCATTTAGTGAAATTTGATGGAAATAATAGATCCGTTGGAGGAATTTAATACAATACTGCCTCAGCCTATCTATATAAAAACCAACCTTTACATCTTTTAATGCTTTATAAAGGATGACATCTTCAAAATTTTGAGCATAAGAGATAAAGCTCATATATTTTTGCTTTGACGTTCCAAGTCCTTTAGAGTCATTATTTCTACTATCTCATCAAACTTTGTCTTTGGCTCCCAGCCAAGCTTTTGTTTGGCTTTAGTATAATCTCCTATCAAAAGATCTACCTCTGCTGGCCTATAAAACTCTTTTAATACTTCTATAAGCACTTTACCAGTTTTTTTGTCTAAACCCTTTGCGTTTTCGTTTTCTCCTATCCATTCTATCTCAAAGCCTGCCACTAAAAAAGCTTTTTCCACAAACTCTCTTACTGAGTGAGTTTCATTAGTGGCTAGTACATAGTTATCTGGTTTTTCTTGCTGAAGCATAAGATACATTCCATATACATACTCAGGAGCATAACCCCAATCTCTTTTAGAATCAAGATTTCCAAGAACAAGTCTATCTTGAATGCCGTATTTTATCTTGGCTACTGCATCGGTTATTTTCCTTGTAACAAACTCAAGACCTCTTAGCTCTGATTCGTGGTTAAAGAGTATTCCAGAACAAGCATACATATTATAAGCTTCTCTATAGTTTTGAGTAGTATAGTGGGCAAACACTTTAGCTGTGGCATAAGGGCTTCTTGGGTGAAAGGGTGTATTTTCATTTTGAGGGACTTCTCTTGCTTTGCCAAACATCTCAGAGGTGGAAGCTTGATAAAACTTTGTATCTGGTTTTATATCTCTTATAGCTTCTAAAAGCCTTAAAACTCCCATAGCATCTATATCTGCTGTTAAAATAGGTTGTTCAAAAGACACTCCTACAAAACTTTGAGCTGCTAAATTATAAACTTCATCTGGTTTTACCTTTGCTATCACATGCCTTATATTTGTAAGCTCTAATAGATCCATGTATTCTATCTTTACATACTTATCTATACCAAGCTCTTTAAGTCTCCAATTACCAGAATCTCCACTTCTTCTATCCGCTCCATATACTTCATATCCCATATCAAGCAGAAGCTTAGCCAAATATGCTCCGTCTTGTCCTCTTATACCAGTTATAAGCGCTTTTTTCATGATATTTTATTTTATCATATCTTTTTAACCCTAATTTCCAATTCAATAGATGATTAATATCATATCAAGAACTTTTTACTTAAAAGCCCCCTGTAAGAGAATATTAGGATGAATTATATTCTTACAGGAGGATATAAACATGCCACTAAAAGGCTTTATTATGAGGTGTTTTTGTTTTGTTGATGATGTTCTAAATCTTATTGGACATAAGCATAAGACCAATAAGCCTAGATTCTCCGATGCAGAACTTATAACATTCTTTATTTATGCTGTAGTATTTAGGCACGGTGATTATAAAGCCGCATTAGAAGAGTTTAGAGAGCATCACAAAGACCTATCTTTATCTACCAGCAATAGTAAAAAGAGCTAAGAAAGTTACTAATCTTGTAAATCTTTTCCTCTTAATCCTAAGAAATTACTCTACAGATGTAAAGATTATGGTTAGTATAGTAGACACAAAACCACAAGTCTACCACGATAACAAGTCTACCACGATAA
>DDOS01000032.1:2716-2882 GCA_002341805.1 Aquificaceae bacterium UBA2488 | reverse complement strand
CATAAACCAGAATATAGAAGCTGGGTATCCTGGTATATTACCGCACTGGCCACAAGATTTATGATGCCAAAGTTTGTTGGTGGGTACAGTCTTTATACGACCCGTTCTGGTATATACCTCTATAGGTTTGTGTTCCTCTGTGATCCTATGTATAAGGATTTCTCCT
>DDOS01000032.1:2478-2674 GCA_002341805.1 Aquificaceae bacterium UBA2488 | reverse complement strand
TTGAATTGGAAATTTGGTCTTGTCATATCTAAGTAGACTCATAAAAATTACCTCCTAAAAAATTTTTTTGGCACAACGCCAAAAATTGCATCGTTACTCCTCTTGCATGTCTTCCCAGCGTTCTTCGTTCTCTTCCACCATGTCCATTATAACGTTATATAGGCTTGGGTCGATCTTTTCAAGCATATCAAATATA
>DDOS01000032.1:762-2426 GCA_002341805.1 Aquificaceae bacterium UBA2488 | reverse complement strand
ATCAAAAGGTATAGCCATACGTTTAGCTCTTAGATTTTCCATATTGTCTGCCATCTTTGGTCCCCAGTCTGGGAAGAAGTCTGGCTGTAACATATCTGCAGACAGCTGGTTACCAGTGGTCATAACTTTCAATAGCACACGACCATATGGCTTTAGTAAGTCTTTTGTGGCATCGAAAGCGTTTCTAACAGCCACTTCTCTCATTATTGCCACAAGACCACCTGGATTATTAACAAATGGGCATCTAATCCAACATGTAAAGCACTGAGAGCATGCCCATATATACTCATGCATCATGTCATATAGCACTTCCACGTCATCTTCCAAAAATCTTTGAACTATTTCTCTTGGAGAATAGTCAAAAAATCTATTAGAAGGACATGAAGCTGTGCATACTCCGCAGTTCAAACATCCAAATATGTATTCATGATAACGGAAGTCAGACTTAACTTCCTCCACAATTCTAACTTTCTCTTCCCATGATACACTTTTGGTCTTCTGGGATATGGGAAGATTGTATCCATATACATGTCCGTCCATAAATACCTCCTTAAAGAGTGATTACAGCGTACTCGCCACTCATTACTTTATCTAAGAATGCTGCTCCGCCTATAATACCATCACAAAGCTCCGCGTTTACATCTTCTCTCTTATACTCTTCTGTAAGATCTAAAGATGGTACACAAAGATACACTTTAACGCCCGCCTCTTTCGCCATTTTTATAAAATCATACACTGTTTGATCAACACCTGGTCTCACTTTTATTTTTTTTGCATTATCTCTCATAAGCAAAAAGCCTGCCTCAGATGTAATAACCATCTCCACTTCAAAATCCATTGTGGTAGCTGCCGTAGCTAAGAAAAATGGAGCTCCCGCTTGAGGGTTTATAAGCTCTCCAGTTACAGCATCAGCTCTTTCAAAAAAAGGCACTGTCAACAAATAAAAGATTATCTTATCAAAACCATTTGGTACCGCCATCTTACACTCTCCTTTATTAAATTTTAATACTAAATCTAAAAAAATACATTAGATTTACTTATAAGAATATAATAAAATCCTTATAAGCTTTACAAACCAAAACATCCTTAACCAAGCATAACACCATAACTATACGAACAATGTTATTGGTTTATCAGCTTCAAGTATAAAGTCAAACAATGTCATAGCACCGCCTGGGGGTTCAAGACCATCAGTCAAATCTTCATACTTGTATCCGAATAAGTCCATTGTCATTTGACATGGTATCATTTTCACATCTGCTTCTTTACAAAGTTGTATTAATTCTNNTACGCCATGCTCTTTTATGGATTTCTTCATCATCTCGCTCATCAAATCGGTCATACCTGGTATTACACCCATTAATTGGGGAGGCCCTGGTATAAAGTTTGAAATGCTTTTTAAGAAAGGAAATTTCTCTTCCATAGAAGGAGGAAACGCCATAGGCATAGCTGGATTACCTACTGGAGCTAACTTAAGTTGATTCATCTTTTCCTTGTGTATTATATTAAGACCATAGAAAGTAAAGAATATCGCCGTTTCAATACCCATTGAAGCAGCCACCGAAGCCAATATAAGCGGTGGGTAGGCCATATCTAAAGTACCTTTAGTTGCTATTATGGCAACTCTTTCCATAAAATTTCTCCTTATTTCTTTTTAAGGTAGA
>DDOS01000032.1:0-735 GCA_002341805.1 Aquificaceae bacterium UBA2488 | reverse complement strand
GCAATAAGCTGGTATATCTGCTTTAGCACCAGGATCTGTGGTGATAAGTTCTAACACTTGACCAGATGACAGGGTAGCCATCTCTTTTTTGGTTTTTAGTACTGGCAATGGACAATTGAGACCAGAAGTATCTAAGGTTTTGTCTGCTTTCACAGCCATCTAAATTACCTCCTAAAAGTTATTAAAAATATTTTAATATTTATTTTACTTTTTTGTATTAAGAATTTATTAAAAAATAATTAATTTTTGTTATATTATGCCAAGCCTCTTTGCTTAAGCATATCTTGATATATACGCTTATAGAGAATGTTCCACTCAGATGTGCCTTCTATTATTTTCTTGGAATAACTTTTTATGCGTGTTCTTACTTCTTTCTCTATATCTTCTTCTTCTTTGGCAGCCTCTATCAAAATACCTGATATAATTTTTCTTATAACATGTATTTCTTCAAAAATTTCTATATTTGGATCTGTTTTTATGAAGTCTCTTATCCTATTGGTTATCTGATTCATGCGTCCTTTCAGGGTCGTCTCCATTTTCATCTCTTCAGCTAATTTCAATCTTATGGTTCTATAAGCGGTTCTATAATCTATATTTTCTTTTTCTATATAAGATAACTTCTCCCTCAATATTTCCTTAGCTTTTTCGTCTAAAATAGTCTCTTCTTTATCGGCTTCTTTAAATATTGCCAATATATGTCTTTTAAAATAATCTACATCATCTACTTCTATATAT
>DDOS01000128.1:5247-5457 GCA_002341805.1 Aquificaceae bacterium UBA2488 | reverse complement strand
ACCGTTGTTTTGAGCCCAAATGGCTAATTTTAGCCCAACATTGGCAAACTCGTTGTCATTGGCTTTTAATAAGATAGCATGAGCGCTTTGAAAGGGTATCAAAGCACTAGCACCAAACACCGCTAAGGCAAGCAGCTTTTTCTTCATAAATACCTCCTAAAAATTTGATAAAGGTATTTTAACGAAGAATTGTTAATTTTTCATTAAGAT
>DDOS01000128.1:0-5190 GCA_002341805.1 Aquificaceae bacterium UBA2488 | reverse complement strand
CATGAAAACACTGCCCATAGGTATATCAAATTTAGAAAAGATAAGATTAATCATATAGTAAATTGCAAATTAAGATTAATATCATAGTGTTTGGTATAAGCTATACATGTTATAATATTGAATGCACGCTAAAAAGTTTATATTTGTTACTGGTGGTGTTTTGTCTTCTCTTGGTAAAGGTGTGGCTTCTGCTTCTATCGGAGCTCTTTTAGAAGCTATCGGATTTAATATAACACTTCAAAAATTAGATCCATATCTCAATGTAGATCCAGGGACTATGAACCCATATCAGCATGGTGAGGTATTTGTCACAGAAGATGGAGCAGAGACTGATCTTGATCTTGGACATTATGAGAGATTTACAAATACAAATCTATCTAAAATAAACAACATCACCGCTGGAAGAATTTATTATTCTATCTTAGAAAACGAGAGAAAAGGAGCATACTTAGGAGCTACTGTGCAAGTTATTCCACATGTTACCAACGAAATAAAATCTATGATATTAAAAGCCTCAGAAAACAAGGATATAAGCATAGTGGAAATAGGTGGAACCGTCGGAGACATAGAAAGTCTCCCATTTTTAGAAACCATAAGACAGCTTCAGCTAGAACTTGGAAGAGATAATACGCTTTTCATACATCTTACTTATGTTCCATACATATCTGCCGCAGGAGAGTTAAAAACTAAACCCACTCAGCACTCGGTGAAAGAGCTAAGAGCTATCGGCATTCAGCCAGATATTATCATATGTAGGTCTGAGGTTATGCTTCCTGAGGATGTTAAATCAAAAATAGCCATGTTTTGCAATGTAAAACCAACCAATGTAATATCTGCTTATGATGTAGATTATATATATAAAATCCCTCTCATACTAAAAGCCCAAAACTTAGACAATATAATAACATCTGCCCTAAACTTAGATTATAAAACCCCAGATTTATCTAAATGGAATCATATAGTATCAAATTTAGAACATTCTCAAGAGGAAATAAACATAGCCATAGTAGGTAAATATATAAAGCTAAAAGATGCTTACAAAAGTCTCATAGAAGCTCTCATACATGCGGGCATAGAGAATACATTAAAGGTAAACATCTCTTGGATGGATGCAGAGAATTTAAATGAAGAGGAGCTTGAAAAATCAGACGGCATATTAATACCGGGAGGATTTGGAGAAAGGGGTATAGAAGGCAAGATTCAGGCCATTAACTTTGGCAGAACTCACAAAAAACCAACATTTGGCATATGTCTTGGTATGCAACTAATGGCAGTGGAATTTGCAAGAAATGTTTTAGGGCTTTTAGAAGCAAACTCCACCGAGTTTGAACCAAACACCAAACATCCTGTTATAGATATTATGCAAGAGCAAAAACTCATAGAAGCTATGGGCGGTACCATGAGACTTGGGGCTTATTCTTGCTATTTAAAGCCCAATACAAAAGCATATAACATTTACCAAGCAAGTAAGATATCAGAAAGACATCGTCATAGATACGAGTTTAATAACAAGTATTTGGATATGTTTGAAAAACAAGGCTTTATCGCCTCTGGTATAAATAAAGAAAGAAACTTGGTGGAAATCTTAGAGCTTCAAGGCCATCCTTGGTTTTTAGGTTGTCAATTTCATCCAGAATTTAAGAGTAAACCCTTTGGCCCCCACAAACTCTTCGTCTCTTTTGTAAGAGCCTGCCATGAGAACAAGAATATATGATTTAAATCGGTTGTTGTAGCAAAAAAGATGGATTATAATTATAATTATGAAGACGAAGATTATAGAGGTGAAAAAAGTTTTTCCTATGTTTGGTAGCTTAGTCTCGAGAGATGCAGGATTTTTCCTAAGGCTTATCCTAGAAAGAGAATTGAAAAAAAACGATATAGTGATTTTGGACTTTAAAGGTATAGACCTTATAACTCAAGGTTTTGGCGATGAGCTAATAGGTGTGTTAGTAAGAAGAAAAGGTTTAGATTTTGTGAAAAGCAAAATAAAGGTTCAAAATGCCAAAGATGGTATAAGAACAGTCCTTAACTGGGTAGTATCTTACAGTAAAAACAAAGTAGCTTAAAATATGTCTTCTTCATCACTCCGTATATAAATTTTCATAAATTCCTCCCAGCTAAAGCTTATATTGTCCTCAAAGAATTCAAAAGCTACGATGCTGCCTTTCCACGATTTTGATGCATTAAAATCATACTCTTCGTTTTTATGATAATCCATAATTATACCACCGTCATTTGATATTATTAGAAATCTTCCTTTTGTTTTTTCTAAGATTTTATTTAATGCATACAATCCTATACCCGCATTCTCTATATAACGATATGGCATTGTTTCTAAAGGACTACTAGTTACACCCTTTTCCAAAGATTTTTTTATAGCTTCTTTTTCATTGTTGACATTATATTTTCTTCTTATATTTTTTAGAAATCCAGTGCCTCTATCTACCACACAAATTTGTAGTTTCTTTATAGTTGGAAAATATTGGCCTACTACGATAGCACCTATGGGGCTTAGTGCATGTTTGTCAGCGTTATTGATTATTTCTCCTACACAATACTTAATATATTGTTTTATATCATTTAAGTCATCTTCATTAAAAGATCTATTATCGTGGGATAGTGATAGTATTTTACTGACAATTCTTTCTGTCACCATGTCAATACTTTCGTTTTTTATAATTTCTAAGGGTATATAGCTTTTTGTAGGATCATATTCTTCTTTATTTAGAGTATTTATATAACTATAAGAAGGGTTTGACTTGTCACCTATTATAGTAATATTTTGATTTTCTAATTTTAAAGACTTTAATATGGCAACCCCTATTGGTTCTATAAACCTATACTTTGATATATCTATCTCATTGTTTTCAATTCTAATGAAATCCTCAAATGTGTCTCTTATGTTATCAAAAGTAAAATCCATTTTACACCTCCATAATCATTTCAAACTCACCAATAAAACACCTATAAATATGAGAATAATACCTATTATATCATATATGTTTATATGCTCTTTTAGATAGAAAAAAGAATATAGGCTTATTATTAAAAATCCGCTTCCTACCATGATGGGGTAGGCAATACTTAAATTTATTTTTTTTAGGGCAAAAGCATAAAACAAAAACTGAATACCAAAACCAAGAAGTCCCAATATCAAGAACGTTTTTGAACTTTTAATAGCACTAAGCTTTGTAAGTATATTAGAAAAAGCATTTAAAAAAAGAGCTATAAAAAGAGCAATCCAATATATCATAAAACCCCCTCCACAGGAGGGGAGTATAGTTTATATGGTAGAATAAAGAGGGTTCACAGAGCTTCCAGTCTGATCTTCAAAGTCTCTTGGCACACCAAGCTCTTCTAAGCAAGTGGGTAAATCATGATAAAACTCCGCCACTTTTACAAGACCCGTTTCTTTACCTATTTCATTGAAAAGTTTTATCTTAGTACTGGCTTTACCTTTACCACGTTCCACTATGGCTCCTGCATGTCCAAAGGAAACACCCTCTAAGTTTTCTTGAAATCTACCTGCCACAAAAGCAGCCACTGGTATCTTCCATTTACCTTGTCTGTATAGCTCAAGTATGGCCATCGCAGCATTTTCTTCGTAAGTACCACCCACTTCTCCTTGTATGATGAGAGCCTTTACGTTGGGGTCATTGTATATATTTCTTACAACATNNAGTACAAGATATCACATCTCCACCGAGAGCTATGGCAGTGTATACACCCCATCCTCTTCTCATCATCATCTCAGCGGTGGTGGTGGTAAGACCTCCAGATTTTGATAAAATCACAAGGCCTCCTGGTTTATAGGCTATGGATGGGTCTTTACCGCCTATTGCACCCACTCTTATAGGCACAAATGGAACTATGGCTCCTAAAGACGTGGGACCTACGATGATAACTCCTCTTTCTTTGGCATAGTTATAAAAATATGTGGTATCTCTTATAGGCACATGCTCTGTAATAATATATATAAGCTTTACGCCGTTGTTGATTAGTTCTATAACAGCGTCTTTCACAGAAGCTGGGGGCACATAGATAAGTCCTGCATTTATTTCGTTGTGATTTGATATAGCTTCTTTCGCGGTGTTATAAACAGGTACACCTGCCACTGATGCACCACCTTTACCAGGAGTAACGCCTGCTTTTATATAACCAGGATAAAGAGCTTCTGTTTCTGTTACCACCTGAGAAGCTTCTCTTCCAGTAATACCTATTACCACAAACCTTGTTTGATCATTTAAATATACTGTTCCTTTCATATATGCTCTCCTTTATACTCCTAAATCACTTGCAGTGCTATCTTCACCAGACTTAACTTCTTGCTCTAAAAGATGTTTCAATCTCACAGGGGCTTCCGTAAGGGGTAGAGATGAATCATACACCTCACCTTTTATCCCACATTCTTTCATAGCTTCATATAGCATTTGAAGGCCTTTTTGGGCTTCTGGTCCATTTCTTCTTACTACCCAAACCCAATTTGGGTCAAGTTTACCTTCTTTCTTTAAATCCCTTATGGCATTTGCCACACCTTCTCCAAGAGTTACATCTATTCTGGTGTTGTTGGCGGTACCACCACAAACAAGCACACCTTTTATACCTGGTTTTGATAATATTATGCGAGTAATTTTATACATCTTTTCAGCAGGTGGATTTCCGCCTATGTCTGTGAAGTTTGTAGGTTTTAAGCCTATGTTATAACATGTCTCTATGGTAACTGTAGAACCACCACCTCCAAATGTCATAAGAGCTATATCTCCATCCATCTCCACATAAGAGCCTGCTTTTCCTCTATGATCGTCTCTATCTATTAAGGAAGCATCAATTTCCCTTTCGGTAGGTGATCTTTTCATGGCACTTCTTACACCGTATATCTTAGATGGTGGTATTGATGCATCATCGTCTATGGTTACCACCGCATCTAAAGCATATACTTTTTGTTTACCATTTACATCACATATAGCAAATGGGTTTATCTCAATAAGCTTTGCTTCTGATTCCCAAAAGGCTTTATAGAGATTCGCAATTGACTCAGATAGCTCTCTCAAAACACCAATATACTCTTGAGGAAATCCCATTTCGGTTAGATACTCTCTTACCATATATGGATGTAAGCCTATAAGAGGGTCTATTTTAAAGGTTTTTACTTTTTCTGGGGGCACTTCTTCTATATCCATACCACCTTCT
>DDOS01000079.1 GCA_002341805.1 Aquificaceae bacterium UBA2488 | reverse complement strand
TATATGAAGGGTGGTGGATTTACCACATCCAGATGGCCCCATTATGCCTAAAAACTCCCCCTTTTTTACTTCTAAATTTAAATTTTCAAATACAATAGTATCTTTATATCTTTTTGATATGTTTTGAAGTCTTATAATAATTTCATCAGTCATTTCTTAATATCCTCACAATATTTTCTCTTATAGCATAAAAAGAAGGTATTAAACTTGCTAACATACTAAGGCTTATCACCAGCAAAAACACTTTTATTATATCCATATAAGAGATTTCTACTGGCACATAAGACATTAGATATATACTTTTTTCTACCCTTATTAGTTTAAATATGTTTATTAAAAGCTCTAAAACATAAGAAGCTATAGCTCCAAGTATAAAACCCATTATACTTAGTATAATCCCTTGTATTAAAAACATAGATATTATAAAGGTTTTTGATTCTCCGTATACTCTAAATATGGCTATATCTCTTATGCGTTCTTTTACCTTTATAAAAAGCAAAGAAGTGATGTTAAAAGAAGCCACCAATATCATAAGCGTTAGTACAAAAAATATACCTTTTTCTTCGGTTTGTAGAGCTTCAAAAAGTGGTTTATTCATATCCACCCAAGTGGTGATTATAAATTTGTCATTTAGCGTGGATTTTAGGCTTTTAGCAAAAGCTTTTGCTTTAAAAGGATCTTTTAAATTTATCTGGATAATACGGGTCCTTGGGTTACCTTTAAAAAGCTTTTTAGCTAAATTATCATCCATAAGTATAGTAGAATAATCTATATCAAATATACCACTATGAAGAATACCTACCACTTCCAAGTTTTGGGATTTTGGCATATATCCAAAAGGGGTTTGTATTCCAATAGGAGATATCACACTAGCATAATCACCAATATTTATTCCAAGCATAGAAGCCAAGTCTTTACCCATTATAATACCCTGTGGTTTTAAACTGCCATTTATCTTATTTTGGAAAAACCCCAAAGGTTTGTTAAAATCAATCCCATATACATTTATAGCACTTATATAAGAGCCTCTTTGAATAGCCCCATGATACATATCCACATATATATAGGATTTTACTTCTTTATTTTTTTCTAAAAGCCCCAAAACTTTTGGTATATCCTCTTGAGGAGATTCTCCTATATAAGTGAGTATCACGTTTGGCATAGACTCTAAGAGCTTTAGTCTAAGATTATCTTGAAAGCCTTCAAAAACACCGTTGGTAAGTAAAATACCAGCAGTGCTAACTATTATTCCAAGAATGGATATTATACTTATAATGAGTGTACTTCCTTTCAGACTAAAGAGATATCTTATGGCTATTTTTAGCGCTTTCAAACTCACACTAATATTATATAATAATAATCTATGCAAGAGTATATACCATTTGAGATAGAAAAAGAGGTTTTGGATAAATGGCTTAACTCCAATATATATGTGGTTAGGAATATAAGAAAGTCTTATAGCATGGTGATACCACCCCCAAATGTGACAGGCTCACTTCATATAGGCCATGCATTAAATATCACTTTGCAAGATATCATAGCCAGATATAAGAGGATGCAAGGATACGACGTGGTGTGGGTACCTGGTTTTGACCATGCTGGCATAGCCACTCAATTTGTAGTGGAAAGAGAAATATCTAAGCAAGGATTATCAAGGCTTCAGATAGGAAGAGAAGAATTTATAAAAAAAGTATGGGAGTGGGTAAGTATATCAAGAAACAACATTAAAAATCAGCTTCAAAAACTTGGAGCTTCCGTAGATTGGTCACGGGAACGATTTACAATGGATGAAGGGTTTTCAAGGGCTGTTAGAAAAGCTTTTAAAACTCTATATGAACAAGGGCTTATAAGAAAAAGCTCTTACATAGTAAATTGGTGCCCAAAGGATATGACAGCTTTATCAGACTTAGAAGTAGAACACGAAGAAGAAACTGGTAAACTCTATTATATAAAATATCCAGTGGTAGATTCCAATGAATATATAATAGTAGCCACTACAAGACCAGAGACTATGCTTGGAGATGTAGCAGTGGCGATAAACCCTGAAGATGAACGATACAAACATCTAATAGGTAAAAAGCTAAGACTTCCTTTGATAAACTGGACAAGGTATGACATAGAAGGAAACGAAATATCAAACGAAATACCCATAATAGCAGATGAGTTCGTGGATAAAGAGTTTGGCACAGGTGCAGTTAAAATAACTCCGGCTCATGACCCAAACGATTATGAAGCAGGTTTAAGGCATCATCTACCCATTGTAAAGATCATGAATGAGCAAGCCATTTTAAATGAAAATGCAGGTGCTTATAAAGAGTTAGAGCGTTATGAAGCAAGAGAGAAAATAATTAATGAACTAAAAAATATTGGGCTTTTAGAAAAAGAACAAGAACATATACACGCTGTAGGTAAATGCTATAGGTGTAAAACTACCATAGAGCCCTTTGTATCAGTTCAGTGGTTTTTAAAAGTATCTAACTACAAAGATAAGTTTTTAGATATCGTTAAAAGCAAAAAAACTAAGTTTATACCAGAGATTTGGGAGAAAAACTATGAAGAGTGGATATCAAACCTAAAAGATTGGTGTATATCCCGTCAAATATGGTGGGGACATAGAATACCCGTTTGGGAATGTGAGGATTGTAAAAAAGAATCTGTTTATACAGATGAGGATTTTGAATATGTACAAGATAAGCTAATATTCAATCTTTATGCGGATGGTAAAATATCAAAAGTCTTTAAACCTGCTGATGTAAATAAGATTTTAAGTTCACCTCATTTTGTGCATCCAAATATGAGCGCTTTGGACTTTTATAAGTTTTTTGGCTTTAAAAAATACTATTCTGCTGGTATAAATGAGTTTTCTATATGGCAGTATATGGCTCAAAAAAGAGATTTATATAAATATCA